>JACQQK010000060.1 GCA_016207065.1 Nitrospinota bacterium
AGAGGAACAAGGCGGTCGTCGGCAAAAACGCCTTCGCCCACGAGTCCGGCATCCACCAGCACGGGTTCCTCAAAAAAAAGGACACCTTCGAGATCATGGATCCCAAGGACATCGGCTGGGAGGACTCGGAGCTGGTCATGGGCAAGCATTCCGGGCGCAACGCCCTGCTCCACAAGACCAAGGAGATGGGGTATGAGTTGAGCCCGCAAGAACTCGACCGCTTGTTCGACGAGTTCAAGATCCTCGCGGACGAAAAAAAGGAGATCTTCGACGAAGACATCGCGACCTTGATCCAGAAACAAACGTTGTCCGACGAGAGCTTGAATGCGTACACGCTGGGGAAAATCAAATGCGCCTTCGAGACGGGGACCGTCCCCCAGGCCACCGTGGAGTTGATCGGCAGAGACGGCAAGAAACACGCCGCCACGGCGGACGGCGACGGGCCCATCGATTCGATATACAACGCCATCGACAAGGTCGCCGGACTTTCCTGCAAACTGCTGGACTACCAGGTGCAGTCCAAGACCCGGGGCAAGGACGCGCAAGGCGAGGTCACCGTGCGCGTCCTCCACGAGGACCGGGAGGTGTTGGGAAAAGGTTCCGGCGTCAACACCGTCGAGGCCAGCGGGTGCGCGTACATCAACGCCATCAACAAACTGTTGATGAAAAGCAAGGCCGGGCCCTCAACGGGCGGCGAAATACCGGGCCCCTGACCCCTGCCCTATCCGTCCGCGTTGCATTGCGGTAAAATATGTAGTATCTTGTAACCCTTTGGGAGGAATCGACATGCCCCAATACGATCATACCTGCCAAAAATGCAAAAAAGACTTTGTCGTGGAAATGAGGATTTCCGAGGTGGGTAAAAAAGAAGTGGTTTGCCCCGAATGCGGGTCCAAGGAAGTCACCCGCAACGTGACCAACCGGTCCTTCACGAGCGAAAGTATCAACCGCTACGTCTGGGATAAATGACCGTTCTCGAAGCGGAAACAGAGTGCTGATCAAAGACGAAATCCAAGCCAGGAAAATACCGGGACGCATCGCCGAGCTGGTACGGTTCCCCCTGCAGAGGATCCACATCGAGTTGACCAACGTGTGCAACTTCGACTGCACGTTCTGCCCCAAGCAGGAGATGACCCGCAAGTACGAGTACATGGAGTATGAACGGGCCGCGGCGATCATCGACGAGATCGCGGAATACCGGATGGCGGAGAAGATCACCTTCCACGTCATGGGCGAGCCGTTCATGCACCCCAGGTTTTTCGACATCCTGGACCATGCGGCCGCCGTCGGGGTCAAGACCGGGATCACGACCAACGGGACTTACCTGAACGACGAGATCGGCGCCAGGCTGGAGACGATGTCCGTCTCCCAGCTCAACATTTCCCTGCAAACCCCGGACGAGGAGTCGTTCAAGACGCGGAAAGCCCGGCGGCTGGACTTCGAGCAATACAAGGCGAAGATACTCGAGTTCATCAGCCGTTGCCTGCGCCACGAGACGCCGCCCAAGCTCAAACTGCATTTCCTGAACACGGCGATCCAGCGCGAGGTTCCCGGCGAGGACTGGTCGTTGGGGACGATGAACGTCATCAACAACACAAAAGAATTGCGCCGGACCTTCGCGTACTGGGCGAACGAAATCCATAAAATATGCCCGGACTTGAGCGAAAAGGACCGGAAGACGGTATTCGACAAGATCGACGGCCTGTCCGCCTACAAGTGGAACGTCGTGGAAGTCGCGCCGCGGGTTTATTTCGAAACGTACATCCTGGACACCTGGGGCAACGCCTTCGTGGGCGACAACTACGTGCCCTCGCGGATCGGGTACTGTAGCGCGCTGTCCGACCATTTCGCCATCCTGTGCAACGGCGATCTGGTATACTGTTGCAAGGACTACAACGGCAAGACCGCCGCCGGGAACGTCTTTAAAAATTCGATCGTCGATAAACAGAACAGCCCCGCCATTTTGTCCGCCGTGGAGGGATTCAAGAACTTCAAAGTCGTCCACCCCTATTGCCAGAAATGCCTGGGCGGAAGCAACTGGTTGAAGTCGGTCGGAAACCAACTGG
>JACQQK010000061.1 GCA_016207065.1 Nitrospinota bacterium
TCATCATGGTGGGCGAAATCCGCGACCGGGAAACGAGCGAAATCGCCGTCCAGGCGGCGTTGACCGGCCATCTGGTCCTGAGCACCCTGCACACCAACGACGCCCCCGGCGCCTTGTCCCGGCTTTCCGACCTGGGGGTCGAGCCGTTCCTGCTGGCCTCGTCCGTCATGGGCGTGTTGGCCCAGCGTCTGGTGCGCAAAATCTGCCTGAAATGCAAGGTCCCGCGGGAGCCCGCCGAGGAGGAATTGAAGGCGTTATTTCCCCGCGGCGACCGGAAACCCGTCGTCCTGTATAAGGGGGAAGGTTGCAAGGCGTGCAAACGAAGCGGTTACAGCGGCCGGATGGGGCTTTTCGAGGCGTTGATCGTGACCGACGAGGTCCGGGAATTGATCTTGAAAAAATCGGCGCCGATGACGATCCGCGAACTCGCCCGCAAAATGCAGGGCATGAAAACGTTGCGCGAGGACGGCATCTCGAAAGTTTTGTCCGGGTACACCACCGTCGATGAATTGAACCGCGTGACGTTCGCGGACGAGGGCATGCATTAATTCCCGCGCGCCGCGTTCCTCCGCCCATGCCCCGCTTGGAAGCGGTTGCCGGCCCGCCCGCGGTATTAATCCCTTTGGGCATGTCGTTACATGATGACCCGATCGTTTCAGATCCTCTTCAAGAAGCGCCTGTCGATCAGCTTGTTCGTCATCCTTCCCGCGATAGGCGCGCTCATCGCGTTTTCCTCCGGTTTCGTCGCGCTCGCGCTCGTCGATAACTTTATGGCCCAAAACGGCGAATTTATTTCGACGGAGGTCTTGTTCCAGGCCCGGGCGGTTTTGCGGTATGTCAAGCTGGAGGTGCTTGGGTTCACCTTGCTGGGCCTGGCGGCCGGGTTCGGGATCGCCTACGCCATCCTCCACCCCTTGAGGCGGCTCATGGCTGGCGCGCGGCAGGCGGCCCTGGGGGATTTTACCGCCGGGCTGAAAGTCGAAAGCCTGGACGAGCTCGGAGGCCTGGGCAAGGACTTCAATCTCATTGTCTCCTCGCTCAACAAGTATTTCGTCGATTACTTGACGGGAGGCTGGATTTTCATCGACAAAACGGGAAAACTCGTTTCCATCAATCCGATCGCCCTGGCGATCCTGGGATGCGGCGCGGAGGACGTTGTCGGCCGCCGGTACGACGAGCTTTTCCGCCATCTTCCCCAAGTGGAGGAGTTCAAGGCCCTGATCGCCGAGGCGTTCGAGAATCAAACGGCCCATGCCAACCGGGAGACCCGCCTGGTCGCGAAAGACGGCAGGAAAATCCGGGTTTCCCTGTCCACCTCGGTCCTCAAGAACGCCAGCGATGTTTTCGCCGGCGTGGCGGCCACCATCAAGGACCTGACGCGGGCCGAGGAAATCGTCGATCGCATGGAAAAAGCCGACCGGCTGGCGGCGGTGGGGACCCTTGCGGCGGGCCTGGCCCACGAAATCCGCAATCCTCTGGGAGCGATCCGGGGATTGGCCCAACTCCTGCGGGAGAAGCTTCCCGGAGACGCAACAACCCGCGCCTACACCCAGACCATGGTCAAGGAAATCGACCGTCTCAACGGGGTCGTCTCCAGTCTTCTCAACTATGCCCAACCGACGGCGCGCGAGGCCCAGCCTTGCGACGTCAACAACCTGCTGGACCAGGCGCTCAACCTGGCGTTGCTGGACGCGGGTTCGAAGGGAATCAAATTGACCAAAAACTATGCTCCGTCTCTCCCCCCCATCTGGGCTGACGGCAGAAAACTGATACAAGCCTTCCTCAATATCCTGATCAACGCGCATCAGGCGATAGCCAAATTGCAGGAACCCGTTCCGGGGCGTTTGGAAATCCGCGTCGCAACCCGTTTCGATCCCGAACTGTTCCGCGGTTCCGCCAAGGGCGAACCGGGCGGCATCGTCGTGGAGATCGCCGATACCGGACTAGAGGTCAACCCGGACATTGCCGATCGTATTTTCGATCCCTTTGTCACCGACAAGCAACAGGGGACGGGATTGGGACTGGCCATCACCCGCCAGATCGTCGCCATGCACCAGGGAACGATCGCGTTCGCGCGCCGGGACGGTTTCACGGTTTTCACGCTGGTATTCCCGCTGGCTGAATTGGCCAAACCCACCCCGGAAACGGTTGGAAGCGACCGCGAATGAACGACATGCCCCAGGGAAAAACGGCCATGACGCAGGGTAAGGTCCTCATTGTGGACGACGAGGAAAGCATGCGGTTTTTCCTTTCCGAAACCCTTGCCGGGGAAGGATACCGGTGTCGCGCCGCGGCCAGCGGCTCCGAGGCCTTGGAAATCTTGAAAAAGGGACCGTTTGACCTGGCCATCCTGGATTACAATATGCCCGGTTGGAACGGGCTTGAAACTTTGGCGAAATTGCGGGAGATCGACCCCGATATCGTGGCCATCCTGATCACGGCGTATGGAAGCCAGAACCTGGCCTATGAGGCCATGGACAAGGGGGCGTACGATTATTTCACCAAGCCGTTGGACATCGGCGAGGTGCGCGTGGTGGCGAGGAGGGCCCTCGAACGGCGGCAGTTGCTCCGCGAGGTGCGGAGCCTGAGTAGCGCTTTGGAGGAAAAATTCTCCCTCGCGCGGATCCTCGGCAAAAGCCGGGCGATCCGCGAAGCGATCGAGCGCGCGGAAAAAGTCGCCGGGAGCGACGTCTCCGTCCTGGTCCTGGGCGAGAGCGGCACGGGCAAGGAACTGGTCGCGCAAGCCATCCACTCCAACAGCCCCCGGCGCCACGGGCCGTTCGTGAAAGTCAATTGCGCGGCGGTCCCGCAGGATTTGCTGGAGGCCGAGTTCTTCGGGTTCGAAAAGGGGGCCTTCACGGGGGCCTTGAAACGCAAACTGGGGAAATTCGAACAGGCCAGCGGCGGCACGCTGTTCCTCGACGAAATCGGCGACATGCCGACCTCCACGCAGATGAAAATCCTCCGCGCCCTGCAGGAAAACGAGGTGGAGCGGCTGGGAGGCGAGACGTCCGTCAAGATCGACATCCGCGTCGTCGCCGCCACCAACAAGGACTTGAAGCGCGCGGTGGCCGAGGGCGAGTTCCGCGAGGAGCTGTTCTACCGGCTCAACGTGGTGTCCGTGCAACTGCCCCCGCTCCGCGACCGCAAGGAGGACATCCCCATCCTCGCCAACCATTTCCTCAAGGTCTACAACGAGAAGTTCGGAAAAGACATCGGCGGTTTTTCCAGGGAGGGGATGGACCTCTTGACGCGCTATTCCTGGCCGGGAAACGTGCGCGAACTGGAAAATGTGACCCAAAGGGCGATCGTCCTCGCGTATAATAATATCTTGGGAGAGAAAGATCTGCTCGACGTTTATCCGCCGCTGGCGGGCGGCGATGAGCCGGACTTGACCTCTCCCAGGATCTCCCTGGAGGACAAGGTGCAAACGCTGGTCGCCGCGGTCGAGAAACGCCTGATCCTCGAGGCGCTCAACGAGACCAACTGGAAGCGGCAGGAAGCGGCCGACCGGCTGAGAATCAGCCGTAAAACCCTGCACAACAAGATGAAGAAGTACGGCCTGGGAGAATGACGTCGCGCGAGAGAAAAGAACCGGCATGGCTCCCCCTTGCAAAGCCTGTCCCCGCGCAGGCGGGGAGCCGGGCCGGCGGGATTTGAAAATCCTGCCCCGATAAGGGACCGCGGATTGTCCGCGAACGATCATGGCAATTTATCAATACAAAGCGCGAAACCGGATGGGAGCCCTGGTGGAGGGCAACATGGATGCGCCCAGCGCCGACGTGGTCGGCCAGGAACTGGGCAGGATGGGGCATTTCCCGGTATCCATCAAGTCCCTTGAAGCCGCTTCGGACAAGGAGAAAAAAGATGTTCTGGACCGGTTCCGCAAGGTCAAGCCCCAGGAAATAGTCCTGTTCACGCGCCAGATGGCCACGCTGTTCAACGCGGGCATCCCCTTGCTCGCCATCCTTTCGGCCCTCGGCGAAAACATGCAGAACCCGAAGTTCAAGGACATCATCCGGCACGTCCGGCTGGATATCGAGGGGGGCTTGACGCTTTCCGGCGCCATGGGGAAATACCCCGACGTATTTTCCTCCCTTTACACGAGCATGATCGAGGCCGGCGAGGCGGGCGGCGTCATGGACCAGATCCTGCGGCGCCTGGCCGACCTGCTGGAAAAGGACGCGGAGAACGAAGCCAAGATCAAGGGGGCCATGCGCTACCCCAAGATCGTGGTTACGGCCATGTTTCTCGCCGTGACCATCCTCATGTGGAAAGTGGTCCCCGTGTTCGTGAGCATTTTCGAAAAAGCCAAGATCACGTTGCCGACCCCCACGAAACTATTGATCGGCGCCCATCATATATTCACGGACTATTGGTATTATATGTTTCTGGCCATGGGGGCCGCCATTTTCGCCTTCAAGAAATATACCGCGACGGAACAGGGCAGGAGGCGGTGGGACCGGTTCAAGCTCAAGGCCCCGCTCTTTGGCCCCATCTTGTTGCGCTCGTCCATGGCCAAATTCGCGCGGATATTCGGCACCCTGCAAATGGGGGGCGTGCCCATCCTGGAGACTCTGAACATCACCTCCCGGGTGGTCGAGAACGTGATCATCGCGCAAATCATCCGCGACCTCCGGACGGCCGTCCAGGACGGTCTCGGACTGGCGGCGCCCTTGAAGTTGAGCGGGATGGTGCCCCCGATGGTCATCCAGATGATCGCGGCGGGGGAGGAATCGGGCGCCCTCGACGAGATGTTGCTCAAAGTGTCGGACTTCTACGACGAGGAAGTGGACCGGGCCATCAAGTCCCTTTCGTCCATGATCGAGCCCATCCTGCTCGTGTTTATGGCCGCCCTCGTGTTGTTTCTGGCCTTGTCGATCTTCCTGCCGATGTGGGACATGTCCAAAATGGCGAAAGGCGGCGGTTGATGCGGAACGCAACGGACGGAGGAAAAATCATGGGTCAACGCGGGTTCACTTTCATAGAGCTGGTGCTGGTGATCGTCATGATCGGCATCCTGTCATCCATCGCGGCCCAGAAAATGATCTCCGTGGCCGAGGACGTCGCCATCGCCGCGGAAGACGCCACCGTCGAGACCCTGCGGAAGAACCTCACTTCCAGCGTCAGCGAAGCGATGTTCAAGGGGGAACCGGGCAAGTACCCGGCCGACCCCTTCGTCAACCTGGGGAGGACTCCCGAGGGCTACAACCGCAGGCGCTCCATACGGCCCACCGGCGACCCCGTCGACGACGGGCTGTGGGTGTATGTCACCGGCTCGTCGGGAATCAACCTGACGCCGGAGGAGGCGGGGACCACCTTGAGCTCGTTTACCACCTCGGGATTTGTTTATCATCAGAGAAACGACCATACGGTGGTAAAATGGGCCTACGATTCGATTAACGGCCTGATTAGCCCCAAGATTATCGAGTCCGAGAGCGAATTGAAGAGGCAATTGGACCTCGAGAAAAAATTGCGCGGCGAGGAAACCGAAAAAGAAAAAGCCCGGCGGTTGCAACCCCAAGGCGCCAGTGGCGTAAAGTAAAACGCGGCCGGTATTTCTGTTTGACCGGCGATCTAACGAAGGGAACGGTTCCTATGAGCGTCACCTATCAAATCTTGTTCAGCGCGGGGAAAATCCTGTTTTACATCCTGGTCGTGGTGTCGTTCGTCGTGAGCGCGCTCATTCTGTTCAAGCCGGCGCTCGCCGCCCGCATCAATGAACGCTTCAACGCGGTCTTCTCCACGGAGCACGTGCACAATAAAGTCGATAAGTACATCGATACCACGGAAGCCCTTCTCGAGTACCGGTGGTTGCTGGGCGGGGTATTCCTGGCCGGTTCGGCGCTGACCATTAAATATCTGGTCGCGGATTTCGACGAGAAGAAGTTCGTCGCGTTGATCATCAATCCCGCCGGGCTGGGCGCGCGGACGATTTACGAAATAGTCTTCGCCGCGGTCCGCTGGTTCTTCGCGTTGTTTTCCGGCGTCGGCGTTGTCGTTTGCCTGACCATCCTGTTCTGGCCCGCTTCGTTCCGGAAAATCAGCGAAAAAATGGATACCCTGTTCTCGACGGTCGAATTCCACAAGGCCCTGGACGCCTCCAACCATTCCCTCGATAACTGGGTACTGAGACATCATGTCATCGTCGGGGCCTTCCTGTTCATGGGCTCTTGTTACCTGATGGTGATCTTCCTGTTTGTCCTGCGGAAATAGCCGCTACCTCGCCTTCTTATCACGGACCGCATAAACCGGCCCATCAACCTTCTCCTTTTTCCGCCGTCATCCGGCTGACCAGCCAGACGGCCAGGGCGAGACCATCTGGTTAATTAATTGATATTAATGGGGTTATCTGTTAATATGCCCGTGTGCTCTGAACGGGGAATCGTGTAACCGCTTAGAAAAGGCTTGCCAGAAATTGACTGTTCCAAAATCCACATTATGGGAACTTGATCCACATACAAAAGCAAAACACGAGATTTTACGGCGATACCTGAAGGCATGGTTTCCAATTCTGAATTCGTGGAATGGCAGGATTATTTACATCGATGGTTTCTCTGGTCCGGGACGTTATAAAGGCGGCGAACTGGGCTCACCGCTCATTGCGCTGGACGTGGCCATAAATCACAGAAAGGTTAGGAAGGGCGAACTAGTCTTTTGGTTCATAGACGAAGACCAAGATCGCATCTTGCATCTTAAAAAAGAGTTGCAAGCGCTTACGATTCCCCCACATTTTAAGGTACAGGCTGAATCCGGAATATTTCACGAGAGACTGGCCTGCGTTTTAGACGAATTGGAGGCCAAAGGATCCAATCTTGCGCCTACGTTTGCTTTTATCGATCCATTTGGCTTCTCGGGCATTCCTTTTGCGCTCGTCGAGCGTTTCTTGAAGCAGAATCGATGTGAGGTGTTTATTAATTTGATGGCGGATGCAATAAACCGGTTCTTGGAGCATCCAAGAGATAACATCGTTCGCAATATTGTGGAAGCGTTCGGCACCAATGAGGCCATTCGTATCGCCGAGGAATCCGGAAGTAACAGGGTCGAGAGTCTACGAACGCTCTACCAAAGCCAATTGCGTAAGGTGGCAAAATTTGTTCGTTACTTTGAAATGCGCGACCGCAATAATCGAGTTCAATACTATTTGTTTTTTGCAACGAATAACGAAAAAGGTCATCTGAAGATGAAAGAGGCGATGTGGGCCGTGGATCCGAATGGAGAATTTAGATTCTCTGATGCCACCGATCCTAGTCAGCGGGTGTTATTCACTGAACTCGTCGATACAACATCATTGGCAAAGAAACTTAGAGAAAAATTCCGGGGCCAAGGAATACGTTCGATCGAGGTGGTTTGCAAGTATGTCGAAGATGAAACCGCGTTTCTTGCCAAGCACGCGAGAGCAGTTCTGAAAGAAGAGGAAACCGCGGACAGGGTCAGGGTGGAGCCCCTTCTGAGCGATGGGAAAAAGCGGCGGACGAATACGTATTGGAACAAGTCCATGATCACTTTCACGTAGGATGTTTGTATGAGTGAAAAGTCAAACATAGAGTGGACGGATTCGACTTGGAATCCGGTTACGGGATGTACAAAAATCAGTCCAGGATGCAAGCACTGCTATGCGGAGACTTTTGCGGAACGGTGGCGCGGAATACCCGGACACCCTTATGAGCAAGGTTTCGATTTGCGATTCTGGCCTGAACGTTTGACACAACCTTTGGAATGGAAAAAACCGCGCACAATATTTGTAAATAGTATGAGCGATTTGTTTCATGAGGACATTCCATTCCCCTATATCGAAAAAGTTTTTAGGGTGATGGAAAAAGCCCATTGGCATACGTTTCAAATTCTCACCAAACGCGCGGAGCGTCTTTCAGGGTCTGCTTGTAGGCTCAATTGGCCCGCCAACGTGTGGATGGGCGTATCGATAGAAACTCCAGAATATCTGCGGCGTGTCGATTGCCTGAGGAACGTTCCCGCAAAAACAAGATTTCTCTCTATTGAACCTCTTCTCGACAAAATGGGTATTTTAAATTTAAAAGGAATTGATTGGGTGATCGTCGGGGGTGAAAGCGGACCCGGCGCGCGCCAGATGGACCCAATCTGGGTCCGAGAAATCCGCGACCAATGCCTGAAAAACAAGGTTCCTTTCTTTTTTAAACAATGGGGCGGTTTCCAAAAAAAGAAAGCGGGCCGTGAGCTTGATGGACGCACTTGGGATGAGATGCCCAATTGCCGCTTATTACGGACTGCGTAAACAGTCAACCTTCTCCTTTTTCCGCCGTCATCCGGCTGACCAGCCAGACGGCCAGGGCGGAAAGCAGGAACGCGGGGACCAGCTCGTAGATGACGGCCTCGGAAAGCCCGGAAACCTTCCACGCGACGGTGACGGCGAACCCCGCGATTATCCCCGCGACGGCTCCTTCCTTCGTGACGTTGCGGGCGTACAGGGTGAACAGGATCGGCGGCCCGAAACTGGCTCCCAGGCCCGACCAGGCAAACAGCACGAACCAGAATATCACGCGCGTCTCGGTCAACGCGACGATCATGGCGCCGATCCCCAGGGCCAGGATGGTCGCCCGGCTGATGAGGATGATCCTGGCGTGGGACGGCTCGCGCCGGAGCGCCTTGCAGTAGATGTCGTGCGCCGCGGCCGAGGCGGCGACGATGATCTGCGACGACACGGTGGACATGATGGCGGCGAGGATCCCCGTCAGGACGACGGCCGCGACGGCCGGCGGCAGATATTTTTCCGCGGCCAGCGGGAACAAACTCTCGGGGTCTTGCAACCCGGGCATCAGCGCCCTGCCGCAAATGCCCACGACGATGGCGGATGAGTAGATCAGGAATCCCCAGCCGATGGCGATCCACGTCCCCTGTTCGATGGCCTTGGTGTCCCGCGCCGCCATGTAACGGGTGATGACGTGCGGCTGTCCGGGGTAACCCAGCCCGATGCCGAGCAGGCCGACCAGCGAGCCCAGGAACGCGGCAGAGGTCTTGTTGCCCGTCCAGGTCAGCGTTTCCGGGGCCGCCGCGTGGACCTTCCGGACCGCCTCGCTCAAGCCGCCAAGTTCCGCCACCGCCACGACAGCCAAAATGACCAGCCCGGCGACCATGATCAACCCTTGGACGAAATCGGTCCACGCCACGGCGCGAAACCCGCCCATCGCCGTGTACAGGAGGATGACGGCCCCGCCGACGGGGATGCTGACGGCATAGGGGATGCCGAACAGGGCGTCGAACGTTTTTCCCACCGCCGTGAACTGCGAAGCGACGTAACCCACCATGCAGACGAAGATGACGGTCGCCGACAGGACGCGCAAGGTATGGGTCTTGTCGTGAAAATGCGACTCCAGGTAATCGGGGATGGTGATGGCGCGCGTCTCGCGCGAATGCTTGCGCAGGCGTTCGGCCAGGAACAGCCAGTTGATGGCGTACCCCAGGAGACAGCCGGGCATGAACCACATGGCGGAGAGGCCGTCCTTGTAGGACATGCCCACGGCGCCCAGCACGGCCCAGGCGCTTTCCGAGCTGGCGGTGGAGGAGATGGCCGTGACCCACGCCTTGAGGGCGCGGTTGGCCAGGAAGAAATCGGCGGGCGAGCGGGTCAGGCGGGAAGCGTAGTACCCGATGAGCGCCATGAAGAGAAAATAGAGCGCGAAAACCGCCGCGATGACGCCGGTGAACTCGGTCATGGCCGATCATTATAGCCAAAGATCGGCGGGATTTGCGAATTTTCGGGCTCGGATGTCGTAAGAGCGTCTAACAAAATGAACCGATCGTCCGGACATGCAAATACCCCCCTCCCTTGAGGGAGGGGGCTGGGGGAGGGTGGGCCAGCTTTTCACCCCCACCTAACCTCCCCCGTCAAGGGGGAGGGAATTATGGGGAATTTCATTTTGTTAGGCTCTCTAAGGCCCCTTTGCGTTTCATTAGATGTTGTGCGAAACGTAAATATGTAGTAGAAACTTCCGATGCCGCTTTCTCCATCCGACGCCATGGCCCGCACCCCCATTCCCGCGTTCTGTTTGAGCGCGCTCCTGTTCTCCCTGTCATCGGTCTTGTTTCCGCCGGACAGGTTGTTCGCGTTTCCCGGGCTGAAGGGCGCCGACCTGCGAATCGAGCGCGTCGCCGGCGGCCTCGACAACCCCGCGGCGATCGCCCATGCGGGAGACGGGTCGAACCTTCTTTTCATTGTCCTGCAAAAAGGGAAAATTGTCGTCCTCGACGGCGATCGGGTTTTGCGGGAACCGTTTCTGGATATTTCCTCCCTCGTCTCCTGTTGCGGGGAAAGGGGCCTGCTGAGCGTCGCGTTTCATCCCCGTTACGCCGAAAACGGGCGCTTCTACGTAAACTACACGGACCGTTCGGGCGACACGAAGATCGCCCGCTATACCCGCTCCTCCGGAAACCCCAAAACGGCAAACCCGAAATCGGCGGCGGTCCTGCTGACGGTCGGCCAGCCATACTCCAACCACAACGGCGGGCAATTGCAATTCGGTCCGGACGGTTATCTGTATATCGGGATGGGCGACGGCGGCGCGGCGGGGGACCCGCAAAACCGCGCCCGGAATTTAAGCTCTCTGCTGGGAAAAATGTTGCGGATCGACGTGGACAAGAGAACGCCTTACGCCATTCCCCCATCCAACCCGTTTGTCCAGGTCGCGGGGGCGCGCGGCGAAATCTGGGCCTATGGCTTGCGCAACCCGTGGCGTTTTTCCTTCGACCGGCGGACGGGCGACCTGTTCATCGCCGACGTCGGCCAGAACCGGTTCGAGGAAATCGATTACCAGCCCGCCGACAGCCGGGGCGGCGAAAACTACGGATGGCGGCTGATGGAGGGCAACGCCTGCTACAATCCGCTCTCCAACTGCGACGACGGGACCTTGACGCCGCCCATCGCCGTCTACAATCACGACAAGCCTGAGGACGGCGGGGCCGGGCATTGCGCCGTCATCGGCGGGTATCGTTACCGGGGCAAGAACATTCCGCCCCTCGACGGGGTTTACATTTATGGGGACTACTGTAGCGGACGCATCTGGGGAACCGCGCGGAACGCCGACGGACGATGGACGGTCGAGGAACTCCTCGACACGCCGCTGTCCATCAGCGCGTTCGGGGAGGACGAGCGGGGCGAGCTATACGTGGCCGACCATCCCTTCGCCAGGGACGGGGCAATCTACCGGATAAAAGCGAAATGACCGGCGGCCGCCCGGCCCACAACGCGGTAGAGACCGGCAAGACATTCCAGGCCCGGCCCGTTACCTCCATTCATTTCGCCTTGTCGCTTTTGTATTTCACCACCTTCACTTTCTCCATGGTGATCAGGCCGTCGGTGACGGTCTCGTCGAGAAAAGGCATGAGCTTGCCGAGGTTCTCCTCCGTGTCCACGATTTCCACGACGATGGGCAAGTCCTCCGACAGGCGCAACAGTTTGGCGGAATGCAGTCTGCTGGTCACGCCGAAACCCAATATCCCGCGCGTGACGGTGGCCCCCGCCAGGTGCAACTCCCGCGCTTTTAAAACGATCTGTTCGTACAGCGCCCCGCCTTTATAGCTGTCCGACTCTCCGATAAAGATCCTCAAAAGCCAACCTTCCTCAGGCAATTTCACGGCGCGTTTTCCTCAAAAGAGTGTTTTAAGAAATCGGGAAGCGACAAAACCGGCGTACACCAGGACGATACAAATAACGTTGCTGAGAAGCACATTCCACAAGGCCAGCCCCATTTCCCCTTCGCGGGCCAGATTGACCGTTTCCAGCGCGTACGAGGAGAACGTGGAAAAACCGCCGAGGATCCCGATAAAAACAAACGTCCGGAGGTTGGGGGAAACGATCCGCGTTTCAAATAAATCCCACAAAAAACCGATCACGAAACCGCTGATCAGGTTCACGGCCAGGGTCCCCCATGGGAAAAGCCCGCCGGTCAACCGATAGGTCCATCCGGCGATCAGATACCGCAGGGAGGCGCCGATGCCGCCGCCGATGATAAGGGCCATGGCCTTGATCATAGGGCGGCCCGCGCCTTTCTTGAAAATGAGAATTCGGGGTTGAGGTTCATGAAAGCATTCAAGGGTTCGGATTTTGAATTGTGGCCAACAGGCTGGATTGATCGGACCCCTTTTTATGAGGACATTCTTCTCGATCTCCCGTAGCCGGCCGAATCCTCCACAAGGAATACGGGCGGCTTTTGTTTTCTCCTCGAACCTTTTCGCTCTTGGGCGAGGACAAAAGCGGCATATGTCTTTATCCCTCCTCGCTCAACCCGTTTCCCGGAGGCGTTGCCTCCGCGGGTTGTTCCGGCCCGGGCAGGAGACGGCGCGGCGGAAAAACAAGTCCCGCGATTAGCGTTGGGACCACGGCGCTCGCGATGACCGCCGCGACCAGAAAGGAATATTGCTCCTGCGATACGATGTTGTTCGAGTAGCCGTACAAGGCCGAGATCGTTCAAGTCAGCCCGGTGGACATCATCAAGGTGTAATACCATCTCTCGTCGCGCTGGCGGCGGAATTGTCCTATGACCGGGTAAAGACCGAATATCTTTGTCATCGCCTTCCCGCCCAACAGCAACAGAAAAACGAGCGGGGCCGAAACCAGGGACCGCAAGGAGACGAGCATTCCGGCGCGAATGAAATAGAACGGCGTGAGAAACCCGACGGTCAGGGTCCGGAGACGGCGAATCCAGAAAGCGTCGACGTTCGAGAACTCCGCCAGCGCCATGCCAACGACATAGGCGGGAAGCACGGCCTCGCTCCCGGACCAAAGCGCCAAAGCGCCCAGGCCGAAAAGGACGAGGGCCGCCCATTTGGTCCGAATCGCGGCGGTTCCATGGGCGTAAACGCGGGTCAACCAATGACTGGCGAATGGCAATATGGCCAGCACAAAGGCCGTAACCGCGATAAAGACAACCGTTTTGTATGTGAACGGCGCGAACAGCAATCCGAGGACGATGACCGTGCCGAGATCGTTGATAAAACAAGCGCCCAAAATGCCTTTTCCGAAGTCGGTATGGTTGAATCCGGTTTCCAGCATGACGGCATAAACGACCGCCATCGAGGTGGTCGAAAGCGCCACGCCGCAAAGAAGGCTGGCCTGAGGAGTCCATTCCAAAATGTAGCGCGCCATGGCGGCGCATCCCAGGAACGGCGCCAAGAAACCCATGATTCCTACAACCGTTACTTCTTTCAGCTTCTTTCGAAGGACCTCCGGCTCAAGCTCGGCCCCGGCGAGAAAGGTGAGCAGGACGGCCCCCGAAGCCGCCAGAAACCGCAACCACTCCATATTATGGCCCAAAGCGTCCGCTTTGCCGAAGTGACTTGCAACGGCGGCCACGATCACGCCAAGGCAGATTTCGACCAAGGCGATTGACACCCGCAAGTGGTAGGCTACGATGGATGAGATGACGGCTAACCCGAGCCACGGGGCGGCGATGTTGAAGATATGTTCCATGCGGAGTCTCCTTCCCAATAAGTTTGCCGGACCGTTGCGCAGGCATAAAAAAACCCGCTCTATCGCGGGTTCATGGTGCAGGCTAATGAACCCACCCCGCAGAGAAGAAGTCTGCGCGGTAGGAGTCATCAGCCCGCCCGGGCGGTTATCAGGGGGACTCCATCCCCAATTGGGATGGCAGTTTACCAAAACGGTTCTTAAAAATCAAGCAAAGCCCCGCTTTGGTCTCCTCATCCGGAATTTTCCAGCAGTCCCCGAGGCATCCCGGCGACGGAGCATCAGGGTTTGTTGGGGGCGGCTCCCGGAGCGGGCAAGCGGTTTTCAAGGGATCAGGTTTTGAATCGTGGCCAACAGGCTGGACCGATCGAATCCGCCTTTGTAATATAGGCGTCCGCCCTCACCTGCATGCCGCGTTTCTTGTCGCTTTCGCTGTCCCGGGAACTGACGATGACGATCGGCGTGTTGCGGTACTCCTCCGTTTCGCGAAGCTTCTCGGTCAGGGCGAACCCGTCCATGCGCGGCATTTCGATATCGGTGACGACCAGGTCGTACCGGGCATCTGCTTTCTTGCCGGCATTTCCATTCGCGAAAAGTCCGGAGCGGGCCTCTTTTTGCGGATAAATGGATATTTATATCTACTTTTTAAATCCGATATGAATCTGTTATAATTGGATGTCAAGATAGAAATATCCCTAATGCTTTCGAGGCAACCGTGATCTCCCAAACCGCCGAATACGCCCTGCGCGCCGTCGCCTGCCTGGCCACTTATCCCAAGACCTCCCTGACCGCGCCGCGGATCGCGAGCATCACCAAGGTCCCCGCCAGCTACCTTTCCAAGGTCCTTCAGGCTTTGGGGAAAGCCAGGCTCGTCAAGTCCCAGAGAGGGTTGCACGGGGGCTTTCTTTTGGCCCGGCCCGCGGACAAGATTTCTCTTCTGGACGTCATCGACGCCGTGGACCCCATCAGGCCCATCACCCAGTGCCCGCTCGACCTGGAAACCCACGGCAAGAACCTGTGTCCTCTGCACGACCGGCTGAACGACGCCATCATGCTCATACAAAAAGCGTACAGGAACGCCACCGTGGGCGAGCTTGTCTCGCAAACCGGCAAGAGCAAACCGCTCTGCGACATGCCGGACCGGAAAAAAATTTCCTAGCGGCGCGGGACCGTCTCCCCCCGTTCGCAGGAGAACTTTCATGTCGATTTCCTTTTCCCTCGGCGGCCGGACAATGGCCGCGCACCGGGTATTCTGCATCGGGCGGAATTACGCGGAACATGTCCGCGAACTCGCGCACGCCATGCCGGCCGAGCCGACGGTTTTCATGAAACCCGTTTCCAGCCTGGTCCCCGCGGGCGAAACCGTCCATGTTCCACCCTATGGGAAACAACTGCAACATGAAGCGGAGGCGGTCGTATGGATCGGCAGGGAAGGCCGGAATATAACAGCGGCGCAAGCCGGTCCTTATATCGCCGGGATCGCCCTCGGACTGGATTTGACTCTCCGGGACGTGCAAAACGAGTTAAAGAGCCAAGGCCTCCCCTGGGAGTTGAGCAAGGCGTTCGAGCAGAGCGCGCCCATCGGCTCTTTCCTGCCTTACGACGGTTCCATCGATCTGGAGGACTTTGCCTTTGTCTGTTCCGTGAACGGGGCGGTGCGTCAAAGAGGGAACACGAAGGACATGCTTTTTCCGATCAAAACGCTGGTCTCGTTCCTGAGCCGGCGATGGACCTTGAAACCGGGCGACTTGATTTTCACCGGGACGCCGTCGGGCGTCGGCCCCCTCGTCCCCGGCGACCGCGCGGTTGTGGAGAGCGATTTGACCGGGGCGTTTTCGTGGGAGATCGCCTGAATTCGATCGCGAACGCGTTTCGGGAGGGAAAACCCCTTTTTCCGGGTCCAGTCAAAAATTTCCAAATTCCCGGGAAAATTTTGCTGAAAAATTGCAATTCATAGTAATATGGTGTTTGCATGTCGCTGAAAACATTCAACATTTCAATCGCAAGAAGGAGATCATGAGCCAGGTCAGTCAAAAGGTCATCGACGCTTTTGGGCAAACCACGGTCGAGGTCATGCAGGGGTTCATGACCGAAACCAGCCCCCAAGCCCCGCTATTCGAACAGGAAGTGCGCGGCGATATCAGTTCGTTCATCAAGCTGACGGAGTCGGAAAGAAACGCGATCATCACGCTGGTCTTGTATTTCCCCGAGGGAGTGGCGAGGACGATTTACGGAAAATTGTTCGGCGAGGGGACGGGCGGCATCCAGGACATCTGCAACCTCATCGCCGAGCTGGCCAACATCATCGCCGGAAACGTCAAGGAAAAGATTTCCGGCCTTCACGAGGAGATCCTGGGCCTCGTCCATCCCGCATCCCCAAACCTGGCCAAGGACCCCAAAAAAATGAATTTCGAAATCGACATCCCCACGACGGTCGTGGGGAGCGGACACATGGTGATCGGGCCCAAGAAAGGGGACGTCATCAAACTGGCCATCCCGTTTTCCGGGACCCCCGATCCCCTGTTTTACCTGGAACTCACCTTCCGGAAGAAAACGCCGTAGCGGTTGGGACGCCCGTGGACGAGATTCGCTACTACATGGAGGAAAACCTGTTGAGCGTCGGTCCCGATGATACCGCCGCAAAGGCCGCGCGGTCCATGCTCGGCCACAAGGTGGGTTCGTTGCTGGTCAAGTCCAGGGAGAACGAATACATCGGCATTGTCACGGAAGGAGACCTTTCCCGCAAAATCATCGCCCAGTCCCGGGACCCCGAGAAAACCAGGGTGCGCGAGGTGATGAGCCAACCCATCCACTCCATCGAGAGCTCCCGGTTGATGCCCACCGCGCTCATTCAGATGAACAAGAACCATATCCGCCACCTCGCCGTCACCGACGGGGGAAAAATCGTCGGCTTGCTTTCCATAAACGATTTCATCGCCTATTACGCCAACCTTTATTCAAGGAACAAACCGGCGGCCGAATCCTCCGGTCCCGTCGCTTAAGGTTTCTCCAACACCTCTTCTCGAACGCGACCGGGCCACAGTTCCGTCCGCAAACCGTATTGCGACAAAAAGCCATAGGTCAGACGCTCGATCCCAAACCCGGCGCAACCCGTCGTCGCGGGACCCTCGTCCCCGTTTGAAATGTTGAACGCGCGCCCGAAATGCGTCCCATGAAAATTAAAGGACGCCGCGGCCAGGGACCGCCCTGGAACGGGATGCCCCGGTCGGCGTATCGCCGCGGATGTTTCCGCCTCGGCGCGAGCGCGAGGCGGCGTTGCCTCCGGGCGCTTGCCCGGCGCCTCGCCGGCCAGGGACGTCCCGGCGAACGGAAGCGAGATCCGTAGCTCCAGCTTGCCGTCCGCATGCCGTAGAGCTTCTTCCCGGACCGCGCGCTTATTCGCGAAGAAAAGGTCGCCGGACGTCTCGATCCAGCAACGGAGACCGAGCCGCGTCATCCACTCCTCCGTCAGGGCGCGGGCTTCGCGCAAGCGCTCGCGCACGAAGTCCTCGCTCCCCAGATAGACGATTTCGCGCATGATGAACTCCCACAACGATTCGAAAGATCCCGATCCGTCCTCTTCGTAACGGTAGCATCGTCCCTGCGTGGCGATGGTCGCCGGACGGTCCCGGGGGACCGTCCGGTTTGCGAATTGCGGATAACAGTGGAGACAGACCGCCGCCTTCCCCACGTGGTCCGGGGCCATGAGCCGGTCCAGGAAAGGGAAACGTCCGCCTTCCCGGTCCTTGTCTCCGCCCGCGCCAGGGGCCGGATTGGATTCGAGACGGCTGATGAAAGTCGCCTTCCGCGGATACTCCTCGAAAAATCCGCATTGCTCCAAATAGCTCATGGGAATCATTACCGGATAAACAAATTCCTCGGGCTCCTGCTTCAACGCCAGACGATAACAGGCCCTCTCGAAATATTTGAATACCGCGAGGAACAGTTTCCCGTAGCCATACTGCCCCTCTCCGAAACGGACCAGATGGCCTCCGGAAAGCAACTCGTGAAAAACGTCCCCGTCAAACAGACAGGACGCGGAACGATTGTCGAAAACTATTTTTTTCGTCATAAAAACAGGGCGAGGAATGCAACCGGCCCGCCGGACCGGAAACCATGGCCCGCCAAAATCAATGGGATTGCGGCCTTCCCGGCCCAAGATTAAACGAATTTAATGATCCATATTTAATTGCCCATTAATGCGAAATTAATGGGCCATGGATTACTATTTTCTTGTACCACGACATCGATAACCATTTTAAGGAGACACGCATGAGGAAAATTGTGGCGATGGTTTCGGCGATCTATCTTTTGTCGAGCGGCGCCGCCGCGTTCGCGGCGGATACCGGGACCGTAGCGACTTCCACCCCGCCGGTAGCGGCGGAGAAGAAAATGGAAGCGGCGGGAACCCCTCAAAGCAAGGCCCCGGAACAAGGACAGAAGGAAAAGTCCAAGACCATGAAACATCAGTCCAAGAAAAAGGAACAGGAACACGAAAAGAAGTAAACCGGCGCCTTACCTGAAAAACCCCGCCGGGCATTGATGGGAAGGACTGGCGAAGAGGATCCCCCTCCTCTCTTCCGGTCCTTCCCTCCTCCTCCCCACGCTTCGCCTTTTTATCGGTTGAGTGAACACGCGCCGGGGCCGCGCGGGTCGCCGCAGGTCCCGCACGCGGGGGATGCCATGGGCCGGTTTTGCTCCTTGCCCCCGCTTTTTACGCTCGCGGAAAATACCGAATGGCGTTTCTCCAGTTTTTTGCTTTTGCAGGCGGGACACGCCGGCTTGGCGAAACCGTTGACCAGCAGTTCGAACTCGCTGTTGCACTTTTTGCAGATGTACTCGTAAATGGGCATGATCTTTTTTCCCTCGCGTCAAAATAAGTTTCCATGGCAGGTCCTACGACAATCCTAATTTCTCCCGTTTCCCCTGTCAAGCGCCCGCGGGGGACGCCGTCGCGCATTGACTGTAAGGTTCGCGGCCCGCGGACGACCTATTTGCGATCGCCCGGCCCCGCGTTCCCATAAAGCCCGATAGTGATTGAAAACCCCGGCCCCCTTTGCTAGGCTGAAAGAATGAACCATCCGCATAATCCGAAAAGACCGGCGCCGCAAACGGCGGTCCCGGAAGTCCCGTTGGTCCGCCTGGAGACGCTCTGGATGCAGGTGGGCGGAACGCTTTGCAACCTCTCCTGCGCGCACTGTTTCATCAGTTGCGGCCCCCAAAACCATGCGCACGGGATGATGACCTTGGGCCAGGTCCGGACTTACCTGCAAGAATCCCGCGCTCTGGGCGTGAAGGACTATTACATCACGGGCGGCGAGGTGTTCCTCAACCCCGAAATATTCGAAATCCTGGGCGCCATCCTCGAATACGGCCCGCTGAACATTCTGACCAACGGCACGCTCATCGCCCGCGAAAAAGCGCGAAGACTCAGGCAAATACAGGACGGCGCCGGGCATCCCATGCAGTTCCGGGTCAGCATGGAGCATTTCGAGGAGGCGGAAAACGACAAGGTGCGCGGTAAAAACGCCCATCGGCTCGCCGCCGCCGGGATCCGCAATCTCGCCGAATACGGGTTCTCCGTCATCCTCACCGTCACCCGCGATTGGGACGAGGAGAGGGACCGGGAGATGGAGGAAAGGTTCCTCCATTTTCTCAAGGAGCGGAACGCGCCCCAGCCCCGGATCAAAATCCTGCCCGGCTTCCTTCTCGGCAGGTTGGCGGAAAACCTCAGGGCTTACGAGGAGAACGAGCGCGTCACGGAGAAATGTTTCGAGAACTATCCCATCGTCAGCCTTCAATGCGCCTCGTCGCGGATGGCGACGGAAAAGGGCGTATACGTCTGCCCGATCCTGGTCGATTACGAATCCGCCCGCATGGGCAAAACGATCGCGGAAACCCTCCGCCCGTATCCCCTGGCCCATTCCGCCTGCTACACCTGCCGGACGACCGGCATGACGTGCAAGAACTGAACGCCCGACCGCCGCGCCGCCCTTTGCCGGGGTTTCGGTTTCCCGGGAAAAGCGCTATCATGAACTCTCCATGAAAGGGGAGACCCATGGCTTTGACTTACTCCACGATGCCGCCTCTGGGCTCGCGCGCTCCCGGCTTCAGCCTGCCGGGAACGGACGGGAAAACCTATTCCCTCGCCGGTTTCAAGGACAAAAAAGTCCTGGTCGTCGTCTTCATGTGCAACCACTGCCCTTATGTGCGGGCCGTCCTGGACCGCCTCATCCAAGTCCAGAACGATTACCGCGAGCGGGGCGTCCAACTGGCGGGCATTAACCCCAACGACGTTTCCCGGTATCCCGACGATTCGCCCGAGGAAATGAAATACCTCGTCAGGGACAAAAAGATTCCCTTCCCTTACTTGTTTGACGAGACCCAGGCGGTTGCCAGGGCCTACGACGCCGTCTGCACCCCGGATATTTACGTCTACGGGAAAGACCGGACCCTGCTGTATCGCGGGCGCATCGACGACAATTGGAAAGAGCCGGACAAAGTCTCCAGGACCGACCTGCGGGACGCCATCGACGACATCCTCGCGGGCCGCCAGGCGCCGGGGGAGCAGTTTCCGTCGATGGGTTGCTCCATCAAATGGAAACAAGATTAACGGGCGGGAGGTCCATGAAATTCCGGAAAAACGCAATCCTCATTCTAGGCGCGGCGGTCATCGTCGGCGCGATGTTTGCCGGCAAGATCGTCGAGTTCTATTTCGACTTGTTGTGGTTCCGGACCCAGGGACTGGAATCGGTGCTGTGGACCATCGTGGGATCGCAGTTGGGTTTTGGGGCGTTGGCCGGCGGGTCCTTTTTTCTTTTGACCTATGGGTTCCTGGGCTCGGCGTATCGTAGAACCCAGCATCTGCCGATCGCATTGGCCGAGGAATTCCGCAGGGACATGCCCTTTCTCGACCTGATCGCCTCCAACCTGAAGCCGCTGGTTTTCGCCGTTCCCCTGGTCCTTTCGTTGATGGCGGGGTTAGTCGCCGGGCAGAGGTGGGACATTTTCCTGAAGTTCCTCAATCGCGTACCGTTTCGCCAGGCCGACCCCATATTCGGACTGGATTACTCCTTCTACCTGTTCACCCTGCCGCTTTTATCGATGGCCAAAAACATTTTGGTGGAGGGTCTGGCGGTGTCGGCCGTCGGGACGGGCGCCGTCTTTTTTTTCAAGCGCTCGTTCTACCTGGGGCCGAGAGGCCCCCAGCTCACGCCGGAGGCGCGCAGGACGCTTTCCCTGCTGGCCGGTTTCGCGTCCGTCTTGCTGGCGTTCAATTTTTACCTGGACCGGTATCAGTTGATGACGAACGGCTCGGGCGTGGTTTCCGGCATCGGCTACGCGGATTACCACGGGCGTCTGCCTTTACTGGGCCTCCTCGTCATCCTGTCCCTGCTTGCGGCGGTCGTCTGCTTCGTCAACATGTTCCAGCAGGGCCTGCGGAAATTGGCGCTGGCGGGCACGGTCCTCGGGATCGCTTATCTAGGGGGTAACTTTTATCCGGCCCTCCTCAAGAAGTTCGTCGTCGATCCCAACGAACTGGTCAAGGAGACCCCTTTCATAGAGCACACCATCGCCGGGACCCGGCTCGCCTACGGCCTGTCCAACATCGAGACCAACGTCCTGACGGGGGCGGCGTCCCTCGCCTCCGAAAGCATCCGGAAGAACGCCGTCACCATCGAGAACGTGCGCTTGTGGGACCAGGAGCCCCTGCTCGACACGCTGGGCCAGATCCAGGAAATCCGCACTTATTACCAGTTCGCCTCGGTGGACAACGACCGTTACACGATCGACGGGACCTACCGGCAGACCCTGCTGTCGCCGCGGGAACTGCTTTCCTCCAGCCTGCCCAACCGGACGTGGATCAACGAGCACCTCACCTTCACCCACGGCTATGGAGTCTCCCTCAGCCCCGTGAACATGGTGACGCCCGAGGGGTTGCCCGTCCTCTTCATCAAGGACATCCCGCCCCGGTCCGTAGCGGACTTGAAAGTGACCCGCCCGGAAATTTATTTCGGCGAGATCGCCCGCGATTACGTTTTCGTCGATACCGGGACCAAGGAATTCGATTATCCCGAGGGGGAGAAAAACGTTTACAAGAACTATGAGGGGACCGGGGGCATCCCCGTGGGTTCGTTCCTGCGCAAGGTCTTGATGGCCGTCCGGTTCAAGACCTTGAAGATCCTGTTCTCCGAGGACATCGGCTACAAGAGCCGCGTCCTCATGTACCGGAACATCACCGAGATGGTCGATAAGGCGGCCCCCTTCCTCCAGTTGGACCGCGACCCCTACCTGGTCATCTCCAAGGAAGGACGCTTGTTCTGGCTGTACGACGCGTATACGACGAGCTCGAATTTCCCATACTCCCACAAGCTCTCCATACAGGGATTTGGCAACTACGTCCGGAATTCGGTCAAGATCGCCATCGACGCTTATCAGGGGACGATGAATTTCTACGTCGCCGACCCGGACGACCCGGTCATCCTCACCTACCGCGCGATCTTCCCGGGTTTGTTCAAGGACATGAAGGAGATGCCGGTGGACCTCAGGAAACACATCCGGTATCCCTCGGATCTGTTCTCCATCCAGACGTTCATTTACGCGACGTATCACATGACCACGCCGCAAGTCTTCTACAACAAGGAGGACCAGTGGGAAATCCCCCAGATCGACAACCGGCCCATGCAACCGTACTACACCATCATGAAGCTTCCCAACAAGGAGCATGAGGAGTACATCCTGATGTTGCCGTTCACCCCGCGCGGCAAGAGCAACCTCTCCGCCTGGATGGTGGCGCGTAGCGACGACGAGCATTACGGCACGATGGCGGTCTATACGTTTCCCAAGCAGAAGCTGATTTACGGCCCCAACCAGATCGTTGCCAGGATCAACCAGGACGCGGAAATTTCCCGGATGATCTCGCTCTGGGACCAGCGCGGGTCGCAGGTCATCCAGGGGAACCTCCTCGTCATCCCGATCGAGGAATCGTTGATCTACGTCCGTCCGCTGTACCTGAAGGCGGACGCGGGGAAGATCCCCGAACTCAAGCGCGTCATCGTCGGCTACGAGGACCAGATCGCCATGGAGCCCACTCTGGAGGAGGCGCTGGAAAAAATCTTCGGCGGGCTCCATCTTCCGTCGCGGCGGGAGCGGCTCGAGGCCGCGGCGGAACGCCCCAGCCCCCCGGAAGCGGAAGTCCCCGCGAAGGGCGGCGTAACGCTCAATCCATCGGACTATCAAAAAATCAAGGAATATTTCCAGCGGGCGGTGAAGTCTCAAGAGGAACTGGACAAGGCCCTGGCCGGTTACCGGAAGGAACTGCAATCCCTGGGAGAGGTATTGGAGGGGGCGGCCGCGCAACCGGAAAACCAGCCGGGCGGGGAATCAATTAAATGATGTGGGGGTCGAATGGATGGGGGTCGTCGTTTTTGAATAGCGGCAGTTGTTGCGGTCCCCCCCTGCCGTTCACGGGGACCGGGTAGTTGCCGTCGAAACAAGCTCTACAGTAATTTCCTTTTTTATCGCCAAACGCCTCCATCATGCTTGCGATGCTCAAATACTGGAGCGTGTCCGCGGTGATGAACCGCCGCGTTTCCTCCAGGTTGTGCGTCGAGGCGATCAGTTCGTCCCGGTTCGGGGTGTCGATGCCGTAAAAACAGGGGAAGAGGTTCGGCGGCGAGCTGATGCGCACGTGGACCTCCCTGGCCCCCGCCTCGCGCACCATCCGGACGATCTTCCGGCTGGTGGTGCCGCGCACGATGGAATCGTCGATGACCACGATGCGTTTCCCCTTGAGTACGCGCTTGACCGCGTTCAGCTTGACCCGCACGCCGAAGTGACGGATCTGCGACTGGGGCTCGATGAACGTCCTCCCCACGTAATGGTTGCGGATCAGGCCCATCTCGAAGGGGATTCCGGATTCCTCGGAATAGCCCAGGGCGGACAGGTTCCCGGAGTCGGGCACGGGGACGACCAGGTCCGCGTCCGCGGGGCTCTCCTTGGCCAGACTGCGGCCCATGAGTTTTCGGACCCGGTAGACGTCCTCGCCGAAGATGAAGCTGTCCGGACGGGCAAAATAGATATGCTCGAAGACGCAGTGTTTCGGCGTCGTCTCGTTGAAGGGACGGTACGACCTCGGGCCCTGGGCGTCGATGACCAGCATCTCGCCGGGGTCGATCTCCCGCAGGAATTCCGCCTCGATCAAATCCATGACGCAGGATTCCGACGCGACCACGTAGGCCCCGTCGAGCTTGCCCAGGCAGAGCGGCCGGAAGCCGTGCGGGTCGCGGACCGCGACGATTTCCCTCTCGGTCATCAACAGGAGGGAGTAGGCGCCGCGGACGCGGGACAGGGCCTGCACCACCCGGTCGGCGAACGTCGCGCCCCTGGCCTGGGCGATGAGGTGGACGACCACTTCGCTGTCGTTCGTGGATTGGAAGATCGATCCGGCGGCCCCCAGTTCGGCGCGGATTTCCTCCGCGTTGACCAGGTTGCCGTTGTGGGCCAGCGCGAGGGAGCCCTCGGAATATTCAATCAGGCAGGGTTGCGCGTTGGCCAGCTTGCTGTCTCCGGTGGTGGAATAGCGGTTATGGCCTATGGCGACGTTCCCGGGAAGCTTCCTGAGCCGCGCGCTGTCGAACACGTCCGCCACCAGTCCCATGCCGATCTCGGCGTGCATCCGTTCGTTGTCGCAGGCGACGATGCCGGAACTTTCCTGGCCCCGGTGTTGCAACGAATACAAGCCCAGGTAGACGAGGTTGGCGGCTTCCGGATGGCCGAAAACCCCCACCACCGCGCATTCTTCATGTAACTTATCGTCCATAACGCTCCAGGGACTCGTCCCAGATTTTTTTCAGGACCCGAACGTCCTGTTCAATATAGTCCTCGCCGTCGATGCGGACCGTCAGCCGTTCGCCCTCGACCGATCCGAGGACGGAAAACTCGACCCCCCCTTCGCGGGCCAGGGTTTCCAGCGCTTCCTTGTTTTCCCGGGGGAAGGAAATCAGGACCCGCGACTGCGTCTCGCCGAACATCAAGGCGTCGGACCGGAGGGTGGACTCCATCTCGATCCTGGCGCCGAGGAGGCGCGGCCCGGTGAAACAAGATTCCGCCAGGGCGACGGCAAGCCCGCCTTCCGAGCAATCGTGCGCGGAGGAAACGAGGCCCTCCCGTATCGACCGCAGGCAGAACCTCTGGACTTTCTTTTCCTGGGGCAGGTCGAGATTGGGGACCGGTCCCCGGCACGAATCGAACGTCAACTTGAGGTATTCGCTTCCGCCCAGTTCCTCCATGGAAAACCCGGCGAGGGCCACGAGGTCGCCCGGTTTTTGGAACCACTGGACGCAATGGCGCTTCTGGTCTTCCA
Organism: Nitrospinota bacterium; assembly: GCA_016207065.1. Classification (GTDB taxonomy): domain Bacteria; phylum Nitrospinota; class Nitrospinia; order Nitrospinales; family JACRGP01; genus JACRGP01. Next base: position 24,807 of record JACQQK010000061.1, read on the forward strand.
GCAGGCCCACGACGGCGATCGTCGGGGTGGGAAAAATCGCCTCGCCTTTCGTTTCATTATAGAAACTAACGTTACCGCTGACTATGGGAATTTCCAAAAACCGGCAGGCGTCGCCCATTCCCAGGACGGCCTGCTCGAACTGCCACATGATCTCCGGCCGCTCCGGACTGCCAAAGTTGAGGCAGTTGGTGACCCCGATCGGCTCGCCCCCGGCGCAGACGACGTTCCGGCAACATTCGGCCACGGCGATTTGCGCCCCCTGGTAGGGGTCGAGATAGCAATAACGGCTGTTGCAGTCCGCCGAGATGGCGAGGGCTTTTTGAGCGCCGGGGACGCGGATGACCGACGCATCGGAGCCCGGCAAAATCAACGTGTTCAGACGCACCATGTGGTCGTATTGCTCGTAGACCCAGCGCTTGCCGGCGATATTGGGCGCCGCGAGAAGTTTTTTCAGCGCCTCGTCGCCGCGCTCCGGCGTTTTCAAACCGGTCAGGTCCAGTTCCGTTATGGAATCCAGGTATTGTGGGCGCTGGCTCGGCCTCTGGAGGGCCAAGGCCCCGTCCACCACGGCCGACACCGGCAACTGCGCGGCGATTTCCCCCGCGTGCAGGATTTTCACGGAATGGCCTTCGGTCACCCGGCCGATCACGGCGGCGTTCAGGTCCCATTTCTTGAACACGGCGAGCGCGTCCGCCTCGTGGCCCTGGCGGACCACGAACAGCATCCGCTCCTGGGATTCCGAAAGGAGGATCTCGTAGGGGGTCATGCCCTCCTCGCGGAGGGGGACTTTTGACAGGTCCAGTTCCACGCCGGTCCCGGCCCGGCCCGCCATTTCGAAGGAGGAGGAGGTCAGGCCCGCCGCCCCCATGTCCTGGACGCCCACGACCCAGTCGTGCTTCATGATTTCCAGGCAGGCCTCCAAAAGGAGCTTCTCGGTGAACGGGTCGCCGACCTGGACGGTGGGGCGCTTTTCCTCGGTCGTCTCGTCGAACTCGGAGGAGGCCAGCAGGCTGGCGCCGTGGATGCCGTCCCTCCCGGTCTTGGAACCGACGTAGATCACCGCGTTGCCGACGCCCGCCGCGTTGCCGCGGAAAATCTTGTCGGCCTTGATCAACCCCAGGCAGAACACGTTGACGAGGATGTTGCCGTTGTAACACGAATCGAAATAGATCTCCCCGCCCACGGTGGGGACGCCCACGCAGTTGCCATAACTGGAAATCCCGTCCACCACGCCGTTCAGCAAATACCGCGTGCGGGGTTCGGACAAGTCTCCGAACCGGAGGGAGTCCAGCAACGCCACGGGCCGGGCGCCCATGGTGAAGATATCGCGCAGGATCCCCCCGACGCCGGTGGCCGCGCCTTGATGCGGCTCGATGAAGGAGGGGTGGTTGTGGCTCTCGATCTTGAATACCGCGGCCATCCCGCCGCCGATGTCCACGATACCGGCGTTCTCGCCGGGGCCCTGCAATACGCGCGGCCCCTCGGTCGGCAGGGTCTTCAGGAGCGGGCGCGAGCTCTTGTAACTGCAATGCTCGCTCCACATCACCGAGAAAATCCCCAGCTCCGTCAGGTTGGGCGCGCGGCCCAGGAGATCCAGGATGCGCCGATACTCGTCCGGGGTCAAGCCGTGCGCCTTGACCATATCCGGGGTGATTTCCGTTGCGGAAAATGTCTTCATAAGTCCGTTAAGAGGCCGCGCCTTCAGCCTCGTTTTTCAGGCGCAATGGAGTAACGATTTGAAAATAAGCTGTCCGTCGAGGTCGGGCCAGAGCGGGTCCGAGCATCGTTCGGGGTGCGGCATCATGCCCAGGACGTTCTTTTTCTCGTTGACCACGCCGGCGATATTTTGCACGGAACCGTTGGGGTTCGCCGCCTCCGAGACCTCTCCATCGGGGGTGCAGTATCGCAAGACGACCTGCCCGTTATCGGTTATGCGCCCGAGGTCGTCGGGGTCGATGAAGTAATTGCCGTCGGCGTGGGCGATGGGGACCTTCATGACCCGTTTCCCGCCGCATTCGCTGGTGAAGGGCGTGTCGGCGTTTTCCACCCGGACATACGCGTTTTTGCAGACGAACTTTTGCGACCGGTTGCGCATGAGCGCCCCCGGCAACAGCCCCGCCTCGACCAGGATCTGGAACCCGTTGCAGATGCCGAGGACCTTCCCCCCGTCCCGCGCATGGCGCGCCACCGCCTTCATGATCGGGGAAAACTTGGCGATGGCGCCGGGGCGCAGGTAATCCCCGTAGGAAAACCCGCCGGGCAGGACCGCCAGGTCCAGGCCGCCCAAATCCTCGTCCTTATGCCATATCCAACGCGTATCGAACCCGAAAACGTGTTTCAGGACATGATAACAATCATGGTCGCAGTTGGAGCCGGGGAATACGACGACGCCGCACTTCATGGAAAACTCGCAAACAGAGTGAATTATTTTTTAGAAGAATCCAGGGTGAACCGGTAGGTTTCGATCACGGTATTGGCCAGGAGTTTGTCGCACATTTCCTTGACCCGTTTCTGCGCTTCGGATTCGGAGACGCCGTCGAGCAGAACTTCCATGTATTTCCCTATCTGGACATTTCTGACCTCCTTGAACCCCAGGTCGTTCAAGGCGGAATTCACCGCCTTGCCCTGCGGGTCGAGGACGCCGTTTTTCAATGTCACGTGAATTTTTGCCAGCATGGATTGCAACCCTTTTACAAAAAAATCGTTTCAACTTTCGCTGAACTATAACACAAATCGAACGGCCCGGCGGGACAAGTTACGGGACATTTTAAAATTTTCCCGTCCTTCCTCAAAGGATAAGGACGTTTTACCATTTTCCGTCTTTAAATTTTCCGGCGGTTCTGGTATTTTCCAAACATGTTAAATCGATGGAACGATAACGACGCCAGGGAAGCCGTAAAGAAGTACGCCTCCTGTTCCGAGGACGTCGCCCTCCGGGTTTACACTTCCCGGCTGATCGGGTCCGACCCCGCTCTGGTCCTGCACGGCGGCGGCAATACCTCCGTGAAATCCCTGGCCCGAAACCGGGTGGGCGAGGAAATCCGCGTCTTGTACGTCAAGGGAAGCGGCTGGGACCTGGACACGCTGGAACCGCCGGGCCTGCCCGGCGTCAGGCTGGACAACCTGCTCAAACTGCGGGCCCTCGACCGTCTGAGCGACGAGGACATGGTCAACGAGCAACGCATCAACCTGTTGGACGCCTCCGCCCCCAACCCGTCGGTCGAGACCCTTCTGCACGCTTTCCTGCCGCATAAGTTCATCGACCACTCGCACGCGGACGCCATCCTGTCCATCGCCAATCAACCCGGCGCCGAACGCCTGTGCAAGGAAATTTTCGGCGACATGCTGGGATTCGTGCCTTATATCATGCCCGGCTTTGCCCTGGCGAAAGCGGCCGCCGAAATTTACGAAAAAAATCCAAGGGTCAAGGGCCTCCTGCTGGTCAACCATGGTTTGTTCACCTTCGCCGAGACCGCCAGGGAGAGTTACGATTACCATATCGAGGCGGTGTCGCACGCGGAAAGTTATATCGCCAGCAAACCGCGCAGGCCCCTGACCTTGGTCCAGCCGCCGCGGGCGACCGCCGGCAGGGAGGAAATCCTGCGCGCCATCGCGCCCGTCCTGCGCGGCCTGTACCACGAGCGTTCCGGCGAGTCCTGGGTCGTCCATTACCGCAAGAGCGACCCGGCCTACGCCTTCGCCTCGAGCCGGGAATGCGCCGAATGGTCGCAGATCGGACCGGCCACTCCGGACCACGTGATCCGGACCAAGCAGAAACCCCTATTGCTGGACCCGGCCTCCCTGGACGACCCGCGGAAACTGCGCGAGGAGCTGTCCGCGGCGCTGGACCGCTACGGCGAAGCGTACCGGTCTTATTTCAAAGCCAACAAGGAAGCCAAGGGAACCGGCAAGAAAGAGCTTGACCCGTTGCCGCGCATCATCCTGGTTGCTGGACTGGGGTTGGTAGCCGTCGCCAGGACCGTCAAGGACGCGCGGATTGCCGCGGACATTTACGAGCATACGATAGAGATTGTCCAGGACGCCTTCGCCGTCGGGAAGTACGTCCCGCTCGACGACGGCAACCTGTTCGACATGGAGTACTGGTCCCTGGAACAGGCGAAACTGGGCAAGAGCAAGCCGCCCAAACTGCAAGGCAAGGTGGTTTACGTGACGGGGGCCGCGTCCGGCATTGGGTTGGCCACGGCGCGCCTGTTCGCCCAGCACGGGGCCAATTTGTTTCTCGCGGACCGGGACCGCGAAAAACTCCAGGCCGCCCGGGAAAAGATCCTCGGCGAAACCAAGACCGCCGCCGTCGTTCATGTCGTGGACGTGACGGACGAAAAAGCGGTCAAGGAATCGTTCGACCATCTGGCGGAGGAATATGGCGGCCTCGACATCCTCGTCTCCAACGCGGGCAACGCCGTCCAGGGAAGGATAGGGGAGGTGGACGCCGCCGTCCTGCGCAAGAGTTTCGACCTGAACTTTTTCGCCCACCAGACGCTGGCCTCGCTGGCCGTCAAAATGTTTCTGACGCAGAAATGCGGGGGCGTCCTGTTGTTCAACGCGTCGAAGGCGGCGTTCAACCCCGGCAAGGATTTCGGCCCCTATGCCCTGCCCAAGGCGGCGGTGGTCGCCCTGACCAAGCAATACGCCCTGGATTACGGGAAGGACGGCATCCGCGCCAACGCCCTCAACGCCGACCGGGTGCGCACCGGCCTGTTCGCCGGCAATGTGGTCGCGGAGCGCGCGGCGGCCCGCGGGCTCAACCCCGACGAGTATTTCAAGGACAACCTGCTGGGACGCGAGGTCTACGACATGGACGTGGCCGAGGGGTTCCTGCACCTCGCCCTGGCGGAGAAAACCACGGGAAGCGTGATCGTCGTGGACGGGGGCAACATCGCCGCCAGCCCGCGCTGAACCAAGCCATGCATTTCCCGTCATCCGGGATATAAATCACCCTGAATCCCCCTTTTCCAAAGGGGGGCTTTTGCGATGAAAAAATACGCGATCCTGACCCACGGCGGCGCCGGCTCCAAAAACGATTATGCCGACGGGACCTTGAAGGCGGCGGAGATAGGGCTGGAAGGACTCCGTTCCGGCTCCAGCGTTTTGGAATCCGTTTGCCGGGCGACGGTCGCGCTGGAGGACGATACGCGGTTCAACGCCGGGGTGGGCTCCCGGCGGCGTTCCGACGGTTCGGTCCAGATGGACGCCGCCTGCATGGACAGCGGCAACCGTTTCGGCGCGGTGGCCGTGATCGAGGGATTCAAGAACCCCATCCTGGTCGCCTACGCGTTGATCGGCGGCCCCTGCCGGATTCTTGGCGGAGAGGGGGCGGCCCGGTTTGCCCGCGAGCGCGGTTTTGAAACTTTCGACTTCAAGACCGCGTTAGAGTCTCGACATTCCGTTACGGACACCGTGGGTTGCGTGGCTTACGACGGCAAGACCTTCGCGGCCGCCCTGAGCACGGGGGGGACCGGCGGGTCGCCTCCCGGACGGGTGGGCGACGTGCCGTTGATCGGTTGCGGATTGTACGTCGGCCCTTGCGGGGCCGTGGCCGCCACCGGGCACGGCGAATCGATCGCCATGAACATGACCGCCTACCGCGCTTACCTGTCGCTTGAACGGGGCGAATCCCCCTCGGCCGTCCTTCAGCGGGCGTTGAGTTGGTTTGCCGCCGGGCAGGACATCGGCCTCATCCTGGTCGGCCTCGCGGGTTACGCCGGCGGGTCCAACCGCTCGATGGCCTGGTCGGCGCTCGAGTCGGATTAAGGGAGCAAGAGTTCACCCTCACCTCGGCCCTCTCCCGTCAAGGGAGAGGGTGACACCCTGATCCTTTTCCCCTCGTGGGAGAAGGCGAGGATGAGGGGGATGTAAAGAGCCGAAGGCTTTCCTTGTCGGACCGCGACGGGCCCGTCACACTTTCCATCCCTTGACGTAGCACAGTCTCAACATGGCCGGCAGGAGCGTGACGGAAGCCGCCAGCGAACTGCCGACCCCCAGCGTCAGCAGAAGGCCCAGGCTGTGGATGCCGCGATGATCGGCCACCATCAAACTGCCGAACCCGATCATGGTGGCGACGGAACTGAGGATCACCCCCTGTCCCGTGCTTTTGGACAGCACCGAGATGTGGTTGTCCGTTTCCTCGCGGTAGCGCTGGACGATATGGATGCCGTTGACGAGGCCGATGCCGCTGATCAAGGGCAGGATGATCAGGTTGGCGAGGTTGAACTGGACGTTCAATAGATACATCAGGCCCACGGTCCATACGGAGCCCACCAGTTTCGGGGTGAGGATGAAGAAAGCCGTCCTCATGTTTCTAAACATGAACAGGATGAAAACAACGATGGCGCCCAGGGCGTAAATCCCGCCATGGATGTAGCCGTTTTTCATCAATTGGCTGGACTCGTACATGTGCACGGCGTTGCCAGTGACCTCCGGGTCGACCTTGCGCATCTGGGCCAAAAATTCCTCCATCGCGTCGCGTTCCCAGATGTTGATTTTGGGATAAACCTGGAGGAGATACTTCCCGTCCTTGCTCAGGAACCTCTTTTTGAGCAGGGGAGGGAGTTCCTCTATCTTGACGGGCGCCGGATGCGCGCTGGCCTTGAGGTTGTGCAGTTTTCCGCGGTAGTCCTCGAAAAGCCGGTCGGAAAACGCGAGCAGGCGCTCCTTCGCGATTTTCGGGTCGGTCTTTTCCAGGTCGTCGATCAATTGTTGCGCCAACCGGCCCGCCTCGCCCACCAGGTCGGCCCCCCCCTTTTTTTCCTCCCGTTCGCGCATTTTGAAGCGTATCCGTTTCAACGTTTCGGTCAGCTCGCCGAGGGACAAGGGGCCGTTTTCCGGGGCGGCTTCCAGACGGTCCAACAGCGGGGCGAGGGTCCGGACATATTCGATCTTCTCCTCCTGGTTTTCCGGTATGGCGGACAAAGCGCTCTCCACCTTGCCCACCGACGGCATGGCCTGGATGGTCCGCTGTTTTTTCCTGGCGTCCTCGTACGAATCGGCGATCGCCGCCGCGTACCAGGAGGAATGGCTGGCGTTGTTGATGATCTTGAGTTCAAACTCCACCGCTTCCGTCCCGCGGGCCTGCAGGTTGAGCAGGTTGTAATCGAAATGCAACCTGGCGAAGGCGAGGACGGACAGCGCCAGCAGGACCCCCGAAACGGCGATGATCCAGATATAGTGGTCGAAAAATCTTTCCACGTGTCCGTTCCACTGGGTTGGCTTGGGGTCGACCAGGTTTTTGCCGCGCCATTTCTCCTCGAGGGTGACCAGCGCGGGGAGCAGGACGATCATGGCGATAAAACACAGGAGGATGCCGCCGCCGCAGATCATGCCCAGCTCGGCGATGCCGGTGAAGTCGGTGAACGACATGGCCAGAAAGGCGAGGGCGGTGATGATCGCCCCGGCCAGGTTCCCCCGCCCGGTCTTCCGCAAGGTCTGCTGGAGCGCGGAAAGGATGTCCCCGCCCGAGGCTTTTTCCTCCCGGTAGCGCTCGAGGACGTGGATGCCGAAGTCCACTCCCAGGCCGATGAGGACCGTCACGGACACGATCGATAAAATATTGAGATGGCCTATGGTCAAGGTGGTGAACACCATGGCCCAGCACAGCGCGACGAGCAGGCAGAAAACGGCGAGCAAGGGTTTTACGATTCCCCGGTAAACGACAATGAAGAGTAGCGACACGCCCATCAGCGAAATGAACGCGGAAAGGCTGACGTCGGCGCGCGTGGTCTGCATCTCGTCGGAAGCGATGACGTCGCTACCCGTGACCCCCACATGGACATGAGGGAATCCCGGTTTCAGCTCCCGGATCAACTGGCGCACGGTGTCGATGGCGCGTTTGGATTCGTCAAAGGAGCTTTGCGTCGCGCGCGGGCTGATGAGCATGAACATCAGGGCGCCATCCTCCGAAACCATGTATCCCTCGTCGCGCAGGGACCCCTCGCGATTGGACAGGAAGGACAGCCACGGCGAGCTGTAGCGCGTCTCGCCCTTCAGATGGGCGGACATTTGTTTCAGGATGGAGACGAGGAGGCCGAGACCGGCGGGGTCGTCCGGTTTCTTTTCCTTTTCCGGATCCGTCGAATTTCCCAGAAAATCGGAAAGGAGGACGTCGACCATGCCCGCGCTGATTTCCGCATTGATGCCCTGCAGTAACCGGTTGAGCCCCGGCGCGCGGTTGATATTGTCGATGAAGTCCCGGCGGGACTCGATTTTTTCGCCAAGGGCCTTGAGCTCCGGCAAATCCATGTACAAGAGCGCCTTGTCCTTGAAATAACCCACGTCGATCTTGTACAGGACCTCCGAATAGATGGAGGAATGGGCCCGGACCTTGACGGCAAGGCCCTCGATGAAATTCCTCATCTCCGCGGGGTCCGTCCCCTCCGCCACCACCGTGATGCCCTCGAAGTCCGCGAACTCCTGGCGGTAGCGCTCGTAGAGCTTCTCGTAGGGCAGGTCTTTCGAGACCAACTCGCGCCTGCTGGTGTTGAACTGCAGATGGGCGGCGGTGTACCAGAGGGACAACCCGGCCAGGGCCAGGGAAGCGAGGATCACCCAGTACGGATGCACGTAGGCGAATTTTTCCAACTGGAAAAAAAAACGGTCCAACCAGCCGGCCGATCCTTCCGGGCCCGCGGGGGTTTTATGCGAAATGTGCGACCTCATGATCTTGAAGACCTAACCCGGACATTGCATGAGTCATTGAATGGAATTGCTCCCCCTTGTAAAGGGGGGCGGGGGGATTCCCGCCCTCACCGCGAACGGGGATTTCAAATCCCCCTATCCCCCTTTGCAAGGGGGGACAAAACAAAAGCGCTTTTTGCGCCGGGTATTTTCCGTCTCCAACAGATCGGCAAGCCCCGTTCCCAAAACCCGAAGCGCTTCCATACGTCGTTCGCTCGCGCGATATCCGGACTAAAAAACCAACGACGATTTGCGATTGGCGGCAGGGCAAAAAACAGGAAGAGCTTGACTTCCGGAACGGTTTCGGTGTCCCGCAAAACCCCATTCTTGATTCGCGAATCCGTTAGGGGACGCGACGAGCTAGTCGAAAGCGTATCCAACGGTGAAAAGGTTGGCATTGACGCCGATGTTGGGAAACTTCATTCCGGCGTTGGACACATGAAAGTAGCGGTAATTGGCGGAAAACGCTCCGTACTTGCTCTTGTAAAACTCCGCCCCGACGCCCAGGTGCAATAGAAACTCGAAATTGGTGGCGATTTCCCGCTGGCGGTCGTAATCGTTCCAATCGGTGTATGAGAAACCGGCGCCGCCAAAAATGGAAGGCGCCCACTGGGCCTTGGGTTGCAGAAATTTATATTCGAGCATCAACGGGGAGAAACCCGCGATCACGGCCGTCGTCGGCGCATGGGCTACGGCCACGTTCGCCTCGTTCATCCAGCTCAGGCTCCCCCTATAGAACGATTTGCCGACGATGCCGGTCAAGTTGTATTTGTAGTTGGGGGCAAAATAAGCGAACTCCCAATCGGTACGGTCCGCGCCCGGCGGAATATCGACCGCCGAGCCCCATCCCAACTGCACGCCGAACTCGGAGGACCCTTTCTTGAAACGGCTCTCGTAGTCCGTTCCCTTTTTGTTTTGGTCGGATTTGTCCCCATTGGACGTTCCGGCCAAAACAGGGTTTGCCGAAAATAAAACCAGCACAGCAATGTACGTCAAGGTCAAGAGTCGTTTCATGGCGTTTGTCAGCAGGGTCGTTGGAGGTTGTCGATGCTTACTCGCGAAGTTTTGGAAGTTGAATTCTAACACATCGTTCCTTTGAATTTAAATAGTTAATTTGTTTGTTTTTGGCCGGTTTTGTTGCTAGAATCGCGCATCGGAATTCATGCGCGCGGAAAGCCGTTGCAGGCGGCGCAAAAACGCCTTCCAGGTTTAACGGCGGTTCCGGCCGCCTCCATGAGTTTCGTTTTTGCGGACCAGGCGGCCAGCGGTTCATGCGAGGGCCGACGGGAAATAAAATAACTCGGCGGGAAGGAAAGTAAAAATCCGGGCGCCCCGCCCCGCGGGACCGCGCGAAGACATCGTTTGCGTCCCGTTCTTCCGGTTGGGAGCGGGCTCGCCGGAAAGGAAAGTTCCGTCAATTCCTTCCAGGAAACAATCTAGAACCAATTCGCGGCTGGGGCATCTAATCTAATGCGGACTGAAAGCGAATCCCGATCGAGGCGACCAGGATCCCGCCGTATTTAGGCCCCGGCAGATCGCGGTATGAAGGGATTTGCCGATAATGTCTGCGGAAGACAAGGAAACAGAGGAAAGGCTGGTCAGGGAGTTACAAGCGGGAAAGAAAGAGGTTTTCGACGAGATCGCCAATCTTTACCAGCGCAAGATTTATTCGTTGAGTTTCAACCTGACCCGCAACCAGATGGACGCCCAGGACATCACCCAGGACGTGCTGTTGACCATCTTTAAGAAGATCGACACGTTCCAGGGGAAGTCCGCTTTTTCCAGTTGGGTTTACCGCATCACGCTGAACGCGTCTTACATGAAGTTGCGGAGCCGGAAGAAGGAGCAATACGTTTCCCTGGACGACGCGCTCCCCTCGTTCAACGGCGCGGGTTTTCAAAAGGAAAAGATCCGCGACTGGTCCGAGAGCACGGAATCGGCGCTGTTCGTCAGCGAGACGCGCGAGGTCATCGAAAGGGCGGTGGAGCAACTGCCGGAAAAAGAGAAGGTGGTCTTCCTGCTCCGCGACGTGGACGGCCTTTCCACCGAGAAGGTCGGCGAGATACTGGATTTGAGCGTCCCGGCGGTCAAGTCCCGGCTACACCGGGCGAGGTTGTTCCTGAGAAAGAAGTTGTCCAATTATTTTGACGAGTATTATTCGAGGGTGGAACAAAAATAATGGTTTGCTGTAAAGAGTGCATTGAACTGCTGAACGATTACCTGGATGGAGAGCTGGACCCGAAAATCGCTACCTCGCTGGAGGAACATTTCCAAGACTGCCCTCCGTGCATCGCTTTTTTGAACACCTACAAGTCCACGACCAAGTTGTGCAGGGAGACCCTCAAGCAGGTGGAGATTCCCGAAATGGTGCAGGTCAAACTGCAAGAATTCCTCAAGCACAACATCCGCAAACCCTGAGGCCGCTTTTGTTGTCGCGGTTTTCCCCCGCGGCAACCCGTCCTTGAAGGCCATTGACAAACTTCCGGGGTTTCTCTATATTTGAGATTACAAAGGTATTCGTTTCCGATTTTCCGTTTTTTCGCAATCCCATAGCCTGATCGAGGCTCCTGCCAGCGAGGTGGACCGTGGTTGAGATGAAAGTCGAGGGACTCACCCTAGACCCCCTTACCAACATGCCGATCATCATTTTGAAGGACTTGACGGGGGCAAAAGCGTTGCCGATATGGGTCGGTTTTTTCGAGGCCAACGCGATCGCGCTGGAGATCGAAAAAATAACCACTCCCCGGCCCATGACCCACGACCTCATGCGAAACCTGATCTCCGGGTTGAAGGCGGAGATCAACCATATCCTCGTCAGCGACCTCAAGGACAACACGTTCTACGCGGTCATCTCGCTCATGGCCGGCGGGAGCACGTTGACCATCGACTCCCGCCCGAGCGACGCCATCGCCTTGGCGTTACGGGCCAAGGCCCCCATCTACGTCGAGGAAAAAGTCATCGATGCGGCCAAGAGCCTGGACATCCCCACGCAAGATGCCGACAAGGACAAGCCGAAAGACGACAAGAAACAGTGGAAAGACTGGCTGGAAAACATCCGGCCCCAGGACTTCGGCAACCTTTGACATTTTTCCGCCGACCGGTTGCGCCCGCCTTTTGAATCAAAGTCGAAAAAACGCAATAGAGGGATGTCGCGTCTCTTCCCCCGCTCGCCGTTTATAAACAAGCCGAGGGAGCCGTCCGGTGGTTTTTAAAAATGTCGGAGTGTTTTGCAAGCCGAAATCGAGCATCGGCCAGCAGGTCCTGTCCGAACTGACCGCCTGGCTCAGGCGAAGGGGATGCCAGGTCCTGATGGACGGCGACTCGGCCGGCCTCATCGGCGAAACGTCCGCCCATGACAAAAGCGAGATCCCCGGCCTTTCCCAACTGATCGTCGTCCTCGGCGGCGACGGCACCTTGTTGCGGGTCGTCCAGCTTTCCCACGCCTGCGACGTGCCCATCCTCGCCGTCAATCTGGGGAGCCTCGGGTTCTTGACGGAAATCTCCCTCCCCGAACTGTACCCCACGCTCGAAGCGGTCTTGAGCGGCAATTTCACCGCGGAACAGCGGATGCTGTTGAACGCCTGTTTGTGGCGCGACGGGGAAAAGGTCGAGGAACACACCGTGCTGAACGACGTGGCGATCGGCAAGGGCGCCCTGGCCCGCATCGTCAACCTGGAAGTGAACGTCAACGGCCGGCAGATGACGTCCTACCGCGCCGACGGGCTCATCATCGCCACGCCCACGGGCTCCACGGCGTATTCCCTGTCCGCGGGCGGCCCCATCATCCACCCCAGCATGCACGCGCTGGTCCTGAGCCCCATCTGCCCGTTCAACCTGACCAACCGCTCCATCGTCATCCCCGGCAACTCGCAAATCGAAGTCCGGCTCGCGACCGAAAACGAGGACGTCGCCATCACCCTCGACGGCCAGACAGGATGGAAAATGCACATGGGCGACACGCTCGAAGTCAAAAAGGCCCGCAACGCCGTGAAGCTGGTGCAAAACCCCGGCAAAAACTACTATCAGATCCTCCGCCAGAAACTGCATTGGGGGCGGCCCGCCCACGACCAAGGAGGGGGAGCGGGGGATAACCCGCATATTACATGAGCGAAAGAGTGGAATTGCTCCCCCTTGTAAAGGGGGCCGGGCTTGCCACGGCGTTGCCCTGGCGAGCCGGGGGGATTTGAAATTCCGGTTCGCGGCGATGAGGCAAATCCCCCTAACCCCCTTTGCAAGGGGGGACAAAACAAAGGCTCTGAGGAGACCGGGATTACGAAAAGGAAAAACGTTACGTCCCTTGATTGCCCGTTGCCGCCCTTGACCGGGGCGGGCCGGAGCATTGTCGCCTGCGGACGGCGCGTGGACATCGGCGCGCCAGTCGTCCTCTGGGACCGCGAGGCGGGATACGTCTGCCCCAACAAGCGCGGCCGGGCCGTCTGCGCCCAGCACGACCCCGCGTTGAACGACCAGCCCACCCGGCCAGATGCCGAGTACCGCGTCCTCGACCCCGCCTCCGCCTACGCGGAGCTGAAAAAATGCGTTTACCAGCTCGTCCTGCATTACGACGCATGTTACTCCGCCCTTCATTGCCACGAGACGTTGAAGGACAGTCCGTTCAAGGGGAGCCATTTTTACCTGGACCTGGACGGCGTCGTTTACCAAACCTGCGACCTCTATTGGAAGACCAACGCCGCGCCCGCCGACGACCGGCTTGGAAACGAACGGGCCGTGCACGTCGAGATTTCCAACTTGGGCCCCGAGGCCCTGGCGTCCGACTCGGAGTACTACCGGTTCGAGCGCGACCAATATGGCGAGAAAGACGGCCGTTGGCAACTGCTCCTCCCCCAAAAATACCGGGAAAAAATCCTGACCCCCAACTTCCGGCCCTTTGCCGCGCGGACCCGCGGGGAACGCGGTTATTTCAGCAGGCGGATCAATGGCAAGACCGTGCGGATGTGGGACTTCACCGAGGAGCAATACCGGTCGCTGGTCCGGCTCTGCGTCGGCGTCCATGAACTGCTTCCGGGAATCGCGCTCCGCGTTCCATGCGACCCGCGCACCGGACGGGTCCCCCTGGGTAAAATCGAAAACTTCGCGACCTTCGCGGGGATCGTGGGACACGCCCATGTGCAAAACGGCACGGCGGACGGCGTCGCCCAAAAGTACGACCCCGGCTCCGCGTTTCACTGGGCCCGCTTGCGCCAGGAGTTGTTGAAAGAGGAAAGAAAACGGCGGGGCCGGAACGCGAATAAGGATGCGGAGGGACCAGAATTTTTCCCGTTCCCGCCCGCATTCCCGTAAGATAGAAAACAGTTGACCCCGCTCCGCGTTGGGGGTAGGTTTTATATCATCGAACGATGCCGAAAACCATGCGCGATTCCAGCCTGAACCGTCGATTTTCAATCTGCTCATTTTGGTCTCTGTCGTTGTTGCTGGCCGGACTGTTTTTCGCTCCCGGCCTGCGCGCCGAAACCCTGTACGCCAAGACCGACGGGACCAAGGTCATGGACCAGGAGTCGGCCCAGTCGCAGGTCGTCGCGGTCCTGAACCAGGGAAGCGCGGTCGAGGTGACGCAGAAAGGCGGCAAGTTTTTCAAGGTGAAACTGTCCGGCGGCAAGGAAGGCTGGGTCTTCAAATTCAAGTTGACCGAGGAAAGTCCCTCCGGCGATTCGGGCGGCGGGGACGCGCTCGACGTCCTCGGCGGAAAACAACAGATCGCCGCGCGCGAATCGGGTTCCGGCTCCAGCATCCGCGGCCTGAGCCCGATATCGGAAAAGAACGCGCAGAGCAAGGGGATTTCGCCGGTAAATATCCAGGCGGTGAAACAGATGGAAAGTTTCAAGGCAACCCCTCAGGAACTGGATAAATTCCTCAAGGAAGGCAGGCTCGGGGAATATCAATGACGCCGATTTCCCAAGAGCGCCTGACAAAATGAACTAATTGACTTGACGATCAAATCGCTCCCCTCCATTGAGGGTGGGGGCTGGGGGTGGGTGAAATCGGCTTTTCACCCCCACCTGAACCTCCCCCTGGAA
>JACQQK010000065.1 GCA_016207065.1 Nitrospinota bacterium
CTTGTCGGCGACGCGGCACAATCCCGCGATCCGGGCTTTCTACCGGCGCCTCATCGAGGGCGGAAAAAAGTTTAAAGTCGCCATCACCGCCTGCATGCGAAAACTGCTAATCATACTCAACGCCATGATCAAAAACGGCTCTACCTGGAAACCCGAATATGCATCCGCCCCTTGACTTGCATCACAGTTGCTTTGCAAGGGGGGATGAAACAAAAACGCTTTTTAGCGCCTGGCATTTTACCGGCCAACAGACCGTTTAGGGTATCATTTGGGCGTACCCCGACTCCTCAGGCCGCTCCCACTCCGTTTCGCAAAATCCACTACTTCACTATTTACAGCCGAAACCCGTTATTCGACAAACGGTTCCGGCTCCACTACCTTGCGCCGTTCGCCATTTATAGGAGAGGTGTTTTTTTATTCAAACCTGATGCGCGGAAGGAGAAAGCCAATGAAGCGCGAAGAAAGCGTCGATCGAAGCCTTGATGAAATAGCGCTGGACATCCAGTGGAACCTGCGAAAACTGTCCGCCGCTCTCGATCGATATTACGGTCATGAGCCACAACGGGAAATCGGCGGCTATACGGAACCCGCCTCCAAGGCTAACTTTGACCCTGCCCAGCCGCGCGACGACCAGGGACAATGGACGAGGGCGGGCGGTAAAAGCGGAATGCATATTGACAGGGCCGTAGACCATCTTAACGACAATGCACTACCGGCTTCCAATGAAGACTGCGCAATATATGTAAGGCAGGCGATTCAAGCCGGCGGTGTTCAGCTTAAAAGACCATTTCCAGAATTTGCCAAGGACTATGGCCCCTATCTTGAGAAACACAACTTCGAAAAATTAACGCCGACTCCGTCGCCCATGTATAAGCCCCAAAAAGGCGATATCGCCGTTTTTCAAGCGCCGCCCGACCAAGATCCTCCCATGGGCCATATACAAATGTATAATGGGGAGCAATGGGTTTCCGATTTCAAGCAACCCAAGCGAACCGATGGTTTATGGCCAGGCCGCTCGTACAGAAAATTCAAACCGCCTTATGAAGTCTATCGCCCATAACTCCGAGGATCATGACCATGGAACCCATGACATTGTCATACCCAATGGCTGACAGGGAGGTCCGCGCCGTCCTGGGTCGTGTTGCAAAAATGCGGGTAAAAATTATCTCATTTTCCCTATTACTGATAACCGCACCCAGTGGTGGTTTGGTCTCGGCGGAGACCAAAAGCAAACCCTCCGCCCCGGAGCCTTTTCATATGGCCCGGACGCCCGCCGAAAAAGCGCTTGATCATATTCTTCGCCGTGTTGAAAAGGATGGAAATATAACCCAATATGTCCTTGGAACTCCTTATTACGACGCGGAGAAAGATACCGGCTATGCCCGCTTGTTTACTAAAACCTTTCTGCGGGCGGCGGCCAAAAAGGAAGCCGATGCGGTAAAAAGATCTTGCGATGGCAAATATACGGGCGAAATCTGCGGTCTCGATTTCAACCCCATCACCTGCGCTCAAGATTATAGCGAGTCCGGATATCTTCACCGGACCATGGAAGACGACGGCAGTAAGGCCATCATTTCATCCCTGGGGGTGGATTTTGAGCCTAGCGAAGTCAAAACATCTTACAGACTCATAAAAGTCGGAGAGAATTGGAAGCTTGACGGCGTCCATTGTGGCGGCGGGGGCGAATTCAATATGGATTGCGGCGATTCCGTATGCGCCGATGTATCGGACCTGCGCAAAAAAGCCGAACAAGGAGACGCCGGCTCGCAATATGACCTGGGATATAGATATGAAGTGGGCCGGGGCGTGAAGTGGAATTATGGCGAGGCGGCGAGATGGTTTCGCAAGGCCGCCGGGCAGGGCCATGCCGGCGCGCAATCCTACCTTGGATATCTATATAAACATGGCCGGGGCGTGCTACGGGATGACGCCGAGTCGGCGAGGTGGTACCGCAAGGCCGCCGAGCAGGGCCATGCCAATGCGCAATACTACCTGGGGGAGATATATGAAATTGGCCGGGGCGTACAGCCGGACGACGCCGAGTCAGCGAGATGGTACCGCAAGGCCGCCGAGCAGGGCCAAGTTCACTCGCAATACATCCTTGGGTCGATGTATGACGAAGGCCGGGGCGTACAGCGGGACCTTGCCGAGGCGGAAAAGTGGTTCCGCAAGGCCGCCGAGTTGGGACATCGCGGCGCGCAATACAGCCTTGGACTCATGCATGAGAAAGGCCGGGGCGTACAGCGGGACCTTGCCGAGGCGGAAATGTGGTTGCGCAAGGCCGCCGAGCGGGGGCATGCCGGGGCCAGACAGGAAGTGGAGAAGTTGGACCGGCGGTAAGTTTTATTTGCAAAGAGCGGGCGATTTTTTTTCTGCTGGGCGTTGGCGCGCGGCTCTTGCCGCCGCCACTTTGTGACGTTTGTGGTCTGGACTATACCTTGTGAGCCGGACCCGGAATGGGTTCGAAAAATGAAGGGAGATTTGTTGGTCCTGATCGCGGGCTGGGTTTTCGCCGGGGTTGGAAGGCTGGCGAAAGTCTAAAGTTGCGAGGACTGGGAGATTTTTTTCAGGGAACCGATGGCCGGCAGGTTTCCCAGTTCCGCCGCGCGGCGGAACCAGCGTACGGCTTCGGCGACGTTTTTCTCGACGCCTGTCCCGTTTTTGTACATTTGTCCCAACTGGAATTGGGCGGCGTCCACGCCTTGCTCCGCCGCCTTGCGGTACCAGCGGAAGGCCTCCGCGCAGTTTTGCGAGACGCCTTCGCCTTTCCGGTACATTTCGCCCAGCATGTTCTGGGCGGCGTTGTTTCCCTGTTCCGCGGCCTTCAAGAACCACTCGAAAGCGTTTTCGTCCGACCTCGGCAGGCCCGTCCCCTGCAAATACATCCTCCCCAGGTTGAATTGGGCGGCGTCGTTGCCTTGCTCGGCGGACAGCCGGTACCAGTGAACGCATTTCGAGTAATCCCGGGGGACCCCGTCCCCGCGCTCGTAAACGAGCCCTAACCGGTTTTGCGCGAGGGAGGAGCCTTTCCCGGCGGTCTTGAGCAACCAGTTCACGACTTTCCGGGAGTCCTCCGCCTCGCCGTTTCCGGCGATGGACTTCAACCCCAGTTCGTCCGGGGACTCGCTCTGGGTCTTGACGGTGGCTTTGCGGTACCACTTGGCGGCTTCCTCATAGTTCTGCGGGACGCCCTTACCGACGAAATACATCATCCCCAGATTGTCCTGGGCCTTGCGGTTCCCCTGTTCCGCGGCGCGGCGGTACCATTGGACCGCTTCCTCGTAATTCCGCGGCGCCCCCTGGCCCTTTTCGCACATGACGCCCAGGAGGTTTTGGGCCATGTCGTTCCCTCGTTCGGCCGCTTTCCGCACCCAATGGATCGCCGTGTCGTAGTTCTGGCAGACTCCCTTGCCCAGATAAAATTGTTTTCCGAGATGGTACTGGGCGTAGTCGTTACCTTGTTCGGCGGACTGGCGGAAGCGTTTCATCGCTTCGCCAAGGTCCGGGTCCACCCCGTCGCCGTTCAAATACATCCGGCCCAGATTATATTGGGCGACGTCGTTGCCCTGTTCGGCGGACTTGCCGAGCCAGTGGATCGCTTTCTCGAAGGACCGTTCGACGCCCCGGCCGTGATAATACATGTTGGCCAGCAGGCCCTGGGCGACGCCGTCGCCCTGTTCGGCGGCCTTGCGATAGAGCTCCGCCGCCAGGACGGGGTCCCGTCCCGTCCCCTTGCCGTTTTCGTACAAGACGCCGAGGAACAACTGGGCGCCGGAGACGTTCCGCTCCGCCGCCCTGGCGAACCACGCGAAGGCCGCGTCGAAATCCAGCCGCGTCCCCTCGCCCAGGAAGTGCATGAGCCCCAGGTCGTACTGCGCTTCGGCGTCCCCCTGTTCCGCGGCCTGGCGGAACCATTTCACGGCCTGTTCGCTGTCGCGGGGGACGCCCTCGCCGCAGTCGCATAGGATCCCCATCCGGCGCTGGGCCGGGGGGTAACCCTGCATGGCGGCCTTGCGGAACCACCGGACGGACTCCTCGTAGTCCTTTTGCTCCCAAAAGAACTGGCCTTTGAAGTAGAACTCCTTCTCGTTGGGATGGAAACGGCCGTCGGTGGCCGAGAGAAACTGTTGCGCCTTGTCGAACCCCTGCTCGGCGGCCAGACACAGCCACTTGAGGGCCTTTTGGGAATCTTGCCGGACGCCTTCTCCGGCGTAATACAGCGTCCCCAGCTTGTATTGGGCGAGGTCCAGTCCCTGTTGGGCCGACCGGCGATACCAGCGGACCGCTTCCGCGAGGTTTTTGCGCACTCCCTTGCCGCTCTCGTAAAGGTCGCCCAGGTTGAAATGCGCCGCGGTGTTTCCCTGCCGCGCGGCCTTCCGGTACCATTTGACGGCCTCGGCGTAATCCAGCGGGACGCCGTCGCCGTTTTCATGGAGGACGCCCAAATGGTTCTGGGCCTCGTCGTTGCCTTGTTCGGCGGCCTGGCGGAACCATTTCGCGCCTTCCGCCGGGTCCCGCGCGACGCCCTTGCCGTTCAGATAAATCCTGCCCAGGTTGAACTGGGCGGCCTCGTTGCCTTGCTCGGCGGACTTGCGGTACCATTGCGCGGCCGCCGGAAGGTCCCGCGGCGTCCCCAACCCGTTTTCGCACATGATCCCCAGAAAACCCTGGCCGGGCGCGGAACCCTGCTCCGCCGCCCGTTGAAACCATTTGAAAGCCTCCTCGTAATTTTGCCGGACGCCAACCCCCTTGAAATACATGACGCCGAGGTTGTACTGGGCGCGGGGCTTGCCGCTTTCGGCGTCCCGGAACCATCCCGCCACCTCTCTATAGGTTATCGTTTTGGAGGAACCGTCGCTTTTGCGGTAAACCAACTCGGAATCGGCGTGGATCTTCCGCTTGACGAGGAAGTCCAGGCCTCGGCGGGAGAAGCTGGACGACTGGCCGCTATCGAGTTCGGCCAGTCCCCGCGTCTGGGAGGGGATGGGGGACAGATCGGTTTTCTTTTCTTCGCTCATCGTTCGCGGTAACCCGGATCAGAAACCGAGCGCTTCGCCGGCCAGTTTTTTGACCTTGGAACGGAGCAGGTCGATTTTGTCCTCGATCTCGGAGACCATTTCGCCGAGGATGTCCCGTCCTTCTTTTTCGGCGGCCCCGATCTTTTCCATTAGTTTGAACATTTCGCAATTCCGCAGGCGTTCGGTTTCGTCCCTGATGGACTCGAGCCGCAGACGCGCCTGGGCGATTTTGCGGATGGCCTTGACCAATTGCAAACCCAGGCCCGCGGCGTCGTCCGTCTTGCGCCCGTCCTCCCACTCCTGAAGGATGGCGCGGATCCTATGCTCGTCCAGGCCCTCGTAGGCCATGTTCAAACGGGCCATCAGGTCGTGACGGCGTTCCCTCTCCTTGGGGTCGGAACTCAGGTCGGGGTGTATTTTTTTAGCGACTTCGCGGAACAATTTGCGCAGGTCCTCCGAGGGCGAGAAGGTCTTTTCGCGAGGGGGTTCCGTCCCGGCGTCGCGGTTTTCGCGCGCGGACTGGTCGGCCTGCTCGCGCGCCGACCGGGCGCCGGACTGGAATTCGCCGGATTGGGGGAAGAAGCGCGCCGCCATTTCCATGACCCGGGCCTTCGCCTCGTCGAGTTCGGCGTATTTCGCGCCGACGCGCGCGTTGTACAGGTTTTCGAAGAGACGCAACTCCCCGCGCAGGGTGGAGAGTTCCAGTTCCCGTTCCGCCAACTCCTGCTCCAGTCCGGCAAGGACCGCTTTTTTTCTCTTAAGCTCATCAAGATCGGGGGCGGCTATCTGGGTCAGGGCCGACATGGACGCCTCGCGTTAATGGTGTCTGATTGGGCGAAAATAAAGAGCGGTTTTTCCGGCCGCGCGGACCCGATGTCCGGGGCCGGTATGTTGGTGAAACGGGAAAACGGGAGTTCTTTTATTATGCTCTCGTGACATGCCGGTAGCAAGGGCTATTCCTCGAATAGCGGACGAGCTAATTAATTCAATAAAATCAGTTATTTATTTAACAATCCCTTGCGGACTTGTCAAGCGGGAAACGCCAACCCTTTTAAATATAAGGGTTTTTTTGGCTGTGGCGTAACTGTATGTTTATTATGCGGTTGTGGGCGGGGTGGGGATGTGAGGTTTTGGGGGATGCGATTTGTCCGTCCTATATTGGAAAGAGACCTTTCATGGATGTCATGCCGAGCCTGTCAAGGCATGACCAATGCCCTTCGACCTTCGCCAAGCCTGGGGCGACATCATAATAAGGTTTAAAGCGGGCTTTATTGCTTATGCAAGGGTCTCTACCGGACGACGGCGAGGGGAGAATTGTGTTGCGTCAATCGGGGTCGCGTTTTTCGGCGGTTTTTGGCGCGGTCTTCGCGGGAGAATCTTTCCGCGGTTTTTTCCCGGCGGGGGCCATCAGGTCCAGGAAATATTGCAGGACGGCAATCTTGCCGATGTCGCCTTCCTTGAAGATCCGCTTGATCTGGGCGACGAGCCGCTCTTGGTTTTTAGTGGAAAGAAGACCGCGCATATTATTGTTGTCCTGCCCGCATTTCTCTTTCCGGCCCCTTCCGGAAAGGATCCAATTCATATTTATGGACTCTTTTTCGCAAAAGACGGCGAGTTTGTCAACAGGCAAACTGTTTCGCCGCTTCCTTTCGGCGAACGCCGTTTTGCCCAAACCCAATAAAGCGGCGACCTCGCTGTCGTGCCGGAGCGCCTTGACCTCCTTGATGCGGGCCAGGACCGTCTCGAAGTTCATATTTCTGATTTTTTTTCTTGACAAATATGCCATGTCCGATACTATCTAAGAGTTGAAAGGAGAAAGAGCGTTTTCCAGGGGCCGATGCGTTTGAAGTTTGCAAGGGGACGGCCACGACGCCCATCCCGTCTCTTGCTGGCGCGAAGGCGGGGCGCGGCGGCAACGCCGTTTGACCCATCGTCTATCGGGACCCAATGTTTTTCCATCATCATTGCCCTTATCGGAGCCTTCCCCTTTTTGATTTAAAAAAAGATCGGTTTCAACTCAAACTTCCGCGCTCGAGTCGTCCGCGATTTCGCGCCCGGTTGCGGACTCGTTTTTCACTTAAAAATCATCGACTTCAATATAACCTTTTGCTCCAAAAGGGCAACTATTGATTTTATATCAAATGACGAAAAAGGGACTGAAAAATCGCTAAATGCGCACTTTAATGGGGTTCTCGCATTATTCCCGAACCGGAGGTGGTCTAAAACGGTTCGTTTTATTGGGATTTCGGAAGATATTCTCGTCGTCCGGGCGTGGAAGAAGGCATCTGTGGGTATTTTACGTAATCTGTTTATGAAATTAAAATGGCGGCCCGTCCGGAAAAAGGCCCGCGGTTTTTTCGGGAGTGGAAAGGGATGACCCAGACCGGGTTTCAAATGGAAACGCGTTGCGGGTTGTCCGGCGTTAACGGGCGCGAGGTTTTGGCCGCCAGGCATTTGGGCGGGGATTCGGGCCGGACATGGTGAAAAATAATTTGTGCATGCTGGTCGTGGAGGACGATGACGACGATTTTATCCTGGTCGCGGAGGCGGCAAGGAAGGCGAGTCTGGACGTCAACCTGGCGCGGGTCAGGGACGGCGAGGAGTTGCTGGACTACCTCCTGCGGCGCGGCCGGCACGCGGACCGGGACAAGGAGCCCAGCCTCATCCTCCTCGACATCGGCATGCCCGGGAAAAACGGCTTTGAGGCGTTGAGGGAAATGAAGTCGATCCCGGGGATTCGCTCGATCCCCGTTATCGTGGTGACCAACGCCTACTCCGCCGAGGACATCGACCGGGCCTACAACCTCGGCGCCGCCTCCTTCATCCAGAAGTCCCTCGAGTTCCAGCGGTTCATCCATTCCTTCAAGGTCATGAAGCAATACTGGTTCGAGACGGTCCTGCTTCCCAAGGGGCCGCCAACGTGAACGCCGGGCAAGCGCCCGGGGGCAACGCGGCGATGACGCTGACGCGATCGCCGAAAAGCAAATCCCCCCGGCCCCCTTTGCAAGGGGGAGCCGCCTCCCGCCTCGGCGTTAGCCTGAGGCGGCGTTGGATCCAACGTTCACGTTGGCTGGTCAGTCGCGGTAGATCAAATGGGCCTCGACGGCGATCTTGTCGTGCAGGTAGAGGCAGACCCATCGTTTCCCGCCTTCCGCCGCCAGGTCGAAGGCGAATTGCTTCAACACGGCGCCGGGATGCCCCCGGACGAACGTCTTGAAGAGCATGGACGAGTATTTCGCGACCTGGCCGAAACGGTATTTCCTCGCCCATTCCACGAGGGGGTTGTCCAATAGCCAGTCGGCGGTTTCCTTCGCCTTGAGGACATGGGACACGCGGACGTCCAGCAGTTTGTTCAGCAGGGGCTTGGTCTCGAGCGCCGAAACCAGATCGGCGAACCTCGCCAGCCCCGTCAATAGGTTGAACAGCCGCGCCTCGTACAGGGGCCGGGGACCGGGATGGTGATACCGCGCGATGTCTTCCGCAAGACGCGCGTAAGCCGAACGGACCCGGTCCCACTCCAGTTTCCAAGGCTCGAACAGGACCTTCTTCCTGGAGGTTTCGGCGATGCGCCGGACCTTTTCCGGCAAGCCGTTTTCGGAAAAGCGTCCGGGCTCCTCCAGGGACTGAAAATCCTCAAGGGCGCTTTCGGGGGACAACTCCGTTTCCTTCTCCCCGCTTTCCCGGTAAACCCGCAGGGCCAGTTCCCCCGCCAGCAAATACCAGTGCGCCAGGAAAATCTTGAACACGACGTCGTGGAAAAAATACGCGGCCATCCTCATGGACCAGAACGAGAGGTCCATGCAACGGGCGAGGTAGTAGATCCATTTCAGGAAAGAGTACATGCGATAGCGCGCGAAGATGCGCCCGGCGGGGGAGTTTTCCCACTCCTCTTTTTTCCTCCAGGCGCGGGACAGCGTCAGGACGTGACGCAGGCGGAACTGGGTGGCTTTTTGAATCCCTTTCCGTTGCGCGAGGGAAAGCAGGCTGTTTTTCAAGACCCGGAAGGCCTGCAACAGGTTCCCGATGGAGGCTTCGGCGAGGGGCGCGGCGGACCGGGGATGGTAGATGGCGGCGATTTCCTCCGCCAGGGAGCGGGTGTTTTCGAGCAGTCGCAAGTCCTGTTCGCGGAGGACCCATTGGGCGCGGAGGGCCTCGCACCGCCGGACCACCGCCGCCAGCGCCGCCCGTTCCCGGGGATCGTCCGAGGCGGACAGCCGGTCCCGCAGGTCCCGGAGGCGGGCGTAGTTGAGCCAGCCGATTCCCGCCAGCCCGCTTCCCTTGACCGAAAGGACCGCCGCCAGCAAGGCGATGGCCGTTAACAGTCCGAAAAAGATCCAGGACGCCATGGGGCGAAAACCTTCATTTTAGACGATGTGGAGGGATTATATGGCGAACGCGAAACCTTGATGATATATTAATGAAACCCGAATCGTCGAACGCATTCCTTCGGCTCTTGCCCATCAATCCGGCGATCGGATTCCGAGGTTTGCCATGCCCGCCCCCAACCGGATTTTCCATTTCGTTTTCCTGATCGCTCTCCTTTCGATTCTACCCCAATGCGTCGAAAAAGAAAGCGGCGAGTACGTCCAGGAGGCCATCGACTACACCGACGGGGAGAAATACGACGAGGCCATGGCTTCCTTTCTGAAAGCCATCAAGAGGGACCCCAGGAACGCCAAGGCTTATTTTGGTCTGGGCGGCATTTATAATTTCAAGAACATGCACGAAAAAGCCGTCGAGACCTTCAAGACCGCCGTGCAACTGGACCCCACTTATTACGACGCCTATTACGGGCTCGGCTACACCTACGAGGTCATGGGCAGGAAGGAAGAGGCGGACGAGGAATACCGGCGGTACCGCGAGCTGAAGGCCAAAATGGACGCCTTCCTCAAACAGGAAGAGAAATCGCGGTGAGACGTCGTATCGCGTTCGGCTTCATGGTCCTGGCGGCGATGTGTTTCGCCTTCGTCCTCGCGAGAGAATCCCGCGCGGACTCCTGGGACGCTCGAGGCGGGCCGGTCCTGGCGCAAGCCGTGCCGGAGGGCGGCGAAACCGCGCCGTCCGGTCGCGGTCTCCTTGTTCCGCCGCCTCTGTTCGCGGAGGGGAAAACGTTTTTGCCGACGACGGTAAACCCCAGGGACAAGACCGTCATGGTCTTGATCAACGCCGGGAGCGCGCCGGCCAGGAGCGCGGGTAGCCGGGCGGAACACCGCGGGGGCGAAGGGCGTCCGGCGTCTCCGGAAAATACGCGGGCGTTCTACATGGACCTGAACGAAATCACCGCGGAGAAATTCAAGGCGTTCGATCCCAAGTACGACGAAAAACCCTATACCGGAAACAAACCCTGTCCCAACTGTCCGGCCATGGGGATCGACTGGGCCAGCGCCAACCGGTATTGTCTGTGGGCCGGGAAACGTCTGCCCTCGGAGGCGGAATGGGAAGCCGCGGCCTCCGGCCCGGCCGCCAACGACCCCTGGCCCTGGGGCGACCGGTTCCTGCCCGGCAGGGCCAACCTGCTCGGCGACGAGGACGGTCATGCCTCGGTTGCCCCCGCGGGTTCCTTCCCGATGGGAGCGAGCCTCTACGGCGTCTTGGACATGATCGGGAACGTTTGGGAATGGGTCGAAACGCCTTACCCTTCCTCGCAAAATCCGCAATCGGCGGAAAGCGACCCGGACAAAACGCTCCGCATCGCGAAGGGCGGGGGATGGTCGAGTAGCTCCATGGCGGCCAAAATTCCCTTCCGTAACATTGTCGACCCGGCCCTGAAAAACCCGACGTTCGGTTTCCGTTGCATGCGGTCCCTGGAGTGAGTCGCAAAACCGCCGCCTCCCCGGAGGAGACCTTGGCATGGCCTCGCGCGTGAAGTTCAAATCGAGGTTCTTCGTTGCCTTCGGCTCCTCGGAAGGTATTCATGGGACGCAACGCTAGGGTTCTCCGGATTCCGTCGATTTTTTTTCTTTCTCCAACCCGTCGACAATTTTCAGGCCT
The DNA here is from genome assembly GCA_016207065.1 of Nitrospinota bacterium. Classification (GTDB taxonomy): domain Bacteria; phylum Nitrospinota; class Nitrospinia; order Nitrospinales; family JACRGP01; genus JACRGP01. Next base: position 11,010 of record JACQQK010000065.1, read on the forward strand.
TGCAACGCGGCCTTTTTCATGGGCCCCAGTTTCAGCGCCCGGCGGTAGAACTGGCGGGCCTCCGGCAAGCGGCCTTGAAAAATCCGGACGTCGCCCAGGACCAGGAGCGCCTCCGGGCAGTGGTCCGTCAAGCGCAACGCCCCCTGGGCCTCCTCCTCCGCCCGTTTTAAAAATTGCGGATTATTCTCCAGCTTGAAATTCGACAACGCTTGCACGGCCATGAAAAGGTAGGGGTCCTCGCAGACGGGGCATAAAAACTTGGCGCGCTGGACATGCAGTTCCGCCTCCTCCAGGTTTTTGCTTTTATGTTTCGCCAGATGCATCTCCCGGTCATAAAGATAACTATGCGTTAGGACCAGCGCGCAAACGGCGGCAAGGGCGGAGGCGGAGATCAAAAACGTCCTGGGGCCGCTCAAAACCGCGGGCCGGGGATCGCCCCGGAGCGAATGGCCCAAGCCTGGATTGCCCTCGATGGCGCTCATTCGCCATCCGAGTCGAGCCCATCGGGTCCAGCGGCACGCGGGCCGGGGACCGGCGGCGGTTTTACGGAAATAAAAATCCGCCAGCAACATCAACAGAACGAGGGAATTATGGAACGCGGGGGGCGCGAAGTTGTATTCGACCAGGTTGTGCGCCAGGTAGCCGGAGATCCCGACGGCGATGAAAAACACGGGGTCGCGATAGGGCTGGTTCCGGTCGTGGACCAAGGCAAGCGTTTTTTTGTAAAACAAAAACAGGGCGCACAAAAAAAGCGTCAACCCGATCAGCCCCGTATCCGAGGCGGTCTGGACAAACAGATTGTGGGCATGATAGGGATTTCCGTCCGGGAAATTCATGAGCCGTATCCCGGAGGCCACGCGGGGTTCGTATTCCAAATACAGCGCCACGAAAGTCCAGGGGCCGCTTCCGGTCAGCCAATGGTCCTTGAAAATTTCCCAGGCGACCTGCCACAACAGGAACCGGTTCATCAAGTCGCCGAAGATCCAGGGCCGCATCGCCAGCGAAAAAGGCGCTTGCCCCTCGGGGAACCCCGGCGGCGTCCACCGCGTATGCAGGAAGTAAGCCCACCCGGCGTAGCATACGAAAGCCAGGACCGCTCCCGCCGCTACGGTCTTGACTTCCGCCGTTCTTTTGTCCCGCCAGAAATACCAGCCCATGATCGCTGTCTGGGCCGCCGCCACCATCTGGCCGCTCGGCGAGCCGGAAATCCCCACCCCGGCCAGGATCAACGCAAAGGACGCGCCAGCTAGAATTTTGAGCGCCCTCGCGTTTTCCGACTGATAGAGCCGGACGGCGATGGGGACAAAAAATATCAGGTACGTCGGGAAAAAATTGGGATGGAGAAAAAAGGAGGAGACGCTCAAGCGGTAAAACGCCGGGTCGGTTTTCAGGATGGCGGGGCGCCATTGCTGGTACAGGCCAAACAGCACGGCGGCGTCGGCGCACGGGACCAGCGCCCAGAAAATTTCGCGGACCCGCCCTTCGTCTCTCAAATACAGGACCAGTCCGAGGACCAAGAGGACCGTCCCGGCGTATTGGGCCGCCAGCAAGGACATGGAGACGGCGCGCGCCGTATAAAAATAACCCAGGACGTTCCAGGCGAAAAACAAGATCAGGGCCGCCGTCAATCTGGACAGCCCAGCCCGTCCGTCCCCCGAGTCCTTCCATCGGGCCAGGGCAAACGAAAAGAACGCAAAAAACAAAATCCCGTTCACGATGGCTACCGTCTCGCGATCGAGAGGCAAATACCGGTTCCCGCCGCCGGCGACCGCCAGGAAAACGATCGAAACCCACACAAAATAGCGCGCCATTTATTTAAGGTAATCTCTAAAAATTGCCTTTTTCTTGAGCCCAACCGGCGCTGAAAAGGTGTAGTCGCCCAATTTATTGGGCTGTTGGAGCGCCTGATGAATCGGGCAACTATAATTTTTAGAGGCGCCCTTAAGATTCAGGAAGTTGACGTAACCACTAACCGGATATTGCATGAAAAAAAATGGAATCGCTCCCCCTTGTAAAGGGGGCTGGGGGGGATTTGCATTTCGGCGATCCAGCCGCTGGATAGCTTCGGCGGAGCCTCCCAATGACATCCCCTCGCGGTCAGGCCAGGCGCCGCTTGATCAGAAAAACGACGCAGACCGCGACCGTCAGCGCCGAGATCGCGGACCCTATCCTGAACGACAGCGGCGCGTAATAAAAACGGACGGCATGCTCTCCCGGCTCCAGCAGGATGGCCCGGAAGGCGTAATCCGCCCGATGGATTTGGGCCTCCCTGCCGTCCACCTCCGCCTTCCAGCCGGGATAATAACTCTCGCTCATGAACAGGAATTTCCGGGAGTTCGTTTTGGCCGCCAGCTCGATGGACTCGTTTTGATAGTCCACGACGCGGACAAATTCATCGGCGTCGTTCGCGGGCTCGCGGACCTCGCCGCAGGAAAAGCCCTCGGGGGCCGCGTCCAGCAAGACCGTCTCGCGCGGCCGGAATGCCTCGCTGGAAAGGATTTTCTTGTACTCCTCGTCCGCCCGGACAACCTGGCACGCGCCCACGAGGAACGCCCGGGGCAGGACCCGCAAGTTCTCGTAGATCTTGATGGTGGGGCCTTTGATCAGCGCGTCGATATCGCCCGTCATGGGAAGGTTCATGTGGACCAGCTTGAAGTCCGGGGAATCGATGGGCGAAACGAGCGCAAGGTATTTTATGTTCAACAGAGAGAAGAGATTGACGCCGGCCGGTAACGGGGCCGAGGACATGAGATCGACGATTCTTGCAAACCGCAGTAGTTCGGTGACCTCTCCCATGGAAACGACAAACATTTTTCTAAAAAGCCCGTAACCTGGGGAGATCCGTTCTTTCTCCATTTCCTCGGGGCCTTGGCCGGGCATTAAAATGTACTCTTTCGCGAAAAAGGTTTTCCTGGGCACGAAAACCCGGAACAGCGATTTGTCGGCAAGAATGAAATTCATGTTCGAGCCGTTTTCCAGGTACTGGTCCGCTTTCCCGACCGAGTAGAAACCGGAGTGGGCGAAAAACAGGTCCAGGGCCAGCAGGACGACGATGGCGTATTGGCAAAATATCTTCCTCCGGCCGTTCGCCCAAAGAAACAAACACAGCGCGGCCAGTCCGGTGAAACACAGCAGGCGCCTGGCGTTGTACAAATTCACGTGGACGTCGTTATAGAGCGGCCGGTCCCAGCCGCGGGCCCGGCAAAAATCCGCGGCCGGCGCCTCGAAAAAATACAAAAACCCGAACAGGACCATGCAAAAAAAACCGAACGCCAGAATCCGTTTCGCCAGACGCAGGGTCCCTTGCCGGTCCGTTTCCAGCCCTTCCCGGAACCGGTCGAAACCGTGCCCGGCGGCCAGGGAAATCAAGACAAACGCCAGGAAGACGAACTTGACCGGAAACCGCACCTTGTCGAAAAAAGGAAAATACTCGAACAAGAAGGAATAGACGGGAGAGTATTTGCCGAGCGCCAGCAGGAGGGAAACCAGGATCAGGAGCAAAAATCCTTTCGCCCGCCTGTCCCACTGACGGAAAAAGACGGCGGACAGCAAAAGCGGGACGCCTCCCAGGTAAATGCTTTTCAGCCAGCTTTGGCTTTTCCAGTACCTGGACGGGTCCGCCCAGTTTCCATGCAGGTCGAGGATAAAAAACTCCAGGAGGTCCGCCGGGCGTAGGGACCAGGTCGTGGCCTCCCAGTAGGGAAGGCCTCCGGACCGGACGGACAAACGGCCCAATTCCATAAAAGGAAGCAGTTGCACCGCCGACAGTCCGAGAAACGTGAGGACGAATACCGAAAAATAAAGCGCCCGGGTTTTGAGGTCTGGATATTGAAAATCCCCCCCGCCCCCTTTGCAAGGGGGGGAGAAAGCAAATCCCCCTCGGTCCCCCTTTTCCAAAGGGGGAAGAGAGCCCCCCCTTTTTGACAAAGGTGGGAGGAGAGGAAAATGCCCCCCCTTTATCAAAGGGGGGAGGGGGGGATTTCCCGTCTCGGCGCCGCTGGCTTCAAAGACTAGACTGGGAAACAGGGATAACAGAAAGACGAGGAGAAAAATCACATAACACACTTCCACGCCGCCGCCCAGGAACATGACGGTCCCCACCGCCCCCGCGCCCATGGACCAGACGGCGTTGTTTTTGCGGAACGCGGCAAAGTAGGTCAGTAAAAACAGCGGGACCCAGGCCGCGGAGAGCAACGTGGAAAGCATGCCGTGCACGGAAATGAGGTAGCCGCTCAACATGAAGCACAAGCCGGAGATCAACCCAGCGGCGCGGCTGGCGTTTTGGGCGCGCATGAGGGCATAGGCAAAAATCCCCGCCAGGGCGAAGTGGACGATGACGGTGTAATTGAAAACGAAAAAAAAGGGCAGGAACAGATAAAACAGACTGAAGGGATACAAGACGCCCGGCTGGAGGGCGGCGAACAGCGGGTGGCCGCTGAAATAATAAGGGTTCCACAGGGGAAAACCGAAATTGCGGGCGCTCTCCACCCAAAACAGGCGCGGCGGGATAAAGTAGGTGCTGAGGTCCCTGGCGCTCAGAAAAGAGCCGCTCCCCAGAACTTTAGGAAAGTAGAGCGCGGCCAGCGCAAAAAACAGTAAAACGCAAAGGACGGTTTTTAGAAACCCGATTTTCATTTCACGGAAAATAGGTCCTCCCTTTGGATTGTAGTTGCCTGATTTATCAGGCCCGTTTCAGCGTTTTTGAGCCCAATAAATTGGGCGGCTACACTATACCATCCGCCAGTTTTGACGCGTTTCATATAGTAACATCATGGACGGAAATGTTAATAATATTAATTACATAAAAGAATCATCGAAGCGGCGGATGAATCCCATGTTCTCCCCTTGAGGTTCGGCGCCCTGAGTTACAAAACGTGTAACCGCTTACCCGCTTTCGCGCCAAAACAAGCTCCCGCCAACCGTCCCTTTTTCGACCGGGGAAAATCATCAGCGCCCACCCTATTGTTTTTCCAGCGGTTCCCCGCCATCTCCGCAAGCCGGCCTGTTTTTGTCGGAATCTGGCCCGGAATTTGCATTTTTTCGATTGGTATTATATAATTGTTTAATTATCAATAAGTTGCCAACTAACATCCCGGGAGGAGGATTTATATGATGAGACGGATATTGAAGAGCGAGGCGGGTTTCACGTTGATCGAGTTGATCATGGTGATCGTGATCCTCGGCATTTTGGCGGCGGTGGCAATCCCCAAATTCCAAGACTTGTCAAGTAGCGCCAGCAAGAACGCGGCGGCGGGCGTAACGGGGGCCCTGCGGTCGACCATCGTGACCCTGCATTCCAAGTACATTTTGGACGGCGGCACGTTCCCCAACTACAAGGCGACGGATGTCATCAATAACACGAACGCGCAAGGGATCACCTTGACGGCGGCGTCGGCGACGCAAATCACCGGAACCATTAACGCCAACGTTTGTTCCTGGACGTATACCGACAATACCAACACCACTACGTTGCAAGACGCCGTTACCGGCGTAGCTGGCACGGGTTGTTCATGATCGGTTGTCCGGCATGAGGTCTGGCGTAAGGTAAAGCGTTTCCGCCTCGTTCAAGCGGCTCAACCCCTTCCAATCTTCTCTTTACCGGGGGAGAGGGGAGGGGTTGTTTTTTTTTGCAGGGCCGCTACTGGGAATTGCATAACGAAAAGGCAGGGGGGGCAGAAAACCGCTTGAGACCGGGAAACAACGCCTGCCGGATCGAGATAGGGAATGGGACAGTTTACGCCGCGGTCTTTAAATCCCCCCAGCCCCCCTTTGTTAAAGGGGGGATCTTCCCTTCCCCCTTTGAAAAAGGGGGACCGAGGGGGATTTCCCAGCTTTCGATTCGAGCAAAAAATTTTCGAATCGCGCGATCTCCCGCGTCTACTCCGCCGTCTTTTCCACCTTGCAATCCAGCCTGCCCTTGGCGAGCCGGACTTGCACGGGGTCGCCCGCTCTGACCTCGGCGCTGGACGTGACGGCCTTGCCGGTGACGGGCGACGAACAGATGCTGTACCCTCTTTGCAGGATGGCGAGGGGGCTCAACGCGTTGAGGTTCCTGGCCGTCCCCTCGAACCGCTCGCGCTCGATCCGCAAACGCGAGCGCAGTTGCTGGAAAAGCCGTCGCTCCAGGGCGGCGCGTTTCTCCTCCCACCGGGGAAGTTCTTTTTGCGGCGAGGCTTGAATCAACCGCCGAACGCAATGCTCCAACCGTTGTTTCTGAAAAACCTTCCATTGGTCCAACCCGCGTATCAGCCGCTGGGTCAGGTCGTCGAGCCGCTGGGACGGGGTTTCCAGGATTCTCAGAGGCTCCAGAAAAAACCGCCGGTCCATCAAGCTCCGTAGCAGGTCCCCGTGGTCCTCGACGCGGGACTGCAGGGTCGAAACGAGCCGTTCGGCCAGGGAGTGGATGTCGCGGACGACGTCGGCCAGGACGGGGACGGTCAACTCCGCCGCGGCGGATGGGGTGGGCGCGCGTACGTCGGCGACGAAATCGGCGATGGTGAAATCCACCTCGTGTCCCACCGCGGAGACCACGGGGATGCGCGACGCGTGGATGGCGCGGGCCACGACCTCCTCGTTGAACGCCCACAAGTCCTCGATGGACCCGCCGCCGCGCCCGACGATCAGGACGTCGAGCCCGCCGCGCCGGTTCATTTCGGCGATGGCGCGCGCGATCTCCTCCGCCGCGCCTTCCCCCTGCACCTTCACCGGACACAGGAGGAGCGAGACTTTCGGGTTGCGCCGCCGGACGACATGGATGATGTCGCGGATGACCGCGCCGGTCGGGGACGTGACGACGCCGATTTTCCAGGGAAATTCGGGGAGCGGCCGTTTGCGTGCCTCGTCGAACAATCCCTCCGCGGACAGTTTCTGCTTGAGTTGTTCGAACGCCTTCTGCAGGGCGCCCAGGCCGCGCGGCTCCAGGGTTTCCACGATGACTTGGTATTCGCCGCGTGCGTCGTACACGGTAATCCTGCCGAATGCCAGGACCTGGTCGCCGTCCTCGGGGCGGTACTTCATGCCCGCCCGCTGGCCGCGGAACATCACGCACCGGACCTGCGCGCGGTCGTCCTTGAGCACGAAATAGGCGTGTTGCGAGGACGCCACCCGCAGGTTCGAGATCTCCCCCTCCACCCAGAGCGCGTCGAAGGCGGACTCCAATATGGCGCGGATGTCCTGGGTGACCTCCGACACGGAATAGATTCTGGGTTGCGGGGGTTCTTTTTCCTGGCGCGCGGGGAGCGGACGTCCTTCCGTCATGACCGGGTCCCCGTCACAAGCCGCGGACCGACTTGAAGGCTTTCAAGGCGTTGTCCATGAGCATGGCGATGGTCATCGGCCCCACGCCGCCGGGGACCGGCGTGATGTACGAGGCTTTTTCCGCCGCCTCGGCGTAGGCGACGTCGCCCACGAGTTTGCCGTCCACCCGGTTGATGCCGACGTCGATCAC
>JACQQK010000066.1 GCA_016207065.1 Nitrospinota bacterium
CAGGATGGGCGACGAACGGTTGATCACGACGGTTTCATGGATGCAAAGATGGGAGACCGCGACCAGCAAGCCCGAAATAAAAGCCGCCCTCGGCATGCCCAGCCTATCGAGGATTTTAAAAACCACGACCGGGGCCAGGGAGCCCACGATGGCTTGAGCGTAAAAAAGAGTTTGCGGCGAGCGGCCGAAAAGAGAGAGAAATAGCGACAAGTACAACGAGTAAAACGGGGCATGCCAGTAGTTCGCCTGATCGTATTGTCCGTTTGCGAAGGCCAGGGCGGACCGGTAATATTCCGGGCCGTCCGCGCTGAAACCCGTCATGTCCGTCTCGGCGGTCGAAAAATAATAGGCGTACCACAGGCGGAAAAACAAACCCGCCAGAAAAACCGCAAGGACGGCGGTCCTTTGCGAATGCAGGATATTGGCCCTCAGAAAATCCGGGCTGGAGCGCACTACTCTTTGCCGGAGATAATAGGCCCCCAACGCCAAAGCCAGATAGGACAAATGGGCTTCCGGCAAGGAACAATAGAAGTAAGGAGCCGCCGCGGATACGGGAAAGATCAAGTCCCGGAAATCGCCGTCGCCGCTGAATACTCTGAGGAGCTTATGGATGGACAAAGCGTAGTAAAAAATGAAAAACGCTTCCGCAAAAATCCATTCGTAGCTTGTGACCTGAGGGACGGGGGAAATATGAATGGGCAATAAGGTAAAGCCGGGGACGATTTCCTCGGAATGGCTCAGAAGAAGCAGGTAGACGTGATAGACAAACGCTCGGCGGAGGGAGACGAAAATTTCATTTCCGCTGTACGGTTTGTTTTTAACGAGCCGGTCGGCCATCAGGAAAACGGCGAACACCCCCCAGAAATACGCGGGGAATACGATCTTGTTATGCGCCGCGTACCAGATATTGGCCTTGAAAATGGAATAAAGGAAGTTGCCTTCGGCGTACTCGAAGCGCAAGACCGCATGGCTGGATACGGCGACGAACGCGGCCAGGAGCAAGAGTCTGGCGATGGCGCGCAAGTTAAGTCTGGAGAGGAATGAAAGCATCGGGAAAATATTACATGATGTGGGCAAACGCGAAAGCGGGTTAGGTCAATGCGCCTCGTTCCAGTTTTTTCCCCATCCGGCATCGACGACGAGCGGGACTTTGAGCGGGTACGCCTCTTCCATTTCTTTTTTGACCATGGATTCGACGCGTTCGCATTCGTCCGGGACGCATTCGAACACCAGTTCGTCGTGCACTTGCAGGATCATCTTCGACTGGAGCCCGGCGTTCCGGAAATGGCGGAAGAGCCGGATCATGGCGAGTTTGATGAGGTCCGCGGCGCTGCCCTGCACGGGGGAATTGATGGCGACTCGCTCGGCGGCTTCCCTGACCTGCTTGTTCTTGCTGTTGATATCGGGCAGGTACCGCTTGCGGTTCATGAGCGTGGCGGTGTATCCCAGTTTCCGGGCGCTTTGGACGGTGTCTTCCATGAAAATTTTGACCTTTTTGTACAGCGCGAAATACTGGTCGATGAAAGCCTTGGCTTCCCTGCCGGAAATTTTCAGCCCTCTGGACAGGCCGAACGCGCTCAGGCCGTAGACGATGCCGAAGTTCACCGCCTTGGCCATCCGCCGCCGCTCCTCGGTCACGCGGTCGAGAGGCAGGCCGAAAATTTCCGCCGCCGTGCGCGCGTGGACGTCCTCCCCGTGTTTGAAGGCGCGGATCAGGTTTTCGTCGCCGGAAAGGTGGGCCAGTATTCTGAGTTCGACCTGGGAATAGTCCGCGGACAGGAGTTTGCCGTCGCCTTCCGCGATAAACGCTTTGCGGATTTCCTTGCCCATGTCCGAGCGGATGGGGATGTTTTGCAAATTGGGGTCGCTACTGCTCAACCGTCCCGTCGCGGCTATGGTCTGGTTGAATGACGTGTGCACCCGCCCGGTTTTTTCGTAAATTTCCTGGGGCAGGGAGTCCACGTAGGTGGACTTCAGCTTGGCCAACTGGCGGTAGGCGACGATTTTCTCAGGCAGTTCGTGTTCGCCAGCCAGCGCTTCCAGGACGGACATGTCGGTGGAAAACCCGGTCTTGGTTTTTTTGACGACGTTCAGTTTCAGCTTGTCGAACAGGATCTCCGACAACTGCTTTGGGGAGTTGATATTGAACTCCTCCCCCGCCAGGGCGTGGATTTCTTTTTCCATGTCCCGCAGGTCCTTCTCCATGAAGCGGGACAGGCGGGCAAGGTGGTCCCGGTCCACGTAAACCCCGTTCAACTCCATGTCCGCCAAGACCTCGACCAACGGCAATTCGACCTCCATGTATAATTTGAGGTCGTCTTCTTTCAAAAGGGAACGAAACTTGCGGGTCAGGAGCCAGGCGACGTCCGCGTCCTCCGCCGCGTATTCGGCGGCGCGGTCGACCGTCACTTGGTTGAACCCTATTTCTTTTGCTCCGGAGCCCGCCACGTCCTTGTAGGTAATGGTTTTGTGGCGCAGGTATTCCATGGCGAGGTCGTCCATGTTGTGGTTGCGCCGCGAAGGGTCGAGCACATAGGAGGCCAGCATGGTGTCGAAGGCGATTCCTTCCAGATGGACTCCTTCGTTTTGAAGCACGATCGAATCGTATTTGATGTTCTGGCCATACTTTTTGTATTTGGGGTCCTCTAAAAGGGGGCGCAACCGTTCCAGGACAAGTTTTTTGTCCAATTGCTCCGGCGCGCCAAGGTAATCGTGGCCGACGGGAATGTAGCAGGCCTCGTGGTCCTCGCAGGAGAAGGAAATCCCGACCATGGAGGCCCGCACCGGACTCTTGCTGGTGGTCTCCAGGTCAAGCGCGAATTCTCCCTTCCTCGCTAGCCGTTCGACGAGGCGGTCGAGGTCGGTTTCGGTCAAGACGGTTGAATAGCGTTTTTTGCTTTTGACCTCGTCTTGCGCGGGAGCGCTTTCGGCCTCGTCCAGGAGGGAGGCGAATTCCAGTTCGGCGAAAAGCTCCCTGACCTTTTGGGCGTTTTTCTCCCTGACCCTCAGGTCGGCCAGGGCGCAATCCAATTCCATGTCGGTCTTGATGGTCGCCAGTTTCCGGCTGAGAAAAGCGTTGTCCTTGTCGCGCTCCAGCTTCTCGCGCAATTTTATCTTGTCGATCTTGTCGATTTCCTTGTACAAGTTCTCGATGGAGCCGAACTTCTGGATCAGTTCGGCCGCGGTTTTTGGCCCGACTCCGGACACTCCGGGGATATTGTCGCTACTGTCGCCCATCAGCCCCAGCGCCTCGATCACCTGTTTCGGGGCGACCCCGAATTTCTCGACGACGTCTTTTTCCTCGAATCTTTTCTCCTTCATGGTATCGAGCATGTGGACATGCGGGCCGATCAACTGCATCATGTCCTTGTCGCCGCTGACGATGACGATGTTCATCCCCTCCCGTTCCGCCCGTTTGGCGAGGGCCCCGATGATGTCGTCCGCCTCGTAACCGTCTTTCTGGAGACAGGCGATATTGAACGCCTCCACGATGGGCCGGAAATACGGGAATTGTTGTTGTAGGTCCTCTGGAGGAACTTCCCGGTTGGCCTTGTATTCGGGGTACATTTCATGGCGGAAGGTTTTTGCCCGGCTGTCGAACGTCACGGCCAGGAAATCGGGACGCTCGTCGCGCACGACCTTCAACAACATATTGACGAACCCGTACAGCGCATTGGTGGGCAGGCCCTTGGAGTTGGATAAGTTTTGCCGGATGGCGTAAAATGCCCTGAAGATGTAAGAAGACCCGTCAATGAGGTAGAGCGTCGGCTTTTTGGTCATGATGTCCGCGAAAACCCGGAACGGTCGAGGGCAGTCCGGCAAGTAAAAAATAAATTATTATAGGCGGCCCATGTTGCCGTGTCCAAGTAATTATGCTACCATTTGCACACTCGGAGATATTATAAACCGTTTGAAAATCAAGGCCCTCGGCGGGCCTCGGCGCATATGCAAAGATTGAAGGTTTCCACGCCTTCCCCATTGCGGGACGCGGAAAAAATCATATTCGCGGCAAAAAAAGCTTTGCAAATAGAGAGCGAGGCGGTGGCGGGGCTCATCGGGCGGATTGACGGCCATTTCGCCGAGGTCGTCAACCTCATCGATCGATGTTCGGGCCGGCTGGTGGTCACGGGGATGGGGAAATCGGGCATCATCGGCAAGAAGATCGCCGCCACGTTCTCCAGCATCGGCGTGCCGGCCTTGTTCCTCCATGCGGCTGAGGGTAGCCATGGGGACCTGGGGATGATTTCCCGCGGCGACGTCGTGCTCGCCATTTCCAATAGCGGCGAGACCGAGGAAATCCTGCTCCTCCTGTCCGCCATCAACCGTCTCAAGGCGGTTTTGGTGGCGATGACCGGAAACCTGAACTCGACCCTGGCCAGGAAAAGCGACTACGTCCTCGACGTCGGCGTCAAGGAGGAAGCCTGCTCCCTGGGCCTCCTGCCCACTTCCAGCACCACCGCGGCGCTGGCGTTGGGCGACGCGCTGGCGTTGGGGCTCCTCGCGAAGCGGGGGTTCAAGGAGGAGGACTTCGCGCAAAACCATCCGGGCGGCATCCTGGGGCGCAAACTCCTCACCACCGTCGGCGACGTGATGCATACCGGCGGTTCGGTCCCCAAGGTTTACGAGGACTCGAACATTGCCGACGTTATAAAAGAAATCAGCCGTAAGGGTTTCGGGACCGCCATCGTGGTCGGGCGCGACGACTCCATAAAAGGCATCATCACCGACGGGGACCTGCGGCGGTTGATCGAAAAGAAGAGAGACATCTCGGAAACCAGGGCCGGGGAAATCATGAGCTCGGATCCCAAGACCGTCGGCAAGGACAATATGGCGGCCAAGGCCGTCCAGATCATGGAAGAGTACTCGATCACGTCCCTCGTGGTCACCGGCGATGAAGTTCACATCGACGGGATTATCCACCTGCACGACCTGCTGAAAGCGGGCATCGTATAGACCGCCGCCAGGAACGAAAATCTCCCCCATGGCCCGCCCGGCGTCCTCCTGATATAATAATTTCATAATGACCGGAAACGAACTGAGAAAGAAATTCCTGGATTACTTCGTCCAACAAGGCCACGTCCTGGTCCCCAGCGATTCCCTTGTCCCCAGGAACGACCCGACCCTGCTGTTCACGAACGCCGGGATGGTGCAGTTCAAGAACGTTTTTCTGGGCGAGGAGAAGCGCGATTACGTCCGCGCCGCGTCCGTCCAGAAGTGCGTCCGCGCCGGCGGCAAGCACAACGACCTGGAGATGGTGGGCAGGACCGCCCGTCACCACACGTTCTTCGAAATGCTGGGGAACTTCTCCTTCGGCGACTATTTCAAGAAAGAGGCGATCCATTACGGTTGGGAATTCCTCACGCGGGCTGTCGGCCTCCCCAGGGAGAAACTCTACGTCTCCGTTTACAAGGACGACGAGGAGGCGTTCGAACATTGGCACAAAGGCATCGGCCTGGCCGGGGACCGTATCCACAGGTTGGGCGAGAAGGACAACTTCTGGGCCATGGGCAACACCGGCCCCTGCGGGCCGTGCTCTGAGATTTACGTGGACCAGGGGAAGGAGGTCGGATGCGGCAAACCCGCCTGCGGCGTCGGGTGCGATTGCGACCGGTTTTTGGAAATCTGGAACCTGGTCTTCATGCAGTATGACCGCGACGAGTCGGGGAAAATGACGCCCCTGCCCAAGCCCTGCATCGACACGGGAATGGGGTTGGAGCGCCTGACCGCCGTGGCGCAGGGGAAGCACAGCAACTACGACTCGGACCTCATGATGGGCCTCATCCAGGACATATGCAAGATCGTCGGCAAACCCTATCTCGAACGCCACGAGACCGACGTCTCCCTGCGCGTTCTGGCCGACCACGCCCGCGCCGTGACGTTCCTCGTCAGCGACGGCGTTCTGCCCTCGAACGAAGGGCGGGGCTACGTCCTGCGCCGGATCCTGCGCAGGGCCTTGCGCCATGGCAGGCTCCTTGGAATGAACGGGCCGTTCTTCCATCTCGTTGCCGACCGGGTGGTCGAGAAGTTCAAGGACAGCTATCCGGAATTGGAAAACCACCATGCCTTCATCAAAAAAGTGACCCTCAACGAAGAGGAGAACTTCGGCTCCACCCTGGCCATCGGCGCCCCGCGAATCGAGGAGATCCTGGACCGCCTGAAAAAATCCGGGCAAACCGTCATCCCCGGAGAGGAGATTTTCAAACTGTACGACACGTACGGTTTCCCCGTGGACCTGGTACAGGAAACCGCCAAGGACAACGGCTATGCCCTGGACATGGACGGGTTCGAGCGGGCCATGCGGGAACAGAGAGAGAAGGCCATGACCTCCTGGAAAGGTTCCGGAGAGAAGGGCGTGTCGCCGTTCTTCAACGAATATCTGCAAAAAAATCCGCCCACGCGATTTTTGGGTTATTCCGCCACGCAGGCGAAAAGCCGGGTCCGGGCGATCCTCAAAAACCAAGCTCCCGTCGATTCCGCGACCGCCGGGGAAGAGGTGGAAATTTTGCTGGCGGAGACCCCGTTCTACGGCGAGTCCGGCGGTCAAGTGGGGGACAAGGGCTGGGCAGGCAACGACCACGCGCAACTCGAAATCGAGAGCGCCGCGAAACCCGTGCCGGAATTGATCGCGCACAAGGCGAAAATCGTCCACGGGACGCTGAGGTCCGGCGACGAGCTGACCCTGGAAGTGGACGCCGAAAGACGCCGCGCTACCGCGCTCAACCATACGGCCACGCACCTTTTGCACGCCGCGTTGAAGGAAACGCTGGGCGACCACGTCAAGCAGGCGGGCTCGCTCGTGTCCCCCGACCGGTTGCGGTTCGACTACACCCACTTCTCTCCGCTCGAGCCGCGCGAGAAAACCCGCATCGAGTCGCTGGTCAACGAGAAGATAAGAGAAAATGTCCCCGTCGAGACCCGGGAGATGAAAATCGACGAGGCGCTCGAACAAGGCGCCACCGCCCTGTTCGGCGAGAAGTACGGGAGCGAGGTGCGCGTCGTGTCCGTCCCCGGGTTCAGCAAGGAGCTGTGCGGCGGCACGCACGTTACCGCCACCGGGACCCTCGGCGTGTTCAAGATCGTCCATGAGGGCGGCATCGCCTCCGGCGTCCGCCGGATCGAGGCCGTCACCGGACTGTCCGCGTTCGACAAGATCCAGGCCGAGTTCGAGAATTTGGCCGCCGTGCGCGCCCTGCTCAAGGCCCAGCCCGAGGAAGAACTGGCCCGCCTCAAGAAGTTGCTGGAAAAGAGCCGGCAGATGGAAAAGGAAATCGTCGCGCTCAAGGAAAAACTCGTCAGCGGCAAGGGCTCCGCCCAGTCCGGCGAGATCGCCAACGTGGGCGGCGTCTCCCTGATGGTGAAGAAACTCGACGGCATGGACGCCAAGACCCTGCGCGCCTTCATCGACAACGCCAAGAACCAAATGCAGTCGGGGATCGTCGTCGCCGGTTCCGAAGCCGAGGGAAAAGTCCTGCTCGCCGCGGGCGTCACCAAGGACCTGACCGACCGGTTCCACGCGGGAAACATCCTCAAGGAAATCGCTTCCATCGTGGGCGGGAGCGGCGGCGGCAGGCCGGACATGGCGCAGGCGGGAGGGACCCAGCCCGAGAACCTCGACCAGGCCTTGAACAAGGTTTTGGAAATCGTGGGGGGGAAATAAAGCTCGTCCGCAGGCGTAAAACATCCCAGAAAATATTCCGCGAAACGTCATTTAGGCATTGAAAGAGCCTCCGCGCTCCATTACTCTTAAGTCATTCGTAAACGACCGGCAGGGAAAAGAACATGGACGAAACAAAGAAGGTGGAACTGGACGCGAAGTGGAAAAAAGTGGCTGTTCAAGCCGTCACCAGCGAGGAGTTCAAGAGACGGCTGGTGGACGACCCCATAACCGTCCTGGGTCAGCATGGACTGACTGTTCCGGAAAAGACCGAGGTCAAGATTTTGAGCGGGAAGGATTTCAAGATTCAATTACCTCCCAACCCCTCCCCCGAATTGGAAAAGGAGGCCAACTGGTGGCAAAGGCGGCTGGACATGATCCGCGAATTCGGCAAGGAGGAAAAGGTGGGGCCGAACTCGGTCATCCCGGAGGCGGAGGAAGGCGTTTGACCCGCGGAGCGCGTCGAAAATCTTTCCGCGTTGACAATCGACGGCAAATTGGCTAGATTTCGCGGTTCGAAACCGGATCGGCGAAATCCGGATTCGAGGCCGCAAAAAACATAACTGAAAACGCGCCCGTAGCTCAGATGGATAGAGTGACGGACTCCGGATCCGTAGGTCGAAGGTTCGAATCCTTTCGGGCGCGCCAAACGCGAGCGCTTAGCGTGCAAACGCTAAGCG
>JACQQK010000069.1 GCA_016207065.1 Nitrospinota bacterium
GCCACCGGGTCCCCGGCGTCCTTCAAATCGACGAAGTTGACGCCCTTGACCACGCGGCCGTCCTTGACGTCCAGGCAGGGGATGATCCTTTTAGCCAGCATGGGATTGCGCGAGTTTCGCCGCTTCTCGGTAATTGAGGGTTTTGTCGTACAAGGCCTTGCCGACGATGACGCCGTGCACGCCATAAGGTTCCAAAGCCAGCAGGTTTGATATGTCTTCAATTTTGCCGACCCCGCCGGAAGCGATGACGGGCAGTTTCGCGGCCAACGCGAAATTGCGGACGCTTTCCAGGTTGGGGCCCTGCAACATGCCGTCGCGTCCGATGTCGGTGAAAATGAAACCGGCGACCCCCAGCGAACTCATGACTCCGGCGAGGTCGGTCGCTTTCTGCGAGGACACTTCCACCCAGCCTTTGACGGCGACGTATCCGTCGCGCGCGTCTATGCCGACCAGGATTTTTCCGGGGAACCGCTTGCACGCCTCCTCGACGAACCTGGGGTCCTTTTGCGCGACGGTCCCCAGGATGACCCTGCAGGCGCCCGCGTTGAGGTAGGTCTCGATGGTTTCCAGCGACCGTATCCCGCCTCCCACTTGGACATCGACGGAACTGTTGTAGATGATCGTTTTGATCGCCTCGGCGTTGCCGGGTTTGCCCTCGAATGCGCCGTCCAGGTCGACCACGTGGATGAGTTGCGCGCCTTCCTCGTCCCAATGCGCGGCCATGGCGACGGGGTCGTCGGAGTATACCGTTTCCCGGTCCGCCTGGCCTTGTATCAGACGGACGCATTTGCCGCCCTTGATATCGACCGCGGGGATTATTTTCATGTCATGATTCCTGTGCGAAAAAATGGGCCGGGAGGAAACCGGGCTCTCTCCGGCGGCCGTGGTTTTGCGTTTTTACGGCTTAATGGCGGATACTTCCTCGATGGCGCTTAGGACCGCGGACGCCGTTTGGCCCCAGTCCAGCTTTTGCGCGCGTTCCAACCCCCTCCGGACGAATTCGTCGCGGACCCTCGGGTCCTCCAGCAAGACCGTCATCGCGGAGCATAGGGCGTCCTCGGTCAAAGGGTCCACGACATAGGCCGCTCCGTCCGAGACTTCCGTCAGGGTCGGAGCGCTGGAAATGACGGCCGGCGTGCCCGACGCCATGGCCTCGACCATGGGCAGTCCGAATCCCTCATACGTGGATGGATAGACAAGGCCGACGGCCGATCGCAAAAACGCCTGCAAATCGTCCTCGGGCAGATAATCGAAGTGCATGACTTTATCTTCAATTTGGCATTTCCGCAAAAGATTTTTTAACCGCGCCGTCTCGCCGCCGAACTCCTGCGTGTTCGATCCAACGACGACCAGCAGGCAACCGGGATGTTTCAAGGTCAGTTTCCGGAAGGCCCGGACAATTAAAGGGACGTTCCTTCTTTCGAATAGCGTTCCGACGAATAAAAAAAAGGGGGCGGCGATGCCGAACCGGGAAGCCAGCCTGTTTTTCGATTCCTCATTATGGTCCGGTTTGAATTTTTCTTCAATCCCCAGGTATGCGCGGGAGAGTTTATGTTTGTGCCGTTGCCCGTAATTGGACAGGATTTCGCCCGCGGTGAAGTCCGAGCAGACGATCACTTTCCTTGCCAGGCGGACGCTCCAGCGCGCGAGCCACCGCCACAGCATTCCATTGAGAAACGGGTAGGTTTCCGGACGGGTCTGGAACGAAATATCGTAGATCATCACGACGGCGGGGCAGTGCGCGAACAGGGGGATGGTGTAACAGGGCGATAATAAAACGTCGACGCGGTCCTTTTTGATCTGCAGAGGGAGGACGGCCTGTTCCCAGATCCGGCCCCGGTCGAGCGGACCGGGCGCGCGCGTCAATTTTGTCTCGAAATGGGGTTGCCGTAAAAAATCCAGGCTGGGAATTTGATTCCTGAAATAAAGGATAAAGCGGTGGCCTCCGCCATCGGCCGCCCATTGGCTCAGAATGTTCGAAACGACTCTGCCCACGCCATGCGGTTTTCCCTCCAACTCTCTCGCGTCCACCCCGATCAACATGATTGACCGATTATATTAAACAATATTAGCGGTTTACACCAAAAAGTAATTCGTCTTATAATCCCCGGCGAACGTGGATTCCCGCGGCCCAGACCGCGCTATTTCCTGTTACGGAAAAAGACCCTCTACTTTCCCCCATAGGTTCCGGCCTGGATAAAATGGACAAAGAAACGGATACGGTGGATTTGGTCGTGACGGGAAGCCTTGTCGGTTTCGTCCTGTTTTCGGTATTTTCCATCAGCGCCGCCCAGGCTTGCGGCGCGGTGGGCGGGATTGCCTGGCTGTGGAGGACGTCGCGGGACCGCGCCTGGGGCGGGATGAAATGGCCCTTGGGGATCCCCTTTCTGCTGTTCGTTTCGGCTTGCATTCTGTCCGTGGCGACCGCCGTGGATATTGGGCGGAGCGTCAAGCCGCTCAAAAAAGTCCTGGAGATCCTCATATTTTTCTGGGCGGCCAATTGCGTGGGCGGCGCCCGGCCGGGGGCTTTTTTCGCGTGGCTGGTCAAGCGACTGCCCTCGGGCGGTTTAAAAGACCGGGGGGAACGATTGGCGGCCAGGCTGGAAACCGTGTCGCCGCGGGAATTCTTTTTGTTCCTTTTATTGGGCTCCGTTTCCCTGGCCTCGCTTTATGGGTTCTATCAGGCTTGGACCCATGGGGTGTCCACAAGCTCGCGCGTGGGAGGTTCCTTGAGCATTTACATGACCTTCGCGGGGATTTTGATGCTGGCCGGCTTGGTGGCCGCGAGCCGGTTGTTGTTCGCGAAGGGGATGGAAATAGCGGTTGGCGCCGCTTTTGGGGTCATCGTGGTCTGCCTGTTCTTGACGTTGACCCGCCAGGCGTGGGTGGGGTTTCTGGCGGGTTTGGCGATTTTACTTTATATTCGCAAGCGAATCCTGGTTTTGGCTCTGCCGTTGCTGGCTCTTCTGGCGGTGGCATTGTCGCCGGGAGCCGTGCAGGAACGGCTGAAAAGTTTCGCCAACCTCAAGGACGCGACTTTCCTTACGCGCGTGGCCCTGTGGCAGGGCGGATGGGCGATATTCAAGGACCACCCCCTGACCGGTTGCGGGTTTAAATGCGTCGATTCGATCTACGAGCGGTATCCCGAGCATGTCAACGCGCTTAAACGATACAAGGGGATGCACAACAACGTCGTGCAACTGGCCGTCGATACGGGAATCGCCGGTTTAAGCGCCTGGCTTTCCATCTGGGTTTATTATTTTCTCTCTTTATATCGCCTGCGGGAGACCTGCTTTCAGGAGGGACTTGAGAGATGGGTCCTGCTGGGTTGCGCCTCAGCCATCGCGGGATTTCTGGCGGGCGGAATGTTTGAGGTCAACTTTTACGATTCGGAAGTGGTCATGCTGACCTATTTTCTCATGGCTCTTCCGTTTGCCCGCGCGCCATGGCAACCCCCGTCCTAGGAAACGGGACGATGCGTTTCAGCGGGTTTGGGAGCCCAGCCGCTCGAAGAATCTGGGGTGGTTTTCGATCTCTTGTTTTAACAGCGCCAGCTTTGCGCGTAAGTCCTTGGGGTTTTCTTCCGGGGCGGCGGAAGTTTCCTGGCGTTTTGATTTGTTCGGGGCTATATTTTGGATTTTTGTTTTCATTTAAAGGATTTTTATATATAGAGAAGGTTGGAACCGCTTGCGGGAACCGATGAAATTGTCCGGTATATTCTGAATTTAGATAGCGGGAAGAACCGGGAAAACTTTATACTGATTTTTCATTTTTGTTTTTGCCCCGATCGGTTTCGGGAAGAAACCCGGGCCTCGATGAGTTTGGTGACCGATGCGGGAGAAACCAAGGGCCGCATTGGGGACGTTAAAAATACCTCCGGTTGTGGAAATTGTCAATGAGAGTCATTAAAACCTCGTTGGAGGGAGTCGTGTTGGTGGAGCCCAAGGTCTATAGGGACGAACGCGGCTTTTTCCTGGAATCTTACGTCAAACGCAAATATCTGGAACTGGGGATCGATGGGGAGTTCGTGCAGGACAATCATTCCGCATCGACGCGCAACGTGCTGAGGGGACTGCATTTCCAGGCCAACCATGGGCAGGCCAAGCTGGTGCGGGTCTTGCGCGGCGAGATCTTCGACGTCGCGGTGGATGTTCGTCGCGGGTCGCCGTCGTTTGGCCAGTGGACCGGGCATCGTCTGTCGGGAGAAAATATGTTGCAAATGTACGTCCCCGTCGGCTTCGCTCACGGATTTTGCGTCTTGAGCGACTACGCCGAGGTGGTTTACAAGTGTACCGATTACTATTCCCCAGCCGACGAACGCGGGATCATTTGGAACGATCCCGATATCGGCATCGAATGGCCGGTCGATTCTCCCATCCTGTCCGGAAAAGACGGCAAAAACCCGCGTCTCCGCGATTGCGAATCTTTTTCCCCCGTTCCTTAGCTCTGGGATTTTCGGGAAGTTCCGTTATTTCTTCGGCGGCGGGAGGGCGATCTGGAGCAGTTTGGTGAACGTGTCGTAGGCCTTTTTGATGGTCTGTTCTATGTCGAGGGCTTCCTCGGAATCGCCCGCTTTATGGCTCTGCACCAAGGCCTCGTCCAGCTTGTTTTTCAACTGGTCGCTGAAACCGGGACTGCTGGAGAACTCCAGCCGGTATTGGTCGGTGAGGCTTTGCATGATTTCCTTGCCCGGTTTGCTCATCAGGACTTGTTCGTAGTTGTAGCCTTTTTCGGCGGCGAACTGGAGCAGGCGCGCTATCTTTTGCGTGTATTTTTCGTAGGCCTCGTCGCCGAGCAGGAATTGGACCGACTTGGCGAATACCGGGACGAGGACTTCCGGGACGCCCTCCTGCCTCAGGGGTTTTTCAATAAGGGTCAAAAAGAACCTGCCCACGTGCTCTTTCCGGTCTTCGCGTCCGCGGCGTTTCGGCCGGGGTTTGATCGGCGCCGCCTGTTCCGGCGACGGCGGCATTTTCTGCATTTGTTCGAAAAGGTTACGCGTGTCCGACTCCGCGCGGAACACGAGTTCCTCGTCTTTAAGGTCGGGATAGGACTTGAAAATTTGCAGGATCTTCCGGATGATGGTCTTGCGAAGGTTGCTGGTCCTGACGATGTCCTCCGCGGAAGCGGGGCCGGGCGAGGTTGGCGCTGACTGATTCATAGGTTCCCTTGACTAAAGGTGCGGACGAGATGGTAAAGTCCTTCTCGGTTGTTTGATTTGTTCTCTTAATAGCGTATTATCCGCCAGATTTCAAATCCCATTTGGAAAAATTTTCGAGGGTCAATCGATCAGCCGGAGAAACTCCTCGTAGGCGAGGTTCACCGTCTCGACGATATTCAGGCTTTCGCCATTGAAGTTGGACTGCAACTTGACCAACTCGGCGTCCATTTTGTTCTTCAGACGGTCCTTGAAACCGGGCGTATTCGCTATTTCGCGTTTGTAGGACTTGAGGATCTCATGGATCAAGCCTTGCCCGCGGCGGCTTTCAAGGGCCTCCGGATAGGTCATCCCCTGTTTGACGGTTTGGTTGAGAAGTCTTTGCAGTCTGTCCCCGAACTCCTCGTATTTTTCCTGTCCCAACAGCGAGGCCACGGATTGCGCGAATACGGGGATAAGATATTTCGTGATATCGTTCGCCCGCAATTGTTTTTCCATGCGATGGATGAAAAATCTTCCGACATGGTCCTGTCTCTCTTCCTTGTCCTCGTCGAGGAAATATCGTCCGACCAGGTGCGGCTTGGCGTCGTCGAAAGACGATTCCACGCACAGGTCGCACAAGGGGGCGACCTCTCTCTCGGCCAGTTCGGCTATCTCCTCGTCGGTCCGGTCGGGATTGGCCCTGGCTATTTGGATGGTCTTGCGAATGATCACCTTCCGGTAATGTCTCGTACGGACCAATTCTCCAGGAAATAACGGTTTGTATTCGGTCATGGCCGCGAGAGCTCCCTATTAGACGATCTACGTCATATTTTACCACAGAGCGGAAAAGCTGTGGCGCCTCCGTCTGGAAATGGCAAATAATTCGGCATATGAATTTTTTTTTCTAATGTTTTGAAAATTTCTGCCGATCTTTAACTCTAGAAAAGCCAAGTCCCATTTTAACGGAATTCAGTTTGAGGCCGGTTCGATGGATCCCTCGGGAATGCAAAGCGAAAACAGGGTTTCAAACTCCTTGCAGGCGTCTTATTCGGTCGACGTCCGCCGGTCTTCCGGTCTGACCCTCCGGACCCGGGAAGGAGACGTGGTGAACCTCTCTTTCGACAACCGTCAATCCCTCTCGGCGAACGCCGCCAGGAAGGAATCCGGGGACGGGACGTCGGTCCAGGAGTTCTCCGTTGCCGCGCGGGCGGCCTCGAAATATTCTCTGAGCGTGCAAGGCGACCTCAACAACGATGAACTGGCCGCGATCGACCGGTTGGCGCAAAGCGTCGCTTCCATCGCGGAAAGCTTTTTCTCGCAAGGGGATGTCGATGTCGAGGGGGCCAAACAATCCCTGCTCGATTCAATGGGAGGGGTAGTCCAGGAATTGCGGTTGGAACTGGAGCGTTCCGTTTCCCAAACCGCTACCGCCACGAGCGTCTCACAGGCGGACGCCCCGCAAGCTCCCCCCCCGGCACAGCCGTCTCCGCAAGGTCCGCCCGATCCTTCCCAAGGCGCGGGCATCCGGGACATCGGGGCGCTGGTGAACGCCGCGGTCGACTCCGCGTTCAAGGAGGAATTCGAACAGTTCGCGGAAAACGACAACATCATGAACAGCCTGCGGGATTTCGTGCAGTTTTTGCGAAAAAGCCTGAGCCAGTTTCTCTCTCCCCTGGATTTCCAGCACGACGCGACCCGGCCTTTGAAGACCGAAGTCCCGCCCCAGCCTGAAAGCGCGAAACCTTCTGATTAATTCAGCCGGTTAACAGACGGTCCAAACGCCTATCGGCCGCGTTAAATCCGCCCATCGCTCTTCCTCCGTCGGAACGCATCGTATTCAATACCGCTTTTTCGTTTGTTAACCGTCCTCTGGTCCGTGGCCCATTTTCTCTTGATTTTAAGGGTTAATGGGCGATATTCTATATGTTTACAATTATGGTAATTTTATAATTTCTCTTGCGTCCGCGGTGGATCATGAAAAGGGAAATGGCTCTCAGGCTGATGCTGGCTCCGGTTTTGGTCCTGTTTGTGGGGGGAGGGGCCTGGTGGACGTTGGACAGGATCGAGGCCACCTGCAAGGAGGACACCGTTTCCTACCTGCGGTCGGTCCTCAAGATGGCGCAAAGGAATTTCGACTCGCGGCTCGTTGAAATCGAAAAGGACGCTTTATATCTGGCTTCCTCGCCCGACATGGTCCGGCTTGTTAAGGATCTCGCGAGTTCGTCGCGGCAAGGCGAGCCGCTAGCGGAACTGCGCGCTTTATGGCAGGCGGACCGCAATTCAAAAAACCGGTATCGAGGGTTCCATGTGATTGCGGACGATTTCACCGTCCTCGCGTCGATGCGGAACGAGGACATCGGCGCGGTCGATTTTTCCGCTGTTGAAAAAGAATTTTTAGCCCAACTTTTTTCCGGGGGAGAAAACAAGGTCGATTTTCTGTTTTCCGGCGGCCGGCCTCCATCCGGCGAGTCCGGGACGGCGGAGCGGAAACGCCGCATGTTCGCGGCGGCGCCCGTTAGGGACGACGAGGGGAAAGCGGCGGCGGTCCTGGTCCTCGAGGTCGATTGCGAGGGGGTCCTTTTCCCGGTTTTCAATTCGGCGCGCATCGGCGAGACGGGCGAGACGATCCTCTTCGACAAATCCGGAAGGCTTCTGACGGAAAGCCGGTTCGAGGACCAATTGCGGTCCGCCGGTCTTCTTCCCGCCGGGAAGTCAAGCGTTCTCAATGTCGAGTTGCGCGACCCGGGCGGCGACACGACTGCCGGGTTTCGCCCGCCCGTCCCCCGGGACAAACAGCCCTTGACCTACGCGGCCGCCAACGCCATTCGGCGGACCGGACTGGACCACGACGTGGGCGAGCGCCGCGACTACCGGGGGGTTCCCGTGATCGGCGCGTGGACGTGGGATATCAAGACCAATGTCGGCATGATCGTCAAGATCGACGTGATGGAAATGTGTCATGGCTTCAAGACCGCGAGAACACTCGTGGTCGGCTTGCTGACCCTCGCGTCCTCGATATTTATCGGGTTTTTGGCATTTCTATCCGTGAAACACAATAGAGAGCATGCCTTGGCGGAGGCGGTCCGGGAAAAAGAGCGGCGCCTGCAGGCGGTCATGGATAACGCCGGCGAAGGGATCATTACCATCGACGAACGCGGCGACGTCGAATCGTTCAACCCGGCCGCGGAGATTATCTTCTCCTGCACGGCCGGGGAAATTGCCGGGAAACCCATGTCCACTCTGATACCGGAGTTTCGAAGGAGCAAATTCTCCGAGCGCATCAAACATTGCCTGGAGCCCGGAACGGACAAAGCGGCCGGCAAGGAGCAAATCGAAGTCAACGCCCGGCGCAAAACCGGCGAGATTTTCCCGGTGGAGCTGACGATCGGCGAGGCTTTTGTGGGGCCGAAGCATCTGTACATCGCCGTTCTGCGGGACATCGGCCAGCGTAAAAAAATGGAAAACAGGGTCGTCCATCTCTTCCAGGCCGTGGAACAAAGCCCCTGTTCCGTTATCATCACCGATACCGCCGGGAATATCGAGTATGTCAATCCCAAGTTCACCGAGCTGTCGGGATACGCCGCGGAAGAGGCCATCGGCAGGAACCCGCGGTTCTTGAAAGATAGCGACAGGGATAACGAGTCATACCGGCAATTGTGGGAAACCATCGCCTCCGGCAAGGAATGGACAGGCGAATTCCGCAATCGCAGGAAAAACGGGGACCGTTATTACGGGTTGGCTTCCATCTCCGCCCTCAGGAATACGGATGGCGTTATCACGAATTACCTTTCCGTCATGGAGGACATCACCGAGCGGAAACTGTCTGAGGAAAAGGTCATAAGCTCCCTCAAGGAGAAAGAAGTCCTCCTGAAAGAGGTCCATCACCGCACCAAAAACAACCTGCAGATCGTTTCCAGCCTGATCAAGCTCCAGTCCAGAAGCATGAAAGACGGGAAATCCCTGGAAATTCTCGCGGACATGCAAAGCCGGATCCAGTCGATAAGCCTTGTCCATAACGGCATTTATGCATCGCCCGACTTGAACAAAGTCGATTCGCAGGCGTATTTTTCCACCTTGGGGAAACATCTCCTCCGGTCCTACGCGACCGGGCAGACGCGCGTTGCCCTGACCGTCGACGCGCATGACGTCTGGCTGGGGATCGATACCGGCATTTACTGCGGCTTGATCGTCAATGAGCTGATTTCCAATTCCCTGAAATACGCATTTCCCATGAAGCCAAGCGGCGAGATAGGGGTGTCCCTGTGCCGACCCGGCGCGGATGTCCTGGAGTTGACGGTATGGGACGACGGGGTGGGACTGCCGCCGGACCTGGACCCCCGCAAGACGGCCTCGCTGGGACTGCAATTGATAATGACCCTGGCGGAGGAACAACTGCGCGGCTCCGTCGAGGTGGGCCGCGCCCGCGGGACGAGCTACAAAATCGTCTTTCCCGCAACGCGGAATTGACGCTCCGTCGCGGAAGCTTTTTTTGCCTCGATCAATGGCGCGACGATCTACGGCATCAGCGCGCCGTTGTTGATGTCGAACGTTTGTCCGGTGATGGAGGTTTGCGCGTCGGAAATGAGAAAGGCCGCGAAATTGGCGATCTCCTCCGGTTCCGACATCTTGCCCAGCGGGACGGGCTTCATCGCGTTTTGGTAGGCCTCCTCCGGAGAGATGGACAAGGCGTCGGCGAAGGCTTGCAATCCCTGGCGGGCCATGGCGGTGTCCACCCAGCCCGGGCAGATGGCGTTGACGAGGATTTTGTCGCCGGCCAGTTCCGCGGCGAGGGAGCGCGTCAGGCCCAGCAAGCCGGCCTTGGAGGCGCAATAGGCGGAATACCCGGGGACGCCGAGACGGGCCAGAATGGACGAGATGAAAATCAATTTTTTGAACCCGTTCCCGTCCTGCTTGAGGTAGGGAAGGCACTCCCGGGCGGTGTAATAACTGCCCGACAGGTTGGTGTCGATGACTTCCCGCCAGCGGTCGCCGCCGGGGCCGCCCCCGGTGGGCAATGCCGCCCCGCGCTGGCGCCGGGGCAAGCCCATGGGGTCCAGCGGCACGCTGGCATAACGGTTTTCCCCGCCCACGCCGGCGTTGGCCACCGCCGCGTACAGGGAGTCCGTCCCGCTTTTTATTAGGGCGTCGCGGATTTCCTCCGGTTGCCGAACATCGCAGGAAAAGCTCCGGTGCGCGTCCGGGGCCTTCAGGGAACGGCGGGTTTGCTCCAGGCGGTCGAGGTTGCGTCCGAGCAAAATCAGCGAATAGTCCAGATCGGCCAGGACCTTCGCGGTCGCCTGCCCGATGCCCGACCCCGCGCCCGTAATCGCGACCGTTTTTGCCATCGGGTTCCTTTTCGCGTCTCAAACCGGTTTGGAATAGTTCCAGGTTTCGGGAAGGTTCAGGAGGATATTGGAGTAGGACGTCAATTCTTTTGCCCGTTCTGGCTTGTTGTTCCTGTTGTAGATCATGATCAGGTTGTGCAGGATCCGCAAAAGGATTTCCCGGTGCGGCGTCTTGTTCAGAAGACGCTCCTCGAACTTGAACCCGAAACGGGCCACGATATCGGCGCAATCCGCCTTGGTCAGGACCCGGCCCTTGTTGAAGGGGTCGAAATAAATGTCCTCGCGAGGGGATTCGTATTTGGCGATGAAGTGCGCCGGCATCCCCACCCCCACGACCGGCAGGCCGAGACGGCGGGCGACCACGATGCACAGCGCCGAAAGGGTGATCGGGATCCCGGTCCTGCGGGAGAGGACCCGGTTGAAATAGCTGTTTTCGGGGTTGAAGTAGTCCGCCTCGTTGCCGGAAAAACCCTTTTCCCGGAAGAAGTAGTTTGTCAACGTTTCGACCGTCTGGCGCGGGGAAAAACGCGGATCCAGCCGGGGGCGCAACTCCTGGGCGAAACCGTCCAGGGTCGCCCGGACATCCCGCGTATCGACATCGGGATGGCCGTATTCGGCGATCAGCAAAATGCCTTCCTCCAAATCCAACTTGTTTTCCCGGGCCATGGCGGAAAGGCGGCGAAACTTTTCCCGAAGGCCCTGGGGCCGCAACGCCCCGATGATTGCCTCGGCCTGGGAGCGCGCCGGAAGGTCCTCGCCCCTGGCGGCGATTTCGAGGAAGGGAATCGCGTCCTCGCCCGCCCGCAACAGCTCCTCCGCCACCCGGGAACGGACGAATTCGTCCCGGTCGCCCAACAATTGGACCAGCAAGGAGATTTTGTTTTTTTGTTCCGGGGGGCTCATTGAATTCCCTGGGATGGGGGCTGGGGCGGGCCTTGATCGCCCGCCCCAGTTCGAGGTCCTCGTGAAATCCGTTTCGCGGTCAGAGATTCGGTTGCGGCGTCATCCGCAGATACGGCTTGACTTCCTTGAAACCTTTCGGGAATTTCGCCGGGATGTCCTCGGTCTTGATCGCCGGGACGACCACGCAATCGTCGCCCCATTTCCAATCGACCGGGGTGGCGACGCTGAATTTCGCCGTCAACTGCAACGAGTCGATGACCCGGAGGATTTCGTCGAAATTTCTTCCCGTGGACGCCGGATAAGTCAGGGTCAATTTCACCTTCTTGTCCGGGCCGATGACGAACACCGTCCGCACCGTCAGGTTGTCCAACGCGTTGGGGTGGATCATGTCGTACATATTGGCGATTTTCCTGTCCGGGTCGGCGATGATCGGGTAATTGACCGAGCATTTCTGGGTTTCGTTGATGTCGCCGATCCAACCCTTGTGCGAGTCCAGCGGGTCCACGCTCAAGGCGATCACTTTCACGTTTCTTTTTTTGAACTCCTCCTTCAATTTCGCGACCCGCCCCAACTCGGTCGTGCAAACGGGGGTATAATCCTTCGGGTGGGAGAAGAACACCCCCCAGCTGTCCCCCAGCCATTTGTGAAGTTCGATTTTCCCGTCCGTGGTCTCGGCCGTAAAGTCGGGCGCTGTATCTCCTAGTCTGATGGCCATGATATGGGGTCCTTTCGTTATAAGTTGTTTGGAATGTCGGGGCCAGCCGCGGAGTCAAGCGGCAGGGAAGCAAAAACGTTTCGGGGTTTCCTCCGACGAGTTCGTTGCCTGACGAGGCTGGCCTGTAAATTTAATCTCGATGTTCTATAATAACACTTTATCCGGCAATTGCAAAAACCGCATTCTGGAAATGTTTCGCTCCCCGGGCGAATGAGATGGTCTTCGCGCGCCGTCGCGCGCTGGATTTGCTTTTTTAGATGTGCCCGGACGGGTATGGTTTCGAAAATTATCGTTCCCGGACGGGACCCGCCGGGGGGGAGGCGCGTGGAGGACCAAAAGATTGTCGAAACGCTGGACCTGCTCAAGAAAGTCTGGACGATTTTCCTGATCGGGCTCTATCTGGCCTGCTTCATGAACGAGAAGGTTTTCCCCGGATTCCGGACCGAACCTCTGGCCGGCGAGGAGTTTTTCTGGAAAATTCAAAGGGTCTTGTTTTTCGCGCTCATGACGGTCGGGTTTTTGATCGACATCGCCCAGACCCGGGTTGACAGGGGAATGGCGTTCGCGTTCCTGTTTCTATCCTTGGTTCTCGGGGGATTGGCCAACTACATCGGGGCCATGCAGTTCCGCGCCGTCTCGACATTTGCCGAGTTGTTCTCCGGAGGGTAGCTCGCGCGGCCCGAAAGACGCGACGGAAGAGCGCGAAACCGCATTTGTCTTGACCGCAAAAATCCCGTCTGCTATATTTTGAACCCCCACTTATTTTGTAAAGCCAACGGGCTTACTAATTTTTTGCCGGGCTTTTATGCAGAAGACGTCCCACGACATTCAAACCTTTCTCGAGAAATGGCTGAACAAGAGCATCAAACAATACGTTTCGCAAATGGATAAACGCCAAAACGGCCATTTGTTCGACCTGGTCATAGGGGGCGTGGAAAAACCCCTGGTCGAATTGGTCCTGAGGGAAACGCAAGGGAACCAAACCCAGGCGGCCAATATTCTCGGCATCAACCGCAATACCCTGCGCAAAAAGATCCACGACTATAAAATAAAATGCAAAGAAAGCGCCTAGCGGCAATCGTCCTGGCGGCCGGCAAGGGGATCCGGATGAAATCCGCCAGGGCCAAGGTCCTCCACTCGCTTCTCGACCGGCCCATTCTATTTTATCTTCTGGAAACCTTGAAATCCATGGACCTCGACCGTCTGATCGTCGTGGTAGGTTTTCAAGCGGAGGAAGTGATCGGCCGCTTTGGCGACGGCTGGATCGAATTCGTCGAGCAACAGGAGCAGTTGGGGACCGGACACGCCGTCCAGCAGGCGGAAAAAGCCCTTGCGGGATTTTCGGGCGACGTCCTCGTGTTGTGCGGGGACATGCCGTTGCTCAAGCCCGGAACGTTGCGGGACCTGGTCCGCCGGCATCGCGAATCCGGGGTCCAGTGCTCGTTGCTGGTCCTCAAAACCCGCGAGGCCAGGGATTTCGGCCTGGTCCTGCGGGACGGGCGCGGTTCCGTCGCCAGGATAGCGGAGCAACGCGACGCCACCGCTGAGGAAAAAAAAGTTGACGAATATAACGCCGGCGTTTATTGTTTTGACAAGGATTTGCTTTTCAAGGCGTTAAGGGAACTCGACAACAATAACGCGCAAAAAGAATATTACCTGACCGACACGGTCCGGTATTTGGCGGGAAACCGTTTTGATATCCTCGCCATTCGGACCGAGGACGCCGAGGAAGTTTTTGGCGTCAATACGGAAGAAGACCTGAAAAAAGCCGGGGAAATTTTGCGGAAAAGGGCGAAAGCCTGAGAAAAGTTTTTTGGCGCTTTTTTTGAAAGTTCAGGATGGCTAGATGAAAGCTGTTATCCTTGCCGCGGGCAAAGGCTCCAAGCTGACCCCTTTTTCGATGACCCGCCCCATCCCCATGGTCCGGGTGGCGGGAAAATATCTGTTCGACAACGCCCTGGACATGCTGAACAAGGCCGGGATCAACGATATTTTCGTCGTCGTCGGCCATCGGAAGGAAAAGCTCATCCAGCGGATCGGCGAGCATCTCAACGACGGTCTCAGCGTCCACTATTACGAACAGAAGAAAGCCGGCGGGATCGGCGACGCCATCCTCCAGGTCCGGGACAAGGTCCTCCCCAGCGAATATTTTCTCCTGATCTACGGCGACACGGTCACCTCCGCGAACATCTTCAGCAAAATCCAGCAGTCCTTCCATTTGTTCAAAAGCGCGGTGGCCTCGATCTGCCTTCCGCCGTCGAACGCCATGTTCGGGAACGTATTCCTGAACCCCCAGATGAAAATCACCCGCATCATCGAGAAGCCGAAAGGCGACGAACTGGGAAATTATGTCTTGTCGGGCGTATATATCCTGCCCGGATCGTTTTTCCAACTGCTGGACAAGCACAAGAAGTCCATGGAAAACGCGCTCATGGAGTTGGTCGAGAAAGAGGGCCTGCGCGCCTCGATGTGGGAGGACGAGTGGCTGGACATCGTTTACCCCTGGCAGATATTGACCGCCAACCGGATGATCATGAATTCATGGGAGCAGTCCTCGATAGCCAAGACCGCGGTCCTGGAGGCCAACGTGACGATCCAGGGCACGGTCCGGATCGAGGAGGACGTTTTGATCAAGGCCGGCGCGGTCCTCGAGGGGCCGTGCAGTATCGGCAAGGGATGCTACATCGGCAACAACTCGCTCATCCGGAGTTACACGTCCCTGGGCAACCGTTGTTCCGTCGGATACGGGGTGGAGCTGAAAAACTGCGTCGTCCTGGACAACACCCGCATCGGGCGGTTGTCCTTCATCGGCGACAGCGTTTTGGGCGAGGACGTGGACATCGGCGCCGGGACCATGACGGTGAACCGGGCGCTGGACTGGAAGCCCATCTCCGTGAAAAACGGCAGGAGGAAATACGAGACGGGCATGGTGAAGCTGGGCGCCTTCGTCGGCGACGACGTGGTGATCGGGGCGGGGAACACCATCCAGCCGGGCGCCGTCGTCCCGCCGGGCAGGGTCTTCCCGGCCTGTTATACCATTAAAAGCGAATAGGCGGGGTAACGGCTTATGTGCGGGATCAGCGGGGTCGTCGGGCTGAAGGACATTTCCAACGCTTTGTTCGAAACCATCCGGAACCTGGAATACCGGGGATACGACTCCTGCGGCGTGGCCCTGTTGAACAAGAATTCCATCGTCGTCAAGAAGAACGTCGGCGGCGTGGAGGAGTTTTACCGGAAGGAGAACGTCCTCCGCCACAAAAGCTCCATCGGCATCGCCCATACCCGCTGGGCCACGCACGGCCGGGTGACCCGGGAGAACACCCATCCCCACCAGTCGTGCGACGGTAAATTCGCCGTCGTGCACAACGGCATCATCTCCAACTACAGGGCGCTCAAGGAAAGCCTGGTCCGGCTCGGGCACCGTTTCGAATCCGAGACCGACACCGAAGTGATCCCGCACCTGCTGGAGGAAAACCATCGGAAGCTGAACAACGTCGAGGCCGCTTTCGTCAAGACCCTTTGCGAGTTGGAGGGGACGTTCGCCATCGCCTTCGTCTCCACCTACCATCCCGGCCAGATCTTCTGCGCGAAACGGGAGTCGCCGTTGATGCTGGGGATCGGCGACGAAATCAAGTTCGTCGGGTCCGATTTCAACTCCTTCATCGACTACACCAAGAATGCGGTCATCATTGACGACGGGGAGTACGCCATCGTCTCGCGCGACAGTTACATGGTCAAAAACTATCTGACCCGCGAGGAGGTGGCCAAACCCATCACCAAGATCGAATGGGACGCCGAAACGTCCAAAAAAGGCGGTTTCCCCCACTACATGCTCAAGGAGATCCACGAGCAACCGCAAACCGTGACCAACGCCCTGGACGTGGAGGACGCCGTCCTGGACAAGGTGGTCGAGGGGATTGCCCAAAGCGGGCAGGGTCATCTCGTGGGCGTGGGGACGACCTATTATGTCGCCCAGTTCGGCCAATACATGATCTCGTCCCTGGCGGGGCAGTCGCTGTTCGCCGTGAGTTCCGACGAGTTCGCGGCCCTGTCGAACGTGGGCCGGGACAGTTTCGTGCTGGCCCTCTCCCAGTCGGGCGAAACCTACGACACGTTGACCGCCGTGAAGCACGCGAAGTCGCGCGGCGCCCGCACCGCGGCGGTCGTCAACGTCATGGGGTCGTCCCTTTCCCGCCTGGCGGACAACGTCGTCCTGCAGGGCTCCGGGCCCGAAATCTGCGTGATCAGCACCAAGGCCGCGCTGGCGCAGATGGTGATCCTGGTCCGCATCGGCCTCAAACTGGCGTTGAGAAAAAACGCGATGACCGCCGCCGCGTTCGACAGGTCCATGTCCGTACTGCGCGACCTGCCCGGCATCATCCAGGCGGTGTTGAACGAGCGGTCCGGGTTCATCCACCGCATCGCCCACGAATATTTCAAGATCAAGCATTGGCTGTACCTCGGACGCGGGGTCTATTACCCGATCGCGCTGGAGTCGGCGCTGAAGATGAAGGAAGTGGCCTATGTGCACGCCGAGGGGATGCCGGGAGGGTTCCTCAAGCACGGCACGCTGGCGATGATCGACAAGGACATCTACTCCATCGTCTTCATACCGCCGCGGGAGGAGAAGGCCCTTTACGAGGCCACCCTGCACAGCGTGGAGGAGATCCGCGCCCGGTCGGGGTTCGTGCTCGGCATCCATTTTGACGAAAGGGGAAAGAATAAAAACCTGTTCAGCGAGGAGTTGATCCTCCCCAACGTTTCCCCCCTCATCGCGCCTCTTTTGCAATTGGTGATCAGCCAGTTGTTCGCGTATTTCACCGCCACGTCGCTGAAACGCGACATCGACAAACCCCGCTCCCTGGCGAAATCCGTCACCGTCGGGTGAGCGGATTGCCGTTTGCCTTGAGGATGCGGAAAATACCCGGCGGCGAAAGCCGCTTATGCTTTTGCATCTTGTTAAGATGAGTAAATCTCCCCCGGCCCCCAACGTGCCGTTGAATCCAATGCCGCCTCGCGCTGGCGCCGAGGCGGGAATCGCGCTCCGGCGATCGCGGAGCGTCATCGCCGCATTGCCTCCGGGCGTTTGCCCGGCCCCCCCCCTTGTAAAGGGGGACCAGGGGGATTTGAAACTCCGCGCTCGCCAGGGCGCATTTGTAATTTATACGGAGCCATTCCATGCAGTTGAAAATAGCGAAAACGGTGTTGACCGTCGCCGGATCGGACTCGAGCGGCGGCGCCGGAATTCAAGCTGACCTCAAGACCTTCGCCGCGTTCGGGACGTTCGGGACCTCGGTTGTCGCGTCGGTCACGTCGCAAAACTCCTTTGGCGTGAACTCCGCCTTCGACCTGCCGGCAACGGTCGTGGAGGACCAACTCCGCGCGCTTTTCGCGGACCGCAAGCCCTCGGCCGTGAAAACGGGCATGCTGGGGAACGAGGCCATCGTCGAGCGCGTCGCCGGTTGTCTTGCGCGGCACAAGGTGAAAAAACTCGTGGTGGACCCCGTCGCGCGCTCGTCCAGCGGCAAAACGTTGCTGTCCAAAAAAGGCGTCCAGGCGCTGAAGGAGAAACTCCTGCCGCTGGCGTTGTTGACGACCCCCAACCTGCGCGAGGCTGAGATTTTGTCGGGCGTCCGTATCGTCCGCCCGGCGGACCGGACCAAGGCCGCCCGCGCGATACTGAAAACCGGGGTCAAAAGCGTATTGATCAAGGGCGGCCACGCCAAGGGAAAACCCGATGACTTTTTCTTCGACGGCCGGGAGATCCTTCTGTTCGAGGGAGAACGGTTGACGGCGGAGGACCTGCACGGGACGGGATGCGTCCTGTCGGCGGCGATCGCCGCCGGACTGGCCCTGGGGTGCGATCTGGTTTCCGCGGTCCGGCGGGCCAAGGAGTTCATCGGACAGTCGATCGCTGGCGGCGTCCTCACGGGTGGCGGAGTTCCCTCGGTCGAGCCTTTGGCGCGGTTATATAAAGACGCGGAACGGTGGGAATTGTACAAGCGTGTCTCGACCGCGGCGGAAACCCTCAAGGCCAACAGGATCGGCGACCTCATCCCCGAGGTGCAGTCCAACCTCGTCGCGGCCCTGGACGGCGCCCGCGGGCACGAAGACGTTATCGGTTTTCCGGGGCGGCTGGTGAGGAACGGGGCCGACGTCGCGATCATCGCGCCTCCATGCTTCGGGGCCTCCCGGCACGTCGCCAACATCGTCCTGACCGCGATGCAGTTCGACCCGTCCCGGCGCGCCGTCATGAACATCAAATACGACGACCGCCTGCTCGCCATCTGCAAACGGATGAAACTCAAGATCGCCGCGTTCGACCGGGCGGACGAGCCCAAGGGGGTCAAGGTAAAGGAAGGGTCGTCGCTGGAGTGGGGCACGGCCAAAGCCATCCGCGACCGCGGGTACGTCCCCGACATCGTCTACGACAAGGGCGGGATGGGCAAGGAGGAGATGATCCGCGTGATCGCGGAGGACGTCGAAACCCTCGTCGATCGGATCCTCCGCATCCACCGGCTGTATTCCAGGAACGTGTGGTAAGATTAAGATGTTTTAAAGCGAATTTTCGTTTTATCCCCTATATAAAAAGGACAAAGAAAACCCCGTCAATCTTAATAAACTTGCGTGAAGTCGATGCCCAAAAAAGCAAATTACAAATCCGAACAAGTTCCTAAATGGGCTCGTAAGTCATTGCAAGGCCTGACATATTGGATCGGGCACCGGCTGAGTTATTTATCGGTATCATCTTCTCAGAGAGGGTGCGTTAGTGGCCGAATTATGCAATTTGATTTATGCGAATTTACCGGAACGGCTTCAACTGGACTGCGAAGTTCAGTATTCGGGTCTCATAAATAAAAGTAAGCTTCCAGGGCGTCTTAAAGGTGCGAGAGCTGATTTGGTAGTAATGAAGAAGGATGATGGGGGTAATAAAAACCCTGAATTTATTATAGAGGTTAAACGAGGGAAGTTGCTGTCAAAAATAATCCGAGAAGATCTTCATCGATTAGCCGAAGCTCGTAGTGCATTGAAAGGTGTTCGCGCCGTTCTCTTCCTGATTTCCGAGTCGAGCAGACCTTCAGATTTTGTTTCAGAGGAAGGTGTTTCGCTATCCGGCAAACATAATATCTCAGATTCGGGTCCGTCAGCGGGGTACTATAAAGTTAGGCGCACTTTTAAAGCCGCACAGGCATTCACGAAGACGGAAAAGGCCCATTATGCTTGTCTTATCGAGGTCTATCCGAATTCTCAAAAAAGATCCTCATCAATCGCGTGAAACCGAATCATCCCCGGAGGATTAATTCTATGAAAGCGGTAAAAAAACTCGTTGAAGTCGAGATAGACAAAAGCGTCACGCTTAGGTCCCTGCCGTTCAAGCCCGGAAGCAAAGTCGAGGTCATCGTTCTTCCCGCTGGCGAAGAGGATATCTTCAACTTCATGGATAAGACGGTAAAAAGTAAAAAGCTGGCTCCCATGAGCTTGAAGCAGATCGAAAAGGTCGTGCATTCAGCCAGGGCGGGGAAGTGAGGAAAAGTGTCGTTTTCGACACCAATGTCCTGATATCGGGGTATCTTTGGAAGGGCAAACCCCGTCAGGCAATTCAGATCGTCAAGTCGGGAGTCTTCAATCTTCTTTACTGCACGGATTCGCTGAACGAGCTTGTCCGAATACTGGCGTCAAAATTCGGGTTGACCTCGGGCGAGATTTACAGGGTCGTGTTGGATATCCAAGGTAGCGGCAAAAGAGTCGAGGTTACATCGCGGGAAACTCCGATAAAGGAGGACTCTTCCGACAATCTCTTTGTCAATCTTGCGATGGACGGCCATGCGAGGATCATAGTCAGCGGCGATTCTCATCTGCTAAACCTGAAGGAACACAAGAAGATCGAGATTATTACCGTGGCGGATTTTGTAAAACGGTATTCATAACCTCAAAAAAACAGGCCAACGGACACTTCCCAAAGCGGCCAGCCCGTAAGCTCTACGCAGGTTTTACCAGAGAGCTGAAAAGTCCCTTTTTGCCAAGAAATCGTCATGCCCGCGAAAGCGGGCATCCAGAGGCTCCTTGAAAATACTGGATTCCTTGAATTCACAAACCAAGTGCAACACCATGATGACAGGAGGGTGTTGCCATGGGAACAAAATACGAACAGCTCTCGCTGGAAGA
>JACQQK010000070.1 GCA_016207065.1 Nitrospinota bacterium
ACCCTCCCCCAGCCCCCTCCCTGAAAGGGAGGGGGTATTTGAGAGTCGAGCCAATCGCTTCATTTTGTTAAGCGGTCTAAACGCCCAACGGCATCATAAGATAAAAAGGACAACTACCATGGGTTTTTCATGCGGCATCGTCGGCCTGCCCAACGTCGGCAAATCCACCATCTTCAACGCCCTGACCAAGGCGGGGGCCGAGGCCTCCAACTACCCGTTCTGCACCATCGAGCCGAATACCGGCGTCGTGCCCGTGCGCGACAAGCGGCTCGCCGTCATCTCCCAACTCGTCCCCGCCGAGAAGGTCGTGCCCACCACCCTGCAGTTCGTCGATATCGCCGGGCTCGTCAAGGGCGCGTCCAAGGGGGAGGGGCTTGGCAACAAGTTCCTGGGACACATCCGCGAGGTGGACGCCATCGCCCACGTCGTCCGTTGTTTCGAGGACCCCAACATCACGCACGTGAGCGCGACCGTCAACTCGCTTTCCGACATCGAGGTCATCAACACCGAGTTGATGATCGTCGATATGGAGACCCTGGAGAAAAGAAAACAGAAGATCGAGAAACTGGCGAAGACCGGCAACAAGGAGGCGCGGGAGCAGATGGATGTCATGGCCCGCCTGAGCGAGGCGCTGGACGGCAACCGGCCCGCGCGGAGCGTCCGGTTCGACAAGGAAGGCGATACCGCCTACGCCCGGTCGCTCAACCTGCTCACCGCCAAACCCGTCCTGTACGTCTGCAATATCGCCGACCCCTCGGAAAGCGACAATATCCACGTCCAGCAAGTCAAGGGCCTCGCCGAACGCGAGGGGTCCGAGGTCGTGACGCTGGTCGGCAAGCTCGAAAACGAAATCCAGGAGATCGAGGATCCGGAGGAGCAGAAAGCTTTCCTGCGGGAAATGGGCCTCGAGGAGACCGGTCTTGACCGCATGGTCCGCGCCGGTTACCATCTCCTCGACCTGGTGACTTTTTTCACCGTCGGCGGCAAGGAGAACAAGGCGTGGACGGTGAAAGCCAACGCCAAGGCGCCGCAGGCCGCCGGCAAGATCCACTCCGATTTCGAAAAAGGGTTCATCCGCGCCGAAGTGTACAATTACGCGGACCTGGTGAAATACAAGTCCGAGCACGCCGTGAAGGAAGCCGGACTCCTGCGCGTCGAAGGGAAGGAGTATGTCGTCAAGGACGGCGACATCATGCACTTCCGCTTCAACGTGTGATTTTTTCCGTTGGGCCATTCCATGGAACTGCCGTTCAAGGAAATCGGAGACTGGGCGTTGGCGAACAAGGAATCGGTCGCCGTCATCCTCGCCCTGCTGACCGTCCTGATCGTCTTTAAGAACTCCATCGTCGAGGCATTGAAAAAAGCCGCCTCTCCGGAAAAGGCCGAGGAGGCAAAAATCGTCTCGGCCCTGACGGGCGTTTACAAAACCCGGTTTCCCGGTCCCCGGGAGAACACGCGGTACATCCGCGGGCAATGGGAAAGCGCCCTGGCGGCGCTGAGGCGAAAACTCCTGGAAGCCGGACAATCTCCGGAAATCGCGGCGGCCCTGGAGGAATTGAAAAAGGGGAACCCGCTTCCCGGAGAAACGGTTTTTCGCGGCGCTCTCGAACAGGAAAGAGATGGGGATTCCCCAGGCCGGACGCGGGCCGGAGAGACGGCGTGCAACCTGGGGGCGCTGGCGCTCTTGCGCGATACCTCGTCGGCGATCGAGGCTTACCGGGCCGCAACCGGGTTCGATCCCGGCAACTGCCGCGCGTGGAACATGCTGGGCAGGCTTCAACGCCTGACGGACGACGCCGGCGGAGCCAGGCGCTCCCTCGAAAGGGCATTGCAGACGGGGCAGTCGAAAAACGATACCGCCTCGATCGCATTCGCATACGGTAGCCTGGGAGAGATTTGTCTCGCGCAAGGGGATTTGGACGGCTCCCGGGAATTCCATGTCAAGGCATTGGACCTGGACCAGAAATCGGGGAACATGGAAGGGCTGGCCTTGAATTACGCAAGCCTCGGGGCCATTTGCCGGATCGAGGGAGACCTGGAACGCGCGGAGGAGTTGTTCGACAAAACCCTGGACCTCGACCAAAGGCTGGGGAACCGCGAGGGCATGGCGGATGCGCGCGCCAACCTGGGCGATATTTGCCTGGCGCGGTCGGAAATGGACAAGGCCGAGGAGCATCACCGCCAGGCCCTGGCCATCAATCGGGAACTGGGGCGCAAGGCGGGGACCGCGGACTGCTACGCGAGCCTGGGCGCCCTCCGTCTGGCGAAAGAGGATTGGACGGAAGCGGAGGACTACCAACGCCAGGCCCTGGCCATCAATCAAGAACTGGGACGCAAGGCGGGGACCGCGGACTGCTACGCCAACCTGGGGAACTTTTTTTCCGCGCGGGGGGAGACGGGGAAGGCGGGGGATTTCTACGAGAAGGCGCTGGCCCTCGACCGGGAACTCGGACGGCGCGAAGGCATGGCGAACGTCCATGCCAACCTCGGAATCCTCCACGACAAGAACGGGGAAAAGGACAAGGCCCGGCGGGCGTGGGAACAATCCGAAAAATATTACCTCGAAATCGGCGCGGAAAAGATGGCG
Organism: Nitrospinota bacterium; assembly: GCA_016207065.1. GTDB lineage: Bacteria > Nitrospinota > Nitrospinia > Nitrospinales > JACRGP01 > JACRGP01. The sequence continues at coordinate 2,588 of JACQQK010000070.1, forward strand.
GAGGAGGTCCGGGGCTGGATCGATTCGCTGGATGACCCGTCCATCGCCGAATGAGCTTCCGGCCTGCCCGGTTTTTACTCCGCGATCGTCTTTTCGACGGCGGACAGGTTGTTTCTGGCCTCCGCGAAACCCGGATCGATCCGCAACGCCTCGCGAAACGCCCGTGCCGCTTCGCCATGCAAACCCATCCTCTCGTACACGACGCCCAGGTTGTTATACGCTTTAGGAAATTCCGGGTCCAGTACGACGGACTGCTTGAAAGCGGCGATGGACGCGTCGTGCCGTTGCATCGCGGCATATTCCATGCCCAGGACAAAATAGGTCTGGGCGGAGCCGGGGTTGGCTTTCAAGGACTCCAGCAGAAAGACCTCGGCTTGTTCGTGGCGGCCCAGCTCCCCGCAAACTTTTCCCAGGTGGAACAGAATTCCTGGATCGCCGGGTTTGAGCGCCAGAGCGTTCTGGAGCGCCGGTTCCGCCTTTTGGAACTGCCCAGCTTGCGCCAGGATTATGCCTAAGTTGAAATGCGCCTCCCAAAATCCCGGGTCGAGCCGGACGGCGGTCGAAAACTCCCGGTACGCCTCGTTGAGATCTCCGGTCCGCGCGAAGACCATCCCCAGGTTGATGCGTCCGTAAACATTGCCGGGCTGGATGGCGAGGCCCTTTTCGAAAGAGGTTTTGGCCTTGTCCGTCTCCCCCAGGCGAAGATAGGCCAAGCCGAGGTTGCCATAGTGGTTGGATTTTTCGCCAGGCGCGACTTCCGCGGGGGAATTCAAGAGAAATTTCAACAACAGCGCGACGCCCAGGGCAATCCCCGCCTCCCGGTAGTCGCGGGCGCGCGTCCACAGCCAGATGCGGTCCAACGTCAATCCGGCGAACAACGCGAAATACGGGACCGCCGGAATGCGTAGCCGGCTGACATAATAAAACGCGATCACCGAAAGACTCATGCCGATCGCGTACGCATACAGGAGCCGTAACCGGCGGAATTCCTTGAGTCCCACAACCATCCCCACAAGGCCGAGGGAGGAGATAATGGAAAAATTCGACAAGGGATTTCTCAGTAAAACCGAAAATTCACGGAAAATGTCGAAGTAATAATTGCTGGGGTATTCGAAGGCATTGAGGAAAAAATACGCTTTCCGGACATAGAGCAGGGCCATGTCCAGCGGACGGTTAAAAAAGTCGCTTAAAAACAAACGAAACGCTTCCGTATAACTTTTTCCAAATATTCCCGGGAGATTTTGGAAACCGGCTCCAAGATAATCCGGTTGGTTGCCGAAGACGAAGGTCAGGGTCCCGCTGGCGTCGAAGAAGACGAATTTCTTGTTTGCCAAGCAACTTTGGATCAGAAGAGGGATGGAAAAAAGGACGGCGAGAAGGGCCAGGCGAAATCCCGTCAGAATGTCCTCCCTTTTCGCTTTATAAAGCAAAAAAGGGAGGGCGGCAATAAAGACAAGGATGACGTTGGGACGGCATTGAATGAAGAGGGAAACCGCGAGGCCCGTTCCAGTCAGGTAAGGCCAATCGCGCCGCTCCTTCACTCCCAGCAGGAGGTACAGGGACCAAACCCCCAGGAAGCAACCGAGCGACTCCCGCAACATCACCCCTTCCTTCATCAACGCCGGGCCGTAAAAATTATACAAAATGGCGCTCGACCAGGCGGAAAGAGGATTGAAAAGTTTTCGGGCGATTAAAAATATTAAAACGACCGTGACCGCGCCCAGCGCGAACTGGACCGCCCAGACCAAGGGGAGATTTCTGCCCGCAACCCAGTAAATAAGTCCGAGAAAATATTTATAGAGGGGAGAAAAACTATTGTTGGGAGACAGGGCCAGCCAATCGCCGGAGGCGAAATTTCGCGCCGCGATGTCGAAATTGACGGCATCCGCGGCGTCGTGGATAAAGTCGAAAAAAGGGTTGCCGCGGTATTCCCAAAAATAGGCGGCGCGCGTCGCCAGGGCCAGAAAAAGCACGGCCCAGATGGCGTCGATTTTTTTCATCCCTTGGGGAAATGTCGTCGGCATTTTCTGTGTCGCGCTTTCAAGAGATGTCCCCGGACCCATGCGGGTTCTCGTCCGCGGTCCGCGGCGCGGGGGGGCCAACGCAAACCATTCGTTGACTAACCTCGGCCCATTATTTAGCATAAAAATGCAAGGCCCGGTACGTTTTCTCGGGCAAACCGCTCCCGTTCCGTTATCTCCAACCTGTCTGCCCTTGCCAGACCGATATCGTCAAGCCATCCATGGAATACCGTCGTTTCGGGAAAACCAACGAAAGCATTTCCGTCATCACGCTGGGCGGCATGCGTTTCAAGCACGGCTGGAACCCGCCGCGCGACCGCCTTCCCAGGGAATCCGTCCAAAACTGCGTCGAAACCCTCCGGCAGGCGTTGGCCGAGGGGATCAACCACATCGAAACCGCCCACGGTTACATGAAGAGCGAGCATCTGTACGGCGTGGCGCTCAAGGAACTGAAGGTCCCGCGAGGCCGGTTCAAGATGATGACCAAGGGCTCGCCCATGACGGGCGGGGAGACCCGCGGGCTTGTGGAATCCCAGCTCAAGGCCCTGCAACTGGACCATGTCGATTTTTACGGATGGCACGGGATCAACAACGAAGAACGGTTTCAGGCCGCTGTGGCGAAAGGCGGCCCCGTGGAGACCCTCCTTCGCCTGAAGGAAGAGGGCCTGGTCCGGCACGTCGGTTTCTCCACCCACGGCCCCCTGGACCTGATCTTGAAAGCCATCGGCACGGGGCTCTTCAGTTTCGTCAACCTTCATTACTATTATTTCTTCCAGCGCAACTGGCCCGCCATACAGCTGGCGGGCGAGAAGGACCTGGGGATATTCATCATTTCCCCCAACGAAAAGGGAGGCATGCTTTGGGACCCGTCGGAAAAAGTGAAACGGCTTTGCGCCCCGTTGACCCCCATCCAGTTCAACGGCCGGTTTTGCCTGGGCCATCCGCGGATTACGACCCTGAGCATGGGCATGCACGCCCCGGAACATTTCGAGCAGAACTTGAAAATCCTGAACGGTGGCCCGTATCCGCATGAGAAAGACAAACCCATAAAGACCCGGATGGACGCGCCGTTGAATTTGGTCCCTGGCCTGTGCACGTTATGCGGCGAATGCCTGCCTTGTCCGGAGGACATCAACATTCCGGAGATCCTGCGCTTCCGGAACCTCCTCCTGGCATACGACATGGACGGCTTTGGGAAATACCGGTACAACATGCTGGAGGGAAAAGGACACTGGTTCCCCGGCCATTTCGCGTCTCACTGCACCGAGTGCGGCGAATGCCTGCCGCGGTGTCCGGAAAATCTGAACATCCCCCGTCTGCTCATGGAAACCCACGACCGGTTATTTGATAAAAAGACCTTCGTGAAAAACAAGGCGCTGGCCCTGGCGAGCCGGGCATACCACGCCCTCGTTGGGCCTTTTATTAAATAATTCAATCGGTTGGCAAAAAACCGCCCGCGCTTTTTTCTGGGGATTTGTCCTGACCGTTATTATTGTTTGACTTGTTGTCTGGAAAATATTATTATATTAAATGTCAGTGTAAATCTATATAGGCTCCCTTGAAGCCGTGCGGCAAGGACGGAAACGCACTCGCGGTACGGAGAGAATCCCCCATGGAAAAACAATCGTTAGAGCAAGCCAAAGTCCTGATCATCGACGACGAGCGCGGCAATCTTTTGATTCTGGAAAGGTTGTTTCGCGGCGCGGGATTCGAGAACGTCAAGTCGATCTCCGACAGCCGCCTGGCATTGGATACCTACTTGCAATTCCTCCCGGATTTGATCCTGCTTGATTTGAAGATGCCCAACTGCGACGGGTTCGAGGTGATGGCGCAACTGAAATCCGCCGTCGGCGAGGATTATCTGCCCATTTTGATATTGACCGCGCAACGGGACCAGGCCACGCGTTTGCGGGCGTTGGAGGCGGGGGCCAGGGACTTTCTCAACAAACCTTTCGATTGGTCGGAGGGGCTCACGCGCGTCCGCAACATGTTGGAGGTGCGTCTCCTGCACAACCAGATCCGCGATCAAAACCGGGACCTGGAGGAAAAGGTGCGGGAGCGGACCCTGGAACTGGAACGGACGCGGCTCGACGTGATCCAACGGCTGGGGCGCGCGTCGGAGTTCCGCGACAACGAGACGGGCCAGCACATCGTCCGCATGAGCCATTGCTCGGCCCGGCTGGGCCAGGCGCTCGGCATGGCCGAATCGGAATGGAAACTGACCCTCCATGCGAGCCCGATGCACGACGTGGGGAAAATAGGCATCCCCGACCAGATCCTCCTCAAGCCCGGAAGACTTGTCGGGGCGGAATGGGACATCATGAAAAGCCATACCACGATCGGGGGCCAGATCCTGGCCGCGGGCGTCTCGCCGTTGATCCAAATGGCCTATACCATTGCCATGACGCATCACGAGAAATGGGACGGGTCGGGCTATCCCATCGGCCTGAAGCATGAGGACATTCCGATCATCGGCAGGGTGGTCGGACTGTGCGACGTCTTTGACGCCCTGATCAGCAAACGACCCTATAAAAGAGCGTGGAGCGTCAAGGAGGCCATGACCGAGATCGAGAACCAGACCGGGATATCTTTTGATCCCTATCTGGTCAAGGTTTTTAAAAAAATTCTGCCCGAAATCGTGGACATCGTCCTGACTTACTCCGACTCCCATGCCGGCGAAGGCGAAGGTTATTCCTACCTCCACAACACCGTTCAGGCGTCGCTGACCCGTTCGATTTAGCCCATCCTCTACTCCCGCGCATAGGGACGCTTCTTATGTCGCGAGGGGTTTATACCTAGTAAAAATAGAGCGTTTGGCCGATACCGCCATTCACCGTCGTTCGGTAAACTTCCATGGGAATTTGGCAAAAGCGCTTTGCGTTTTAAATTCCTACTGTATCAAGGCCAACGGAAGGGAGTTTTATGAACGATCTCAAAAAAGGTCCCTCGAGGTTCAGCGGAAAAAAAATCGCTTTTTGGACGGTTTGTCTTTGCCTCCTGTTCTTGACGGTCAGGGAGGCGGGGGCCGAACTGCAAACCTTGCTCCTCCAGCATCCCGATTCGGAGACCCATCGCCTCGTTGTTTTGAAGGGCAACGATTTGAGCGTTAAAAACGGCGTCGGCGCTCCCGTTTACCGCGTTTCCTTGATCAATATGAACGCGGAAAAGGAAGTTCTGGGCATCGCCGAGTTGCCCGCCGGGGAATCGTTCAAGCTGGGGTTCAACAAGGCGGGTTCCTACCGGCTTTACTACTCCTCGAATCCCGGCAACGACGAGAAGCTGGGCAAATTCGTGATCATCGAAGTGGTCCCCGCCTATCCAGCCTGACAGCGGCGGGCCGACGCTACTCCCCCTCCCGGATCGAGTTTTAAAAAGGCGGTCTCCCCGCCTTCGCAAGCCTTGGAAAATCGCAAAGCAAAAACCGGTTTCCTCCCTTTTCCTTATAGCGTATATTGTTCCCCGTCCTGTTCTAAAACGCACAACCTTGAGGGAGAAAAAGCATGTCTGTCATCAAAACCAGGTTTTGGCCCGCGTTTGCCGCGCTGTGGATTTGGGCGGGAAGCCCCGCCGATTTAGGTTTTGCCAGGGAAGCCGCCGTTCATGGACATGAGGCCCATTGGAGTTATGAGGGGGGAACGGGTCCCGAGCATTGGGGGGATTTAAAGGCGGAATTCGAACTCTGCAAGAAGGGAAAAGGCCAGTCCCCGGTCGATCTCGCGGGCGGCGCCGAATCGCGGCTGGACCCGCTGGAATTCGCCTACAAAGACTCGCCTTTGAGGATCGTCAACAACGGCCACACGATCCAGGTCAATTACGAGCCGGGGAGCTCGGTCAAGATAGGGGGCGGGGAGTACCGGCTGGCGCAGTTTCATTTTCACGCTCCCAGCGAGCATTGGGCGGCCGGGAAAGCCTTCGACATGGAGTTGCATCTGGTCCATAAAAACGACAAAGGCGAACTCGCCGTAGTGGGCGTTTTCATGAAAAAAGGCAAGACCCACCCGGCCTTGGAAAAAATCTGGGGACATCTCCCCGATGAAGTCGACAAGGAGGCGGTCGTAAAAACCGTATCCATCAACGCGCGGGACCTTCTGCCGGCGGCCCCCGGGACCCGTTTCAGTTATTCCGGATCGCTCACGACCCCTCCTTGTAGCGAAGGGGTGAGCTGGCATGTTCTATCGACGCCGGTCGAGGTCTCCGGGGAGCAAATCGAGGCGTTTAAAAAGCGGGTCCACTTCAACGCGCGGCCGGTCAATCCCCTGAACCAACGGAAAGTCCTGCTCGGCAAGTAGCCGCCGGGGATACCCCCGGCGGGCGACGCGGCGATGACGCTGACGCGATCGCCGGAGCGCTCTTTCCGCCTCGGCGCCAGCCTGAGGCGGCATTGAACCCGGCGTCACGCCGGTCAATAAAGCGACAAGAAAGTGAGTTTGGGAAGGGTCGCGGCCTTTTCCAAAACCATCGCCGTGTCGAGGTCGACGGAGTTCTGCACGAGTTCGAGATATTCCAGGTTCACCAGCGTTTTGGACTGGAGCAGGGCTTTTATGCCTTCGGGGCCGATCTTGTTCTTATAAAGTTCCAGCCGTTTCACGTTGGACAGATGCGGGGAGTTGGCGAGGGCGACGGCCCCGGCGTCCGTTATATCGTTTTGACTCAAGTCCAGCGTTTCCAGTTTGTCCAGGTTGGAGGACTGGGCCAGGGCTACCGCGCCCGCGTCGCCGACCTCGTTCTTCGCCAGGTTCAGTTCCTTGAGGTTGGAAAGGTTCCGCGAGTTGGCGATCTGTTTCGCGCCCATGGCGGTGATCTTGTTGTCCCATAGGGAAAGGAACTCCACGTTCTTGAAGTTCGCCGATTCCGCCAGGACCTTCGTCCCCTCGTCCTCGAGAAGATTTCCCTTCAGGGCCATGGAGGCGAGGTCCTTGAAGAGCGGGGAGTTGGCCATGAAAATCATGCCGCGGATGCCGACCTGGGAGTTATTCAGATTGACGGCCAGGCGGTCGGGGCTGGTGCGTTCCTGGATGTGGGCGGGAATATCGGCGGGCGGGCCCTTGGGCCTGCCGTAGTGTCCATGCCCATTTGGGGCCTTTTCTCCCGCTTTGTGCGCGGGCGGGGCGCCGTTATAGGCGGGGGCGGCCTGGTTCAGGATGAAAAACAATAACGAAGGAACAACGACTTTCAAAATAGCGCTCATGAAAATATTTTCTCCCGCGTTGAAGGCAACCGTTCAATCGGACCGCGGTCCGGCGCAACGGAAACCGATGTAGTTTTGCTGTTGGTCCGGGGGGGCCTTGCCGCGCAAGGCAACGCGCGCCAGGTCCATGTTGGAGTTCCACGACCCCCCCTTGATGACCTTGTATTTCTCGCCGTAATTTTCGTTTTCGTGCTTGTTGCCCGGATAGGGCAGGTACCAGCTGGAGGTCCACTCCCAGACGTTCCCCGACATGTCGTGTACGCCATAGGGGCTCGCGCCCTGGGGGAAACTTCCCGCGGGCGCCGCATAGCGGAACTTGTCCGCCATGCCGCGCACGTTGGCCTTGGTGTCGTCGATGTCGTTGCCCCACGGGTAAATGCGGCCGTCCGTCCCGCGCGCGGCTTTTTCCCATTCCGCCTCGGTGGGCAACCGCTTGCCGGCCCACTGGCAATAATCGCTGGCGTCCTGCCAGGCGACGCCCACGACCGGCTGGTCCGGGGCGTTATGTTTCGCATGGTCCGAAAATTTCGGCGCCGGGCGCCGGACGGCTTCCATGAAAACCCGGTATTGGGCCGTCGTCACCTCGTACTTGTCGATATGGAATTCGTTCAGGACGATTTTAAACGACGGGGTCTCGTCCTGATACCATTCTTTCGATTCCGAGAAAAACGTCTTGACGGTCCAATCGATGTCCTTTTCCGAACTTCCCATGGTGAATTCCCCCGCCGGGACCAATATCGTTTCCGTTTTCGCGAGGTCCGCCGGTCCCGCCGTCCCCAGCAGTAAAAAGAACGATACGAACAAGAAAAGATAACGCTGGCGGACGCCCCTCTCAGGACGATCTGGCCGTTCTCCGGGAAGCATCGTTTCACCCTCCGGTTGCGGGAAATTGGAATGCAATTGAAAAATGGGTCTTTTCTTTTTAGCGCTTCTCTCCGCAAATTGCCATTAATTTATCCATGTTTTTTCTCCCGCGTTTCAACTCCCGTCATGGGACCGGCGCGGAGCTTCGCCTGCCTGCCATGCCGGCGAACAGCGCGGAAAATTCCCGGGAATCCACTCCGAGTTCGCGGGCCTTGCGGAAGTAATAAAACGCGGCCCGCTCGTTTCCCGACTCCTTCCAATGGAGCAGGCCCAACTGGTAGTGGATTTCCGCCGCGCGCTCCTCCTCTCCAAGGACCAAACGCTGGTACAGACCGATCCGGTACCGCTCGCTTTGAGTGACGGACCCTCTGGATACGAATTCCGGAAGGGACGTGTCGAAGGGGAAATGGGCGAGAGGTTGAATCTGGCTTCTCAACGCTGACCGCATTTGGACGAGGCCGGGTCCCGAAACGGCGTCCGTGGGCAGGGCAAGCGCCGCCAATCGTTCCCGGAGCTTTTCCAGTCCCTCGGGCGGGGTCCGATGCGCCGCGTTTTTCGACAAACCGCGCGCGACCTGCCAGTGATACCCGGCCCAGGCGGGGTCTTCCCGCGAATGGCTGTAAATAATCCCCAGGAATGCGTGGAATTCGGGCGATTCGGGTTCGAGAGCGACGGATTGTAGAGCCTCCAAAAACGCGGCGAGATATTTTTGATCGTTGAACAGGACGACGGCGTGAAAATGATGCGGCTCCGGGAAAGAGTAGTCCAGGTCAATGGACCGTTGCAACGCTTCCGCCGCGCTCGCCCGGTCGCCCGCCGTATATAGCTTTTGGGCCTTCTGGAAATAATACACGCTCAACCGCCGCAAAACCGGATCGGGGTCCCGCAGTTCGGGTTTCAAGGAACGGGAGAAGTTCCACGCCCTCCGTAAATAGTCCAGCCCCTTGCCGTCGTCCTCCGGACGGGAATTCAGCAAATACGCCGAGCCGACATTGGCGTAATCGGTTACCCGGACCCTGCCTTCCGCCAGAGGATGCGTCTTCAGGACCGCGATCAAAACGCCAAGGCAAATCGCGATGGCCGACAACCCGGCCCATTTTTTCTCCCGGGATTGCAAGTACGCGGCCCAGAGCGCATAGGCCGAAAACAACGCCAGAAATGGGACCATGGGGAGGCGGAAACGGGAAGAGACGTAAAACGGCAGTATCATGAGCAAGTTGGCGATGAAAAAGACGTGCGGGAGAGTCCAGTGTCCGGCCCGGACCCGGAACAGGACGAAACCCATGAGACCGAGGGCGGAAAGAAAAGCGAACGGGACGGAAGCCCATTTGAGCGCGGGAGAAAATTCCTGGAACAGGTAAAAGTTATAGGTGGTGGGGACTTCGTAATTGTTGAAATAGTAAAAAACTTTCCGCAAATAAAGTTTGAGTATTTCAAACGGATGTTCCCAGGCCGTTTTCACGACGAACCGGACGACGGGCGCGGTTTCCAGCGGGAACTCTTTCGTAAACCGGTTGTACGTTTCGGCGTGGAAGTATTCCCGGCCGGGATAGTCCAGGGTGTTGGAGAGCAGGAGCGTTTCCGGCCCGCCCAGGTCGTAAAGCCCCCACTGGCCGTGCACGGCGTGTCCCCGGACCAGCAAGGGAAGCGCGGTCAGGATGAAAACGGCCAGATAGGCCGCGAACAGTTTTCCGCCGTTCTCTTTTTTGGCGAGGGCCGCTTTCCAGACAAAAACCAGCGCGAACGGGACGAGCAGGAAATCGTTCGTCCGCGCCTGCGCGAAAAGCGACAGGACAACGGCGCTCAAGACCGTTCTTGGCGCGGTGGGTTTGCGCGCCAGGCGCAGAAGGGAAAGGCACGACGCCGCGCCGAGGAACTCGATCAGGACTTCGCGGTACAGGCTCCCTTCATAGAGCCAGTTGGCCCCATAAAAGGAGAGCAGAATTCCGGCCAGAAAACCGACGACGGGGGGGAAGTAATGACGGGCGATGAAATAGGTCAGCACGGAGGAAGCGACGCCGAGCAAAAACTGCGCGGTCCACGCCGCCGTCAGGCGGACCCCGAACAGCCAATAAATCGTGCCGAGAAAATACTGGTATAACGGGGAAAAAAGGTTCGCCTGGCCGGGAGCGACCGCCAGAAGGTCCCCGCCGGCGAAAGCCGCGGCGCCTTCGTGGTACACCGTCTGGTCCAGGGATTTGGGGACGAAATCGAAAAACGGGTTGCCCTGGAATTGATAAAAATAGACCCCGCGCGCCGCCAAACCGGCAACGACGAGGACCGCGAGCAAAATGCCTTCGCGCCGGTCCAGGGGGCGGTTCATCATTTCGGCGGCGGCGTTATCGTCACTTCCTGCTCAACTCGGAGGCCATGTAGGCCCCGGCGGACGTGACCACGTATTTCCCGGTCACCTTGTCGCCCTTCTTGAGGTCGCCGGTTTTCGCCAACCCCGACAACTTGGTTTTTTCGTCGAGCGTCACGGTGAACTGCTTCTTGGTCTGGGGGTCGGAGATGGCCACCTTGTTTTTTTCGGCGATGACCTTTTTGACTTCTCCGGAAAATTCGACGGCGTCTCCCGCAAAAACCGGGACGGCAAAGGCCAGGGTCAAACAAACAAACGCCCAAAAAGGTACTTTGAATCGAGAAAGCGTACGCATGGGATCTCCTTCTCTGAAAATAGGGGGAGGTTCGAATTATAACACGATCAGGTTGGCGTGGTTCTCCGCCAGCTTCTTTTTGCCCGCGGCTTTAAAAAAGACGACCACGCGCAAATCGGTTTCCTCGCCCTCCTTCTGGACGATCACCCCGGAGCCGAAAGCGGGGTGCAGGACCTTGGCCCCCACGGGGTATTGCCCCGGACTGTCGCGATGCGAAGGCGGCGGGGCGGCGGAGCGATCGTTTCCGGGACAAGAGGCCGTCTCGGCTTCCGGGCCCCCCCGTCCCGGCTCCTTTTCCAAGGTCTCGGGCGGCAGGGCGAGCAGGAAGTCCGACGGCGGGTAGTTGAACGCGCTACCGTAGATCCGGCGCCGGCGGGCGTTGGTCAGGTACAGCCTCTTCCTCGCCCGGGTGAAGCCCACGTAGCAAAGCCGTCTTTCCTCCTCGTACTCCTCGTTGTCGCTCATCGAGCTACCATGGGGAATCAGGCCGTTTTCCATGCCGACGATGAACACCCCCTGGAACTCCAGCCCCTTGCAGGTGTGGAGCGTCATCAAGGGCAACGTCCCCCGCGTGTCCTCGATGTTATCGGCGTCGGAGACCAGGGAGGCGCTGTCCAGGAAGTCCTTCAAGGACCCCTGCCCGTCCTGGGCGGCGAATTTTTCCAGGGCCGAATAGAGCTCCTTGACGTTCTCCAGCCGGTTCTTGCCTTCGAAC
>JACQQK010000071.1 GCA_016207065.1 Nitrospinota bacterium
CACATCCTGACCAACTACCATGTCGTCGAGGACGCGAACCGGATCCATGTAAGACTGCACGACAACAGGGAATACAACGCCAGAATTGTCGGCACGGACCCGGTCACCGATCTGGCGGTCTTGAAAATTTTCGCGATCAAAAACCTGCCCGTCCCCGCTTTCGGCAGTTCGGAGCGGTTGAACGTCGGGGAATGGGTGATGGCTATCGGCAATCCCTACGGCCTGGACGGCACCGTGACCGTGGGCGTGGTCAGCGGGAAAAGCCGGTCCGACCTGGGGATCGCCACCTTCGAGAACTTCCTGCAAACCGACGCCTCCATCAATCCGGGGAATAGCGGCGGCCCGTTGATCAATATCGAGGGGGAAATCGTCGGCATCAATACCGCGGTGGCGGCCATCGGCGCGGGAGTGGGATTCGCCATCCCCATCGAGATGGCGAGGGCCATTGGAGAAGAACTGGTCCGCAAGGGCCAGGTGGAACGCGGGTGGCTTGGCGTGGGGATACAGCCCTTGACCCCCGACCTGGCCAGATCCTTTAATATGCCCGAATTGGAAGGCGGCGTCGTCGTCAACAACGTGGACAGCGAAACGCCCGCCATCAAGGGGGGGATGCAACGCGGCGACATCATCGTCCAATTCGACGGACGGTCGATCGCCAACGCCAAAAACTTTCAGCAGATGGTGGCCAGCGCGCGAATCGGACGAGTCATTCCCATAAAAATAATCCGCGACGGGCACGAAAAAACCCTGGAAATAAAAATCGGGAAAATGGAGTATTAGCAGGTAACATGAAAAACTATTTTTTAGTCTTTTGCCGTCATTCCCGTGAAAACGGGAATCCAGTGTTTTCAAGGGTTGTCTGGATGCCCGCTCCCCGCCTCAAGCATGCGGGGACAAGCTTCGCGGGCATGACGATTTTGGGGCCAAAGGCGACTTTTTCAGCGCCCCGTTAGTCCCCGCCGCCCCGCTACAAACCTGTCGCCTCGAAGCCTGCCTCATTGATCGTCGCGCAGACCAGTTCCAAGCCCGTCCGCCGTTCGTCGTAGTCCACCGCCACCTCCTTTTTTTCAAGGTCCACGGAGACGTTGCGGACTCCCGCCAACGCCCCAACCGCCTTGCGGATGGTTTCGACGCAATGGTTGCAACTCATCCCCTCCACCTTGAACTTCTTGTTCGCCATCGATCGCTCCTCACGAAATAATTCGCGTTAATCCGCCGTGTCCGAATCCTGGAAGGAACGCGGTTTCCTTGCCAACCGAAAACACGCCTCCCGAGGGCCAGCCATGCATTTTTTATAGTAATTTAAGCCAACTCGCGGAAATAAGCAAAAACCGGTTTGGAGGGAGGCCGCTTGCCCGGAGGGGGGAGTTGTTCCGGGCAAGCGGTTCTACTAAGAGGGACTACTAATTCACATCTAGTATATATATTTTTTATAAAAACGCAAGTTATTTTTTATTAATCATCATTATTTTTGTTAAAATTTAAATACAATTCCCATTCGCTCCCAAAACCCTCCGCTCGCCGGGGATGTCCCCGGGGTAACGCCGCCTCGGCGCCGGGCATGCGCCCGGAGGCAATTGGCCTGGCCCGGGTTGCGCTCGGTGACGCTTGTTCGCCATCGGCGATACGCCGCCGTCATCGAGGGCTACTCGCCATAGGCGCGGCATGTCGAACTTTGAGCCGCGATTCATGATTATCGAGCGCGCGCCAGGACTTCGCGCGTTGAGCGCCGCCCCTTTCGACGAAACAACCAAGAGTATGGAACCCCCGGATTTCCCAGACGAACGATGCTGAAAAAAAAACCGAATTGGAATTTGAAGGAAAATCCCCATGCGACTCCAACGAGGGGTTTCGAGAATTCGATCGTCGTTTGGCCTTCGGAAGCCAAACAGGGTTTTTGGGGGAATAAATTTGGACGAAACCGCTCTTAGAATTAATGAGGATTTTTGCGCTCTTCGACGGTTTGGGAAAGGAGTCTATCGCGGCTATGGAGGAATATCTACGAAAGCACACGGGGAAAATCTTGTTTTCCATCATCGGGATTTTGGCGCTCTGCATCCTGGCGCTCATCGCATACATCTCCAAAGCCAGTCTAAACAATACGTTGAATGCCAGCGTTGCCAATGCCGCTTCTACGATCAACCAGTTTAAGGTCCTGCGCGGCTATTATACGGAACAAGTCGTCGCGAAGGTGAAGGCAAAAGGGGGATTCGCGATCTCGTACGACCATGCGAAAGAAGACGCGATTCCCCTCCCGGCCACCATGGTTCACGAACTGAGCGGGTTGTTGGGTAAGGACAAGAACGGCCTTCGCTTGAAGTTATACAGCGCGTTTCCGTTCCCGCACCGGAAGGACCGCGTTCTGGACGATTTCGCCCGTACGGCGGTGGATTTCCTCCAACGCAATCCCGAAAAGACGTTCGTCCGCGTGGAGGCGGTGGACGGTCAGGAGTCGGTACGGGTGGCCATCGCAGACCGTTTGACGGCGGAGGCCTGCGTGAACTGTCATAACTCGCACCCCGAAAGTCCGAAAAAGGATTGGAAACTGAACGATGCGCGGGGAGTTTTGGAGGTTGTTTCTCCCATCGGAACACAGGTCAAGGACAACGAACGGATGCTGGCGGTGGTGATCGGCATAACGTCGTTTGCCGCGTTGCTGGTGGCCCTGTTGGTGGCGGGAGTGCGGAGGTTCCTGCGCTCCATCATGCAAACCGAGAGAGAGACGGCGAAAGTCGTGTCCATGATGGAAAACACGCCCAAGGGGATCATGTTTGCCGACCGCGATTCGATCATGCGGTATCTGAATCCCGAATCGCGGAACATCCTTCGGCGACTGGAAAAACATCTGCCGGAAAACATGGGAGAGGCGACCGGCAAATCGATCGATGCCTTCCACCAGAATCCCGGCCGCGTACGCAAGATCGTGTCCGATCCGCGCAACCTGCCGCATAGGGCCACGATTCAAGTGGGGCCGGAGAGGATCGACCTGCAAGTCACGGCGGTTTACGACCAAAACCGGGAATTTCTGGGCCCGATGGTCGCCTGGGAAATCGTCACCGAAAAGGTGAAAACAGAGGCCGAAATGGCGCGCGTCGTCTCCATGGTGGAGAACAATCCGGCAAGCATGATGTATGCCGATCGAAATGGAATCCTCCGCTACGTCAACCCCGGCGGGACCGCCCTTTTGCGGAAATTGGAAAAATATCTCCCGGCGCGGGCCGACGCCATGGTCGGCCAATCCATGGACATCTTCCATAAAAATCCGGCCGCCGCGCGCAGGATCGTTTCCGATCCCAAGAATCTTCCCTACAAGAGCCTCATTCAGATAGGCCCCGAGACGCTCGACCTGACGGTTTCCGCCATTTTCGACAACCAGAACGATTATCTGGGACCGATGGTCACATGGGAGGCGGTGACGGAAAGGGTTGCCGCCGAGCGGAACAGCAAGGACCTGGCGGAGCGCGAGTTGCAGCAGGCCCGCGAATTGACGATGAAGGTCGACAGCCTTCTTGAGGTCGTCAGCGCGACGGTCAAGGGCGATCTGACCCGCCCGGTGACGGTTTCCGGAAACGACGCCATCGGCAAGATGGGCGAAGGGCTGTCCGGTCTGCTCGCGCATTTGCGGAAGAGCATATCCGTGATCGCGCAGAACGCGCAGGCGCTCGGTCTGGCTTCCGGCGAACTGAAGACGGTAAGCGCACACATGGGCAAGCAAGCCAACGAATCGTCGTCGGAGGCCAATGTTGCGACGCGGGCCGCCGAACAGGTGAGCCAAAACATTCAATCGGTGGCTTCCGCGACCAGCGAGATGAGCGCCAGCATTTTGGAGATCTCCAGGAACGCTCATGAGGCGGCCAAAGTGGCGTCCACCGCCGTCAAATTGGCGGATACCGCCAACGTTTCCATCAGCAAATTGGGAGAAAGTAGCGCCGAGATCGGGCAGGTCATCAAGGTGATTACCTCCATCGCCGAGCAGACCAACCTTCTGGCCCTGAACGCCACTATCGAGGCGGCCCGGGCCGGCGAGGCGGGCAAGGGATTTGCCGTGGTCGCCAACGAAGTGAAGGAACTGGCCAAGGAGACCGGCAAGGCCACCGAGGACATCAGCCAAAAAATTAAAACCATTCAGTCGGATACCGGAAATGCGGTCGATGCCATCGGCGAGATCGCCATGGTGATCAACCAAATCAGCGACATCTCGAACACCATCGCCGGCGCGGTGGAGGAGCAAACGGGGACCACGGCGGAAATCAGCCGGCATATCGCCGAAGCGGCCAAGGGGAGCGGCGACATCGCCCAGAACATCTCTCGCATCGCCAAGGCCACCGAAACCAACGCCTCAGACGCGAATGACGCGCGCGACGCCGCGGATGCCATGCTGAGCATGGCGGAGGACTTGCAAAAAAACGCCAACACATTCGCCTATTGAGATAACGGACACAAGGGAGAAGAGGGTTCGAGAAAGTTCACCTAAGCTTGTAAAAAACGAGGAGGACACGAGGATGGAACAAAAATATTATGACAGTCAAAATGCCGTCGAAATCGCCGAGGGAGTTTTTCATCTGGGAGTGGAGGACAAGAACAACTGCTTTGCCAACATCCCGTATCTTGTAGTGGACAACGATGAAGCCGCGCTCATCGATCCGGGGTCGGCGCGCCCGGAGTTTTTCTCGGTAGTGTTGAGGAAAGTGCATCAGGTGGTCGATCCGCGGAAAATCAAGCATATGATAGTTCAGCATCAGGACCCCGACTTGTGCGCGGCCCTTCCGTTTTTCGAGAAGATCGTTTCCCCCGACGTCAAAATCTGGGCGCCGTTGGAGGCCCAAGTGCTGGTACAGCATTACGGGTGCCTGCGCCGCATTCTGCCGCTCGACGACGGCGACACCATTGTTTTCGGCAAGGACCGGACGTTGGTGTTTGCCTCCATTCCGTATTGCCATTTCATCGGAACGGTGGTAACGTACGATGTCAAAACCAAAATCATATTCAGTTCCGACGCTTTCGGGGGGTTTACCGGCAAAAACAACCTGTTCGCGGACGACGATTATCCGGTACAGCTGACCACCTTTCTTGGCCAGTACCTGGGTTCCAAAAAGGCCTTGGTTTATGCCATCAAGCGGCTGGAAGCCTTGGCTAAAAGTCATGGAATCGATACAATTTGTCCCCAACACGGTTGCGTAATCCCCAAGGAAAAAATTCCCATGTATATCCAGGCCGCTTACAATTTGCACGTGGGCGGAGAAGTCGATTCGTTGGCAATCAAACACAAGATCGATCTCAGCGAGTTTACGGAAAATCGCTGAGACGATCCGGACGCGGACGGGGGAAAAACCGGAGTAAGGCGATACTCGCCGTTGGGGCGGCATGTTGAGCTTTGACTGCGATTCATGATTGTCGAGCGCCGTCCGGGAACGACGTTACGCTGGCTACTAACCATTCTGGAATTGGGGTGAACCATGGACTATCAAAAAAGCATCGTTGAAATTTTGGATACAGCAAAGAAATTGACGCCGCAAAAGACCGAGGTGGAAAACATTTTCCAATCCGCCGGAATCAAGGTGACGGGGGATCTTGTTTTTGTCTCTTTCAACGGCAATCCCGAATCCTGCGTCAAAACCCTCATGGAAAAGCTTTCGGCGATGCCGGTGGTGAAAATATCCGCCAAGCGCATTTTGCGGGATGGAGGGATCACTGTATAGGGAATCTCTAAAAACAGGCGATTTTGGAGACTGGCCCAAATTTCCCAAGGCGGTTTCCAAGGTCTAAAAAGGTCTTTGTAGATCCATGTCCGTCTACAACCGTTCCGTGCATCCATGAAAACGGAGGCGCGGAGATATTTTCCCTTCCCTTTACCGGCGACCCGGGGCGCTCGTTGGCGCTTGGAGTCAGGCCCAATAATGCGCGTTTCTTCCCGTCTCGGCCCTACTCCCAAGATCGCGACGACGCAATTGTCCCCAATGCCATCCCGTCATCGGCCCTAAATCAAGTAAATCCGCAATAACGCCTCTCAAACTCTATCTGCCATGCGTCCCCATCCGGGTTAACCCGGATATTGGGCGGGTGGAAAGGGGAAAATTTGGAGAGCTACGCGCGGAATCCCATCCGAATTAGGCACGCCAACTATTTCTATTTGAGGGCATCTCTAAAAATTGTAGTTGCCCAATTTATTGGGCTTTTGGAGCGCCCGATGAATCAGGCAACTACAATTTTTAGAGATGCCCTTGAAATATATGGACTTGCAATAGTCGCGGGAAACGGCCGAATTTTTTAAAAATTGCGCGGCACATGTTAAGAAATCGGAGGTTTGTGCCGTTAGTAATCTCAGAAACCGGTAGGAGGCCGGTTAGCGCTTTTTTTGCGTCATGGAGGATAAAGAATGCCTATTCGAATCTTCAACAATATCCCTTCGTTAACGACCCAGAGGCTGTTGGGAACCAACAACGAGGAGTTGGGCCAAAGTTTTTCCCGTGTCGCATCCGGCACGCGGATCACGAAAAGCGCGGACGACGCGGCGGGCCTGGCCATTTCCGAGGCCTTGTTTTCGGACACGCGGGCACTGAAACAAGGGGGGAAAAACCTGGGCGACGGCATGTCGATGGTGAAAACCGCCGAAGGCGCCTTGAACGAGCAGGCGGGCATCCTCCTCCGTCTCCGGGAACTGGCGTCGCAGGCCGCCACGGGGACCATCGGGCAAAACGAGCGGGACACGATTCAATTGGAATTCGATTCCTTGAGAAAGGAACTGGACCGGATCGCGAACACGACCGAATTCAACGGCCAGAAGTTGCTGGACGGCAGTCTGGCCGCCACCGCGCTGAACAACGTGCACATTCAAATCGGCTTGAATTCGGGCCAGGACAACCGTATCAGCATCAACGCGGAAGCGGACCTCACCGCCAGTTCGTCTTCGGGACTGGGCATCGCCAGCGCCTCGGTGGATACCCAAACGAACGCGTTGAGCGCCATGACCAATCTGACCGACGCCGTTAGAACCCTGAGCGTCAAACGCGCCAAGGTCGGCGCCCTGCAAAACAGGTTTGAAAAGGCCCTCAGCAATATAAACGTGTCCGTTGAAAATCTGATGGCGGCGCAAGCGGGGATCAAGGACGCGGACATGGCCGAGGAGTTTGCCCGCTTGACCCGTAGCGAAATTCTGGTTCAATCGGCGGCGGCGATGGTTGGGCAGTCCAACCTGATCCCGCAAGGCGTGTTGCAACTTCTCAGGTAAACCAATGGACGGGAAAATAAAATCATGGACGAATTAAACCCCACATCGAAAATACTCAGAAAACCCGCGGTTGACCGGGCGGCCGCCAAGACGGCGCGCGCGGACCAGGGCAAAACGCAGTCTGGCGGCGTGACCGACCGGGTGACGTTATCGAGCGCCTCGCGCGCCGAGGCGACCAAGGCCGAAGGACCCGAACCGGCGGCGCGCGACATTCGCCTCGACCTGGTCAAAAAGTTCCGTAGCGTCCTGCAAGACGGGAGCTACGTCGTCAAGGCCAACGAGATCGCCGACAAGATCGTGCAGAAAATCGGGGAAGACAAGAACCAGAATGTCCTTTGAGGAAGGCGTCCCGGTCCCGTAGCCTCTAGACTATCCGCAACTCCTCCAGCCGCGGGAAGTTTCCCGAATTGAATATTTTTTCCTCCCAGGCCCTCCCCGCCTTGTTTCCCCTCAGGTCCAGTTTTCGCAAGTTCGCAAAATTCCTCGACTCCATCAGGGATTGGATCCCTTCGCGCGCGATTCGATTGCTCCGCAAGTCCAGCTCCCGCAGGTTCAGCAAGACGGGAGAAACCGCGACCGCCGCCGCTCCCGTATCGCCGATCCTATTCAGGCGCAGATCCAGGACCTCCAACTCCCTGAGCGGAGGATACAGGCTCAGGTAGATCGTCTCCTCCGGAGTGATCTCCATGTGAGGCATTTTGAGGATTTTGGGGTCCATGGCCAGGCGGCTTGTAACGAACTTCTCGAAAACCGAGATCTTGCGGACCAGGTTTAACTTGAGTTTTTCATCCAGGGCCGCGTTGATGGCGTCTATATCGCCCTTGGTCGAGTAGAATATCTCCAGTATGAAATCCTTGTTCATGATTTTTCCCGTCCGGCGGGACTGAAGCCAGGCTGTCGCTTCCAGGCTGGTCAGCCTCTCATTATGAGGTTGGTTTCCGCCAAAATTTTGATATACTTGTTGAAATATAATTCATTTTTAACATTTTTCGCGGGGTTTGGCTATGATGGGAATCGGTTTTCCAGAATTAATGATCATTTTAGTAATCATCATGATCATCTTCGGCGCGGGAAAACTACCGGAAATCGGTAGCGCTTTCGGGAGAAGCATCAAAAATTTCAAAAGCTCCATGAAGGAAGCGGAAGAACTGCCCGAAGGAAAAGGCCAGGGCGAAAACCAAGCCTTAAAGGCGGTGGCGGAAAGTTCGGAATCGGCTCAAGGGGGAGCGCCGGGAAAAGAGGCGGAAACGCCCGCGGCTCATGCGGAGAACAAAAAATAATCCTCGCAAGCGCCATCTCCTGTCTGGAGGTTGTCCCTCCAGAAGAGCGCCGTTTTGCGCTCACACCGCTCGACCTGTGCCCGCCGTTTGTTCAAGCCGTCCGGCTTGGCCCGATTTCCCCGCGTTTTTCTTGCCTGAAAATTAGCTTCTCTCCCTCCCATGTCCGGATGGAATGCTGAAATCGTTTAAATATTTTTTCCTCAAGGCGCTCGGCGCGCTTCTTGACGTCCTGCCCATCATCGCGGTCATCTTTTTTTTCCAATTCCTGGTCATCCAGAAACCTTTGCCCAACCCGGAAAAGACCTTTTGGGGATTCCTTTTGGTCATTACGGGATTATTCATTTTCATCGAGGGACTGGAGACCGCCTTGTTCCCCCTTGGGGAAAGCCTGGCGACCCAATTTGCCCTGAAAGGCAATTTCTGGTGGATCCTGGCGTTCGGTTTCGCCATCGGTTTTTCCACCACCATCGCCGAACCCGCCCTCACCATAATAGCCGGCAAGGCCGGTCAATTGGCCATCCAGCAGGGCCTCATCGAAAACCAGTCTCCGGCGGTCTCGCATTTCGTTTTGGGTTTGCGCTTGACGGTGGCCTTCTCGGTGGGTTTTGCCATCGCCTTGGGAGTGGCGAGGATCATCAAGGGATGGCCCTTGATCTGGTTCGTCCTGTCCGGGTATGGAGCCGTCGTCGCGCTCACCCAGTTCGCGCCCCGGGAATTCATCGGCATCGCTTACGATTCCGGCGGCATCACGACATCCACGATCACCGTCCCGCTGATTGCCGCGCTCGGCGTGGGGTTGGCCTCGGCGATCCGCGGCCGGAACCCCATCAGCGACGGGTTTGGGCTCATCGCCCTCGCCAGCCTGAGCCCCATACTGTTCGTGATGGCGTATGGAATTTTCAATTACGGGGGCAGATGATGAACTCCGGGACCGGCTGGTTTGACGGCATAAAATCGTCCCTATTGGGCGCCGCTTTGGATGTCCTGCCCATCCTGCTCGTCATATTCTTTTTCCAGGTCGCGGCTTTAAGGAAGGCGTTGCCTCGCTTCAGGCGGATTGCCGTCGGTTTTGTCCTGGTGATCGCCGGGTTGGGTATCTTTCTGGTGGGGTTGGAGGAATGCGTATTCCCACTGGGGACGCAGATGGCCCTGCAACTGACCGACGCCTCATTTCTAACGAAAACGAACGGCGGGCAACCGTTGCCCGTCTTGGCCGACGGCGCCGTCGATCCGCGGGTTTATTTTTGGATCTATATGTTCGCTTTTTTAATGGGGTTTTCCGCCACCCTCGCGGAACCGGCGTTGATCGCGGTCGCCCTGAAAGCGCGCGACATATCATCGGGAGCCATTTCGCCCTGGGGTTTGAGGACCGCCGTGGCGCTGGGCGTGGCCGTTGGGGTCACGCTCGGCGCTTATCGTATCGTCACGGGGACCCCCTTGCACGTCTATATCAGCGCCAGCTACGTCGTCCTCATGATACAGACTTATTTCGCGCCCAAGATCATCGTCCCCCTGGCCTACGACTCCGGAGGCGTGACGACCTCGACCGTCACCGTGCCCATCATGGTCGCCATGGGAATGGGGATGGCCTCGTCCATCCCCGGACGGTCGCCTTTGCTGGACGGTTTTGGGCTTATCGCCTTTGCCTGCCTTTTCTCTGTTATCGCGGTTCTGGCCTATGCTATGATCGCCGAAAAAATGGAGAAGCGTTACGCGAAGAGCAAAAACTCTTTATAAGGATATCCGACGCCATGCGCTTTAAAGTCATCATTGCCCTGGTCAACGACGAATTTCAGGACAAGGTCATCGAGGCCGCCCAGCAAGCGGGCGCCACGGGAGTCACCATACTGAACGCCCGCGGCGAAGGCATCCATAAAAAGAAATCGTTCTTCGGGCTGGACATGGAACTCCAGCGGGACCTGCTATTGTTCCTGGTGGAGGACTTCATCAGCGACGACATCATGGAAGCGATCCACAAGACGGCCCATTTCGACAAGCACGGCAACGGGATCGCCTTCTCATGGACCATCGACCGCGCCATCGGCATGGAAAGCCAGATCCCCATTTTCGAAAAAGACGCCAAGGACCATTATTTCTAGACAAACCAACCCAGGAGAACAACCATGGCCAACCGGCTGGTCAGCGACGTGATGATGAGGGATTTCAAGACCATCGACGGCGTCACCAAGGTTTCGACGGCCTTGAAAATGATGAAGGGGGAAAAGATCAACGCCGTGCTCATCCAGCCCCGTAACGAAGCCGACGTCTATGGGATCATGACCTTGAAGGACATCGCGCGGAAGGTGATCGGGGGGAGACGCAAGCTCCACGAAACCCATGTTTACGAAATCATGTCGAAACCCGTCCTTTCCGTCTCCGCCAAAATGCCCATCCCCTACGCCGCGCGACTGCTCACCAACTTCAACGTTTCCTACGCCATGGTCATGGAAAACGACTCGGTCGTCGGCATGGTGTCCCTCAACGGCATGGTGACGCAATGGGACTCCGATTGAATTCGGCCTTCGCGAAAACGGCTTGGAGTCAAGATGTTATGGATCGCCGTTTTCTCTTGCGGGCTTCCCGGCGAATCATCCTTTTTTAAGGGCGCTACCGGCTTTCCCGTCCCAATAAATTTTTTCCGGGCTGGATACGTGTTTGGCCGCCGCCGACCAGGAGTCCGGGAGAACGGTTATATCCAGAATCCGGACGCATTTGTCCACGCCGTGCGCCCCGGCCAGATGCGAGTATAGCTTGTTCAAGTCGTTCACGTAGATCCCATGCTCGGACTTGTAGCGTTCCTCGCCTTCGGCGATATTGGCCAGCGCCCCCTCGGCCACAACGTTGTAGTTGAAGATGGACTCCTTGATCGCGTCGTAATCCACGAAATAGTTCACATAGACCCATCCGGCGAAAGCGGGGACCGCCAGGCCCCAAAGACCAAGCTTCAAGGCTTTTTTGTCGACCAATATGCCCAGGATGAGCAATGCAAATCCCGCGATCGAGGAATACAAGGAAATGTTTTGATAGAATCCAACCGGAAGGACCTCTTCTCCGCAATCGGGGTTCGGCCCCTCGAGATTGACGGCCTTCGCCGGAATTCCGGACCAGGAAAAAGGACCGGCATACGCATTGCCGGATTTGCCGCTCAAGGTTTGCCAAGCCAAGCAGGAAAAAAGGGAAAACAAAAAAACGGCCCACAACTTTTTTTTCAAATCAACCTCGCCTTTCCAAATCTCCGATAGACGTCCGTAAAAAACATCCCGCGGAACCTTGTAAAAATCCCGCAACCTCAGTTTATTTCGCTGGCGGGGGCTTCTTCTTTCTCCGTCGCCGCTCTTCTTGTGGTCTTGCGCAAACCATCTCCCAACCTTCTCCTGTGGTTTTTGATTTGCACAAGATGGGAATACCAGTCCTTTTGCGGGTCCATCTCCCGCAGGAACTGAAATTTATTGCATTTTTTGCACTTGGGACAATCGTAAACGTAGATATTCCCGCACGGATTGGCCAGGGAATGCTTTAACAGAAAATGGCAGTTTTGACATTCGAAAACATAGAGCGTCATAAATCGGGGATCCTTTGCAAGCCGGTTTTCGAACCGTTTTTCTATCAAATCTGGACTATAAAATCCAGTTCCTTATAATAATTTAGGCTGTTTCCTCGAGAATCGCAATTTTAGCTTCACATGGATAAGGGCATGCGATAACATATTTTTTTCCGTTTTTTCAGCGGATTCCACAACAAGGGGAAGCAACAGGACCATGAGCGAGAATTCAAGATTTATCGACAATGGCGACGGTACCGCGAAGGATACCGCAACCGGACTCGTGTGGTGTAAAAAAGATTCGTGGCAAATAGTCAACGACTGGCTGAATTTTCAGGAAGCCCTGCAATTCGTGGATTCCATGAACCGGAAGGATTTCCTGGGATTCCACGACTGGCGACTGCCGGAAAAGGAAGAAGTTGAAAAACTATACCTCCCCGGCAATATCGTCAAGGGCCGCTCCAACCTCGACTTGTTTATCGACCCGGCGTTTGAACCCGGTTGCGGGAACGGGTGCTGGTGCCTGCCCTTCGACCAGCGGGCGGCGTTCTATTTTTCTTATCAAAGCGGCGTTGTCCAAGCCTATGACCAGGACTTTTCCCAGGGTTACGTCCGTCTCGTGAGACTGTATTCGGCTTGATTTTCCGCCGCCGGGAAGCGGGTTCCGGCCGACGCTCAACCGTTCGTATTGGGAGTTTTCGATAGGTTTCCCGCGTCTTGTTGCCGGGCGCGGACCGCGCAGGATACGATCTTGGGCAGGTCCGCGGGGGGGCGGATGACCTGGCAGATCTCCGCGCCATTCTCGTCGTAGGATATGGAGGCCAATTGATATCTCCCGGCGTCCACTTCCTCGTCCCTGCCGCGATACTGGGCCAGGGCCGTCCGTAGCGCGTCCCATTCCAGATACAGAAAAAACTGTTCCTCGGTATTTTCCGGACCGAACCGGTCCAACAAATCGGCGAAATCGATCCGCGATATCTCGTCTACGCTTTTCCCGGCGCAATATCCCTTGTAACCGGTTTCCCCGCCTATTTCCTTGTTACAGGTAATTTTTGAAAAATCGAAATCGACCAAACGGTCCGCGCCGTCCAGCCGCACCGTGATCCTCGAAGTTGTGTCCTTGCAGGGCATGGCAAATTCCTCGAAAAATCCATCTCATCTATTATAGCGCCGGTCGGGGACATTCCCATTTATTTCAAATTCCATCCAGTTCCTCCGCGACGTTCATAGGAAGTTCAGGCTGATGTCCACCGCGCGGGCGGAATGGGTCAACGCGCCCACGGACACATAATCGACGCCGGTCTTGGACAACTCGCCCAGACGTTGGAGGTCGACCGAGCCCGAAACCTCGATTTTGGCCCTGCCGCCCACCCGTTTGACCGCCTCTTTGACGGTTGCGTCGTCCATGTTGTCGAGCATGATCCTGTCCACGTTTGCCCGCAGGGCCTCCTGGACTTCCTGCAATGTCCGGGTCTCGACTTCAATGGACCCGGTTTTCGCATTTTGGCGGACGCGGGCCACGGCCTCGGTTATGGACCCCGCCGCCTGGATGTGGTTGTCCTTGATCAACACGGCGTCGAACAACCCGAAGCGGTGGTTGCATCCCCCGCCGCACCGGACCGCGTATTTTTCGAAGACGCGCAGTCCCGGCGTGGTTTTTCGGGTGTCCAGGACGACGGCCGGTTTCGCCGCTTCGACAAACTTCCGCGTCAGGGTGGCGATGCCGCTCAGCCGTTGCAGGATATTCAGCGCCGTCCTTTCGGCTTTCAGTAAGGAAGCGCAATCGCCGCGCACGACGATCATGGTCTCGCCGCGGGGAACGTCGTCGCCGTCTCGATAGTCGATCGATGGGAAAATGGCGTTCGGATCCAAGCGTTTAAACGCCGCCTGAAATATCTCGATCCCGCACAGGACCAACGGCTCCTTGGCCACGGCGGACGCCTCCGCCTGACGGCTTTCCCTGAAAATGCCGTCAGTGGTGACGTCCCCATCGCCCAGGTCCTCCTCCAGGGCCGTCTGGATCAGCCGGTCGATTTGTTGGGGAGTCGGCTGTCGAAGCTCCCGCCGTTCAGGATTCATGGGTTCCGTGGGGTGACGAAAACCGTCCGGGTCGGATAGGCAAACTCGATTTTTTCCTTTTCGAAACGCTCGAAAATCGCCAAGTTGACGCTCTGCTGGGTATCCATGAACACGTTATAATCCGGGCTCAGCACGTAATAGACCGTCTCGAAACCGAGGGAAGAATCTCCGTATTCCTTGAAGTGCGAGCGATCGAACCGGACGCCTTGCCGGGATTCGACGATTTCCCGGATCATCTCCGGTATCGCCTTGAGTTTCCCGGCGGAGGTCTGGTACACCACGCCGATGGAAAATACCACGCGCCGTTCCGTCATGCGCTTGTAGTTGCGCACCCGGCTTTGGAGCAGGTTGGAGTTGGGGAAAACAATCTGCTCCCCCGACAGACTCCGGACGCTCGTGGTCTTGAGGCCGATATGCTCCACGGTCCCCATGAAATCCTCGACGACGATGAAATCCCCGATCACGAACGGCTTGTCGATGACGATCGTCAGGGAGGCGAACAGGTCGCCTAGAATATTCTGTACCCCCAGGGCCACGGCAATGCCGCCGACGCCGAGCCCGGCCACCAGGGCGGTGATATTGAAGCCGAGGTTGTCCAGGGCGAGAAGCAGGACCGCGCCCCACAATGCCAGGCGCAGAAGGAAACCCAAGGCGCCGATCGTGGTCGCCCCCGCCGGGTCTTCCTCCTTCTTTCCCTTTATGGTCTCGTTGACCCAGAAAGAAATCAGCCAACCGAGCCAGATCCCCGCTTGCAGAAGGACCACCAGGATCAAAAGCTGGTTGATTTTGACTTCCAGGGAACGCGAAAGATCGAGGTTAAGGAAACCGGCGTAAACCGCCAGCGCCAGCAGGAAAAAGGTCTTGGTCTGTTCGCGGAGCCCCTCGAAAATCGTCCCCGTTTCCTGCTTGATCCTCCCGGCCAGGCGGGCGAGTTTTTTGCTCACTTTTTGCCGGAGGAGCAACAGCGCGGCAAAAACCGCGAAGGCGATGACCAGGCTCAAAAGCCAGTCTTTGACAGGATTTCCCCAAAAACCGGTCGTTAGGATTTTCACTTCGTCCCTCCGCTACCGCTAGCAGGACACTGGAAAAGTGGCTTTTTGCCCCAAAAATTGTCATCCCGGCGCAAGCCGGGATCCAAATGGTTTGGGCAAAAACGCCACGGATGGACTCCGGCTTTCGCCGGAGTGACGATGAAAAAATGCCTCCGTAGAGCCGGAAAACAGTTTTTTAAATGTATTTGAATTTACCGGCCCTGTCAAATACGTCTGGTATAATTATTTTCAAGGAAGGACCGATCGTCTCTTTACGAACCCGCCGACTCTGAACAGCCTCATGACGACCTCCCTGAAACTCCCAAAAAAACTGACGATCGAAACTCTGGATACGGACAAACCGGAAGGGCGTTTCTCCGAAGCCGGAGATAACGGGCCGGAACAAATCGTCCGCGTCCTGGACCCCGAAAGCGGCTGGACATGGGGCTACGTGGTCGTGGACAACACCCGGCGCGGCCCGGGTCTCGGCGGCATCCGCCTCGCGGAGGACATCTCCGTTGACGAGGTCAAGCGTCTGGCCCGGGCGATGACTCTGAAAAACAGCGCCTCCTGCCTGCCCTTCGGCGGCGGCAAGTCCGGCTTGGCGGCGGACCCACGGGTCTTGAAAAGCGATCCCGCCTTGAAGGCGGACCTCGTCGCCCTGTTCGCGGAGGCCGTATTCCCTTTGACGCAATACGTCCCCGCTCCCGACATGGGGATCGACGAAAACGACGTCCAATTAATCCACGACGTTTTTTCCCGGCTCCGGCAACCGGGGATGCAAAGGCGGAGCGCGGCCGGACGGCCCGTCCAAAACGGGGGGATCCCCATCGACCAATGGGGTCTCACCGCTCACGGTCTCTTTGCCGCCGCCAGCGCCCTGGAAAGCCGGTTTCCCGATTTCCAGATAAAAGACGCCCGTACGGTCATCCAGGGGTACGGGAGCGTGGGCTCCTGGACGGCCGTAAAACTGCATGCCGCCGGAGCCTTGATCGCCGGGGCCTCGGATATCAACGCCGCTCTGTGGAACCCGTCGGGGTTGGACGTGGAGGAATTGAACCGCGTCCGGACTTTGCCCGGCGGACTGTCAAACTACAGGGGCAAAACGGAAAAACGGTTTTCGCCCTCGCGCCTCGACTGGTTGCTGGAAGCTCCTTGCGACCTGCTGGTCCCGTCAGCGCGGCCCGACGCCATCACCTCCCGCAACGCCGACCGCGTCCAATGCCGCTTCATCCTCCAGGGGGCCAACAACCCCAGCAACAAGATGACCGAATACTACCTCGAAAAACGGCGGAACATCCTTTCCCTGGCCGATTTTATCGTCAATGCCGGAGGCGTCATAGGTTGCGCCGTCGAACTCAAGATGGACCTGGAGAAGGAGTACCGGTCCAAAGTTCTGGCCGTGGGTCCCCGCCCCTACCTCGAAAACCTGATCCACGACACAGTCTCCCGGAATATCTTTGAAATCTTTGACCGTTTGTCCAAAAACAAAACCGGCGGTACGATTTTCCGGGAAGAGGCCCTACGTTTGGCGAAAGAACGCCTGCTCAGCCCGAAGAGCGACTATTGGATGTAACCTTTCCTCGCGAACGGCATCTTAAGTAATAGTTCACTACCGATAACGGAGGCATGTCATGTTTTGTCAGAATGAAGGCAAAATGGACCGCGGTATGAGGATTGGGATGGGGATCGTTCTGATCGCCTTGGGATGGTTCCTGTGGAACCCATGGGGAGTTGCCCTTGGGATCATGGGACTTGTCCCCCTGCTGACGGGCATTCTCGGCTGGTGCCCGTTGTACGCTCTGTTCAAGTTTACCACTTGCGAGACGAAGGGCCCTACCGGAACAAAGACGGCAACCACCTGATTGCCAGCAAACGGTAATTTTGTTTTGATCTTATTCCCGGCCAACGGATGAGAAGGGGGGATTCGCCGTCTCTGGCGCAACAGGGCGGCCGTAGAGAGTCCGCAAGCCGTTGCCAATCATTTCCAGCCCGCGTTGCGCGTCTTCTCGCGAAAGATTGAGCGGCGGCCGCAGGCGGATTCCCCTCGGCCCGCAGGGCAGGGTCAGACATCCCTCCTTCATCAGTTGCGCGTGGAAAATCCTGCGCTCGTGGTCCGTGGGCAGATCGAAGGCGATCATCAATCCCCTGCCCCGCGCGTTGGACATGATTTCAAAGCGCCGGGACAAATCGATCAACCCGTCCAGCAGGAAGCGGCCCATGCGCTCCGCGTTTTCGACCAGTTTCTCCCCGTCGATGATCTCCAGATAGCGCCTGGCCCGCACCATGTCCGACAGATCGCCGCCGAACGTGGAATTGATGCGGCTCGGGACTTTAAACACGCTCTCCACTTCCTGGACCCTTTCGTTGCAGAAAATGCCGCCCACCTGGGCCTTCTTGCCGAAACAAAAAATGTCCGGCATGACGCCGAAATGCTCGGCGCACCACATCCTGCCGGTGGTCCCCATGCCCGTCTGCACCTCGTCGAAGATCAACAGCGCCTCGTTGTCGTCGGCCAGGGTACGGAGGACCTGGAAAAACTCCTTGCGGAAATGATTGTCCCCGCCCTCGCCCTGGACCGGTTCGATGATGATCGCGGCGATGTCGCCGGCATGATCGGCGAACGCCTGCTTGATCTCCCGTACGGCCCTTTCCTCCAGCGCGATAGTTTCCTCCACATTCTTCTCCGTAAGGGGGAACTTGAGGCAGGGGCAGGTAATCCGCGGCCACGGGAACGTGGGGAAATACTTCGTCTTGTTGAGGTCGAACGTGTTCGTCAGGGACAGGGTGTAGCCGCTCCTCCCGTGAAAAGCTTTTTTGAAATGGACAATCTGCGTCCCCTTGTCCTTGGTCCCTTTTTCAAGGTTCTTGCGGACTTTCCAGTCGAAAGCCGTTTTCAGGGCATTCTCCACCGCCAACGCCCCGCCGGAAACAAAGAACAGATGGTTGAATCCATCCGGCAACGCGATCCGGCAAAAGGCGTCCACAAACTCGGCGTATTCGACGCTCAAGATGTCGGAATTGGCCGGTTTGCAAATCCCCGTCCGTTTGACGTCCTCGGCAAAATCCGACGCGAACATTCCCGGATGGTTGAACCCAATAGGCAGAGACCCGTGGAACGTATAAAAATCCAGGTAATCCCGGCCCGTCACGGCGTCATGCAGGTAAGGCCCGTGGCTCTTCTCGAAATCGATCACCATGGAAGATGGATCGACCAGAAGATATTTCTTCAATAGATCAACCGCTTCTTTCGGGCTGAACCGGGGAGACGACTTCATGGCTGACGACTCCAACAAGGACTCACATCCTAAATATGTGACCTGAAAGTCTTTTTTTCATCCGCCACTAGCTCTCCAGCAGACAGTAATATAAAAAAACATTTAAAATCAAATTGTTACAATAAATATAACGATGTAATAGTTAAAACCGGGCATTGCGTGGACAAGAAGGGATTTAGAGTCCTGTGCGTAGTTGATATCCCTTGGGTGTTCGCCGACTCCTTAGGCCGCTTCCACTCCCTTACGCAAAATCCACTACCTCACTGTTTTTAGCTGAAATCCATTATTCGACAAGCGGTTACCGCTCCACTAGCTTGTAGGGTTCGCATATTATAGGGGGAGTTTTTTGTCAAAACCCTGATGAGAGGAATGAATATTTTGTCTAATGCCATAGGAGAAAACCCATGAAACGCGAGGAAAACGCCGGTCGGAGCCTTGACGAAATAGCCATGGACATCCAGTGGAACCTGCGGAAATTGTCCGCCGCTCTCGATCGATACTCCGGTTATGAGCCCTTTGCGCCGCAACGCACGCGGGACATTAAGGACTATCCAGGACCCGCATCCAAAAATATGACCCCGCTCAGCCGCGCGACGATCAGGGGCGCTGGACAGACGGCAATAACGACGGCGATTCGCAAGAAAAACCCAGACCTGCGCAAGGAAGGACCAAACCCGTACAAGGAGGATCCAGACCCGCGCGAGAAAAACCCAAACCCGCGAAGGACCATGTAACCAGTGGACAAGGGGTAGATTTTCTTAAGCGGCGCGAACAATTTCGACGACATGAATATGAAGATGAGGCTGGAAAACGCACAATCGGTTGGGGGCATCTATTGCAACCAAGCGAAGAATACCCTAATGGAATCTCGGAACAGGAAGCGC
>JACQQK010000072.1 GCA_016207065.1 Nitrospinota bacterium
ACGTTTCTGGAGGGGAAGCCGCTTTATCAAAAATACGTTTTCGAAAATAAACCGGAGGGCAAAGAAGCCGCCTAAAATCGTGTAAAATATCTTGACCGGGGAGACCGACTGTAAACACAACTCCTAACTACCGCACATGATTTTCCCTCCTCCGGGCGTTTTGCCGGCCCAATAAATTGGGCAACTACGACTGTCGATAAACCGCTGGTCTTATGAAAAAGGCGGTTTTCAGGGATGTCCAATGGTCCTTTCGAAGACCAAGGCCGTCCGGGGAATGGGTTCTCTGCGGTTATCGGGGGTCGTCCAGAACAGGCCGGCCGGTTCCACGCCGCCGTCGCTCTTCCCGAATTCCAGCGTCAAACCGTGAAACCCCTGGGTCAGATCCAACGTGTTTTGCATGAAAGACGCTTTTCGTCCCTCGTCGCTTAAAACTTTTCTACCGTCCAAGGTTACCGTGAAACGGTCTCCGGAAAACGCCAGCGTGTAAGCTCCGGGTTTCTGGATATGCAAGTGTCCCTCCAGAACGAACCGTTTGATCCCGGAGCGGCTCCACTTACTGGAAAACTCCTCCCACGCCTCCGGAGTTTCGAAGTTGGCTTTGTTGAATTCCATCAATCCGGCGGGACTGCCGTCCGGTAGAACGCGATACACCGCGGACCTTCTTGCCGGGACCCTCCATTCCATTATCTTTTGAATGCCGGGAATGAATTGAGGCCGATGGATCAGTCCCTCCAACTCCGGCCGGGCGGAAGATTCGATTTCGGCATGAAAAATAAAATCGGCGTTTTTCGATTTGGCGGCGGCGCGCAATTCGCCGGGCCCCTTCAGTACGGGAAGAAATCGGTACCGGGCGCCGCTGAAATAGGCGATGTTCGACGACCTGGACATCATCACGCTGGAAGGCGTTGACAGGTATTTGAGGAAGTCCGCCAGTTTCAGGATTTCCACGTTGAAGGATTTGGCCGTTTGCAATTGGAAGGCTCCCGCCTGGAACAGGGCGTATAGAAGGATCCCGCACAGCGCCGCCGCCCGCGGGATTTTCGCTGAGGGATATTTCATGAGCGGAGCGAAAAGTAGAATCGCGCCGTAAACATACAGGAAGGAAAGCAGGGGGGTAAGGTAAAGAAAGTAACGGTCCTCATAGTGGATCAAGGTCATCAACAGGAAGAAGCAGGCGTTGGACAGAGCCAGGAGCCTTCTTTGCGGTATTTGGGCGCCCCGGCCCGATAACCCCCTGACGGTTCCGTATAGGCCGACGAGCGCGAGAGTTCCCAAGTATTCGGGAATGAAACGATCGGACAAGAGGGAAACGTGGTCGAACGCGTTGCGGACCGCGTTCGCGAAAAACCGGGCCGGATCGGAAAAGACCACGTCGGCAAGGGACCGGTACCGGTCCTCGGAGAACTGTCCGAAATAATCCTTGTTTTCTCCGCGATGGAGCAGGTCGTAAGCCATGTTGAAGCGGTTCTCGTTGTAAAAAAAAGCGCCCTCGCGAATCTTCAGGAACAGATGCCACGGAAGGACGGCGGAAAAAAACGCGAGACCATAGATCGAAACTCTTTGCAACCGCGAGCGGGCGTTCGACGATCGGTCTCCCAAAAAGATCGCCAGCGCCCCAATGGGCAATAGAAAAATTCCATTGTAGCGCATCAGGTAAGCCAACGCCGTTGCCAGACCGGCCTGGACCGTGTTCCACCGGCTGGGGTTGGGACGCAGGATCGTCATCATGGCCATGCAGGAGAGCGCCATGAACGGCATGTCCGTGCCCACGTAATAGCCGGCTTGGAGGAAATAGGGGTTCGCCGCCGTTGCCAGGACGGTCAGGGCCGCCAGGGGGAGCGGCAAGACCCTTGTCAGCAAACGATACAGGACGGACAGCGCCAGCGCGGCGGAAAGGACCGAGATCGCTTTTCCCGCCGCGTACATGTCCTGGGTCGGGATGGACGCGAAAGCCAGGACCGCGGCGTATCCGATCGGGTTGAAGCGGTAGTTTTCTATCGCGGAAAAATCGCCTTGAACGATTCTCCGGGCGTCCGGAACGTACCAGGAGAAAAAATCGTTCTCCACGCTCCGCGTTCTTCCGATGGGATAATATTTCCAGGAAAACCAGGACAGGAAAAGGACGTATGCGATCAACCCCAGGAATAACGCGCCGCCGATGTCGCGGCGGTTCGCCGTCGCCTGGACGGTTTCCGAAGAGCCTGAATTATCCATAAGGACCTCAGTCTTGTTTCCTTTTCAACCCGTAGATTCTTCCATGGGCGTCCTGGTATTCCAGCTTGATCCTCGGGTTTCCTTCCATGAGCCGGATGAACGGTCCATGTTCGTTGTCGGTATAAATATAGGGGGTGCGGAATAAATACAGCAAGACGAGATAGGGGTCCTGCCGGATCGTCCCGGAATTGATCTCTATCCATTTTTTATGGAGGTAGGGGTCGTAGATATACAAAAAAGCCGGGTCCAGCCCCACGATGTACCGGTTCCGGGAGTTGTAAAAAAACAGTTCCGGGAAATCGTCCCAGTCCGTGAGATAGATCGTCGAACCCGGGGTATTTTTCTCAAGCCACAAGGCGGCCTGCTTGTAGCGCTCCGGATCGCGCGTGTCTTCCATCTCTTTTTTTGCCGCGGCGAATTGGTCCGGGGCAAGCCACGGGACGAGCATGAGGAACGCGGCGAGAAACGCCGGGGAAACCCATTCGGAACTGAAAAAGGATTTTTGGCGGAGTATTTCCCAGCCGTCCCGGAACAGCAGGGCGGAAGCGACGGCCAGGCAGGGGACGAGGTATTCGATAAAGCGCCTCGACCCCAAAGTCAACAACAGGGCGGCCGCGGAAAATAAAACCCAGGCCGAGGTCTCGACCCGGGGGGGTCTCCGCGCGGCGGCGAAAAACCCGGAGGAAAAAACGAACAAAGCCGCTGGAATCCAGTTGTCCTCCAACAGTTTCTCCCAGCGATAGGGAAGCCATTCCTGTCCGCCCTCCACCGCGCGGTCGATCCCGGCGGCGAAGGTTTGCGTGTAGATGAATGCGATATTTTCCGGAAAATAGGGGTTGACGATCAATCCGGCCAGAATCCCGGATATGAAAACGTAGATCGTCGGCCGGTCCAGTTTTTTTTCAAGAACCCGTTCGCTCAAGAACCATAGACCCGCGAAGACGACGAGGAGGGTAAACCCCCCGTAAAGCCAGACGAAGACGAAACCCAGGAAAAACAGCCCGAGCCGGTTTTTTTTATATAAGGAATAAAAACCCAGAAACAACAATGCAAGGGCGAGGACGGGGGCGCGCGGCAGGGCCATCCGGTATAAGAACTCGGGGGACCCGATCGATAAAACGACGGTCCATGCCCAGGGGCAGGGGACGCGGGCGCCTCTCAGGACCGTATGGAAAACGGAAACCATCAGCGCGCAGAAAACGACCGCGGCGGTCTTGGCCCCCTGGGTCAGGTCGCCATGGGTGAAGGGGACCAGGAGCAGGTGGAAGAGGAAGTGCTGGTCGACAAAATAATCCTTCCAGTAGGTCTGTTGAAACCAGGGAAAAGATTTTACGATCCCTTCGTTGCGCGTGATCTCGGCGAATTTGATGTGATAATAGCCGTCGAACCCGGGTATGTTTGGAGCGCTGAATTGCAGGAGGTGAAAATAGGCAAACGCGGCTAGAAATACCGCGGCTGGGGCGAGAAGGGTCCGGGCCTTCAAAGTTTCGACAGCCTGGCCTGCGCCAGGGCAAAAAACGGGCTGTTTGGGAAATTGGCGACGATTTTTTTGTAGCCTTCGCCAGCCTTGATTTTGAATTCGTCGAACGCGAGAGAATCTTTTTGGGCCTGTTCCAGGGCGGCTGGGACCTCCTTCCCCAACAGGGCGTCGTCCTTCCATTTTCGCGCGAACTCCCGCAAGGAGTCGCGTCTCTTGCCGAAGACCGCCGTCTGTTTTTCGTAGAATTCCGCCAGGATGAAAAGACCCTCCGCCGTTTCCATGGATTGCGGATACTGGTCTATTAGAAGCTGGATTTCAGTCCGGCCCTTGCCTTCGTCCTCGAGGTTGTCCAAATAGATCCTGCCCAGGGCCAGGCGGGCTTGCGCGTCGAATTCCGTGCGGTCGGGAGGGGAGGCGATCGTTTTTTCAAACTGCGGGACCGCGTTTTTGTAATCCTTCTTGATCAGATAGAAGTGCGCCAAATGATATTGGATGCGGTCGGCGTCGATCGTTCCGCGGACCTTGGAAAGAATTTTTTCCATCTCCAGGACGGCCAGACGGAAGTAAGGATCGCCGGAACTCTGGCTGTTGCCCGCGAGGAAATTGGCCATCCCCGTATCGCCCACGGGCGCGTTATAAGAGCCATTGCTTTCGACGGCGCGGTCCACGTAAAGAAGGGCCTTCCTGAAATCGTCGTTTTTAAGGTAGGCGTAACCGAGGTAGTAATTGACCTGGGCGTTTGCTGGATATTTTTCGGCCAGGCGGGAGAGTTTGGCGATGGCCAGGGGATATTTCTTGCCGTTTAGGGGATTGACGGCCTCCTGCAATTCCTTTTGGGAAACCTGGGAGCAAGCGGAGAACGCCAGGATGGAAAATAAAATGGCGGCCTTGGTCCGGCTGAATGTGGCGCTTGAGTATTTCAATCGAGGCCTTGAGTTTTGCCCGCGACCGGGCCCGGGCTTGAAGTCCGGTCGATAATTCTCCAAGTCGAAAATTCCGGCATTTACGGGCAAAAGATATGAATACCCGCAAGAAAGACGCGGTCTTGCTCCTTGGAAAATCGTAGGGACACGGCGCCCGCCTGAGTCTGGACATCGCAAGGGCACGGCTAGTCCGGGACAAGGTCCGGAGGCGAACGGCGATCAGCGCGCTTCGCGGAATTCCTTGATCTTGACTTGCGGGGTACTGAAGCCCGAACCGCTGTTGTTGTTGCTACTGGCCATCGCCATGGCCGAAAGAAACAAAGACAGCGCGACGACGCTCATTATGATGACCCTGGTTTTTTTCATGCGGTTCCTCCTTGTTGCTTGAATTGGAGATGGTCACATCTTAGCACAACGATCAACGTTTTTCGCGGAACTCCTTGATCTTGATTTTTGAGCTGTCGAAGTCCGATGAAGCGTTATTGTTGGCCGCGAGGGCGGTCCCGGTTAATGCAAACGAAACTAGAATCAAGGTTGCCACGAGGGTTTTTGTCCTGCGAATCGCTTTTTTCATAAAACCTCCTCCGGTTGCAAACATGGGTTTCAGGGACAAGTCACGGACGTGCTGGTTTTATAGAGAACTTTATAGCGTTGCGAAGAAGGGACGGCGAGCGTGTCCCCGGGGGCGGTATAAGTCCCCCCGAACAGGCATCCGTGTCCCGAACCTCCCAGTATGAAAGTTTTGTTGGTCGTGTTGACGTCCGCGACCCCGTAGTCCGTGCATCCGGTAAACACTCCGGTGACCCCGTCCGTGCCGGTGCATTGTTGGATGACAACGTATTTTGCCGAGGAACTGGCCGCGCCGCGCAGGTCGGTCATGTTGTCGTATGTGGCGATCCCGGTAATGGCATTGTCGCCGCCCGCGTTGATCCCGTAGTCGTATTCCGTGGTCGAATAATCGGGATGTCCTTGCCCGATGCCGATCGCGACGTTGTCGTTGGACAGGTTGTCGATATAGGAGGTTTGGTCCGCCGGATTGGTGAACGCCTGGAATACCAGAAGGTTGTTGTCGAGGTCCGCCTCGATCACCCCCGCCACTTTCCTGCGCAACAGTTCGGTATTGGAAACGTTGTCCGAGGTGGAGGTGATGCCCAAACGGATGGTGTCGGGATATTGATAGTTCCACAACGGCCGTTCCAAGGTGACGACCGCGTAATCCGTTCCAATGGCCACCTTTCTGTATATGGGCCACGTGGCGTTCGCGGAGGTCAGGACGTTCGACAGGGCCAAGGTGGATGAGTTCAGGGTCGTGTACCATTGACTGGCGTCGTCCACCCAGTTTAAAGGATTGTTGATGGCGGTCGCGGGGGCGGTGTCCACCTGGAATTCCTGCGTGTTGCCGGAGGTGAAACCGCTGGCGGAAAACTTGGAGCTCACGGTACTCTTGACCTTGCCCTTGATCGTTTCCAACCCGCCCTCGGCGAT
The DNA here is from genome assembly GCA_016207065.1 of Nitrospinota bacterium. Classification (GTDB taxonomy): domain Bacteria; phylum Nitrospinota; class Nitrospinia; order Nitrospinales; family JACRGP01; genus JACRGP01. The sequence continues at coordinate 6,103 of JACQQK010000072.1, forward strand.
AAACAGGGAGCGGGTGGTGGTCTCGTAGCTCCCGGAAATCTCGACTTCCTTGGCCATGTTCCGCACGTAGAGCGAGCCCAGGACCAGCATGACGGTGAAAAGCAGTAGCCCGATGATCAGCACGGCCCCGTCGGAATTGGCAAGAACTTTTTTCGAGCGCGTTTTTTTCATGGTCCGTAACCGGATAAACGATCGTTTACATGTTCCGTAATTGCAGGTCCGATTCAAGATAAATCCGGTGATATCCGTCCGTCTTGCTGGTGCCGTCCTCATAGGTCACCGTACTGCTTTTCTGGTTTTCCTCCCGGCTGGTCCTGGCCACCACCAGGATGGATACTTTCCTCGCCGAGCTTCTCTGCGAGGAGGTCAGGGTCACGCCGGTATAGGGGGTCGCCGAGCCGATCTGCGTCCCGCTCGAGTCGTAATATTTGAACTGGACATAGTCGATATCGTTGGCGAGCGCCTCGGTCGTGCCGCCGTTCAATGTGCGTTGCAGTTCCAACGGGTCTCCGTCGTAGGCGTAAGAGACCGTATCGACCACGTTTACGGAACTGCCCGCCGAATACGTCCTGGAAAGGGTCGTCGGCAGATTGATCTGGGTACTGGAACCCGGGGCGGCGGCCAGGGTCATGGATTCCCAACAGACGCCGTCGGAGATGTAAATGAGCTGTCCGGCGGCAAACCCGCTTGAGCTGACTACGGGTAACGTATTGCTCCCCGACGCCGCCTGCGCCGTCAACTGCGTGACATAGGCGTCCAGGTTGAACCTGAACTGAATGGAATTGTTGGTGGCCGAAATGATTTTGTCCGGCGGCGTCAAAGTTCCGCTACATGTTCCGGTGGGGACCCCGGCGCCGAGCATGCGGACATCGCGGGACAAGACGTCCATGCTGTTTCGGGCATTCTGGCCCGCTTCCATTCGCAGGTCCTCCTGCTTCGTGGAGCGGCTCTGAAAGATGTAGGTGGCGTAAATCGCCGAAACCAGCAACAATCCGACCGCCAGGGCGATCAATAATTCCACGAGGGAAAACCCGCCGTCTTGCCGTATACATATCCGGGACCGATGCATTCTTTCCGGGAAAACCATGTTTGCCCGCCTGTTCACTGGGTAATCGCCGTCGTCATGCTTCGGCTCTTGGTAACCCCGTTGAAAGGCCAGGTCACCGTGAGCACGATGGTCTTGGTGGTCGTGGTCGCATCCTCGGTCACGGTCCAGGACCGGTTGTATTGCCCCCCGGCGTTTCCCTGGGCGTCGATGCTGGTTTCGCTTCCGCTGGAGATGGCGCTGTAACCCGCGTTTTTGAAGTATTCGATCTTGTCTTGCATCAACGTGGCGGCGGCCGAAACGTGTCTCGACATCTGGTTGCCCTTGATGATCGAACCCACCAGGGAGCCCGTGCCCAGCAAACCGACGGAAAGGATGACGACGGCGATCAGGATCTCAAGCAGGCTGAATCCCGCCTGTCCAGCGGCCGCGGGCCTTTCGCGTTTTTGCAAGCCTTGACGTTTCATGATCGGGTCCTTACAACTCATCCAGGTCAAAGCCTCTTTATGGTTATTCGGGTTTCGCGTTACACTCAACTCGACGAAACTTTCCCCGCCAGCGTAACGGTGACGGTCTTGGCGTCCCCATTGCCGTTGACGATCGTGATGGTCACGCCCGCGGTGGTCATCCCCTTGTAATTGAATATTGGGTTGCCGGAAGCCTCGAACGATTGGAATTGAGAACTCTCCGACAGCGACACGTTCGAATACACGGTTTCCCATGTGGCCATGTCGTCGCTTTTTTTGATGTCGTAAGTTATCGGTTGAGACGCTGTAAATTCCAACTTGTAGTACTTGTTGTCGGAGATCGCGTTTTGCCGGCAATATTGCAGATCGTTGACGATTTTCCGGGAAGCGCCCAGCAACCGGTTCTTTTCAGTCCATGAGGAGATCATCGGGAGGGTCACCGCCAGCATGATCGTCCCGATCGCGATCACGATGAGGAGTTCCATCATGGTGAACCCGGCTTCGCTTCTTCCGTAGCTTCGGGCAACTTTTTCCGTCATGGCGATCGTTATCGTTGTTTTGTAAAAAAGCGCAAATGGACCGCGTTCGGATTATGCTTTCCGCTTTATATATTAACTAATTAACGGCCAAATAGCATTATATTTGGGTTCTCACTCCCGGGATTTTTGCGGAATTTTTGGAAATTCAACGTTTTCTGGTTGCCGGGAAAACCGATGCTTGGGCATTGGCCCGCGACGGAAAAGGAGGTGGGCGGCCGCCCCGATTAACCGGGCGATCGGGTTTCGAGATTGCGGGCCAAAAGAATCATCGCCAGCGCGAAAAAAAGGCAACCGAACAATTCGCTGGTTTCCTCCAAATAGACGACGTAGATCCAGGGCTTGGGCAGGTTCTCGGTCCATTGGAAAAATGTCTCGCAGACCCAGGCTATGGAATGGAAACCCAGCCCGTAAAGAAATGAATTGAAGGAATAGGCGCTTAGGCGCAATAGGGTCCGGACCAGAAAAAACGCCGCCCAGGCCCCGGAAACGTATAGGGTGAGGACCGCGTTCAAGCCTTGAAACCAGCGGTTTTGACCGCCCTCGCTTGTCTTTTCGATGGCCGCGGGCACGTGCGTATGCGCGCCTATCCATTCGTGGATTTCGAAAAACTCGTCCAACCCGCCAAACAAAAAGGCAACCGCGATACAAGGCCATACCCATCTCATGGCCCGATTCCCGTAACCGTCCCTTTGTCCGAGGATGCGCCAGGAGACCTTTGCCGCGAACGCCCCGGCGACGACCAGGAACAGGGCGGTCATTGAGTTGATGGGACTGTCCTCGTTGATGATCGACCGCCAATCGCGCGTCTCGCCCGTCAACACGTCGATCAGAGCGAGGACCAGAACAAAAATTCCCGCGCCGCCCACGCCGGCGAGGAAAATCCTCGAGTCGGTCCGCTCCCGTAGCGCTTGGGGTTCGATCGTCATGTCAGGTCCGGGTTATGGTCAGTCCAATCAGACATCTCTTTTGATTTTGAAAAACACGGCGGCGGTTGCCAATAAAACGAAAACGCCGCTGAACGCAAAAGATATTATCCTATTCGGAAACAAACCGTTGGTAATAAACTCCAAGGCCAGGTAAATCAAGAGAACGAGGGCGGACGGAGAAAACGCCGCCGTATAAAATCCCGCTATCGGCGTTCCCGTCAGCCTGCAGACATAGGCCGGCGAGATCAAAAAGTTGCCGGCGACGGAAGGGACGAGCGTTCCCATGGCGACGCCCACGACGCCAAATTTCGGAGCGAGCAGGAGACTCAAGCCCAAGTTGGTTGCGGCGGAGACGAGGGAGACCCTGGCGTTGAATTTCACCTCGCCGGTCCCCAACAGGATCCGGGAGGAGGTGGATTCGAAGACCGAAAAGAAAATCACCGCCAGGAAGATTTGCAACACGGGAAAACTCTCCGCGACGAATTCCGGGCCCACCCACCACCGGATCAGGTCCGGCCCGTAGGCGTAGGCCATGATGAGGCCCGGAGAAATGACGAGGACTGAAATCCTCGTCCCTTGGACCAGCAATTTTTGCAGGGATTCCCGGTCCCCCTCCGCGTGCAGTTCGGAGGCCAGGGGAAAGAATGTGTCGATCAGCGGGTTCGCCGCCTTTTCCAGGAAACCGGCGATCCGCGTCGCGATGGCGTACACGGTGATCGACGACATCGGCAGGAAAATGCCGATGACCGCGGTGTCGATCTTGTAAGAGATATTGACGGCGATGTCGATCAGATAGGCGTAGTAGGAATATCCCGAAATTTGCTTGAACAGGTCCCCGCGGTAGCGCGAGGGGCCGAGCGAAAGGCCGAAAACTTTTGTCAGGACGGCGATTTCAAAAACGACCTCATACGCGGTTTGGACCGCAAGGATGACGATCAGCGTCCGCAAGCCTCCTCCCATCATTACCGACAGCGCTATGAAAATGGCCCCGATCGACGCCGAGGAGGCGGAGGAAAGATTGACCAGATCGTATCTCTGGTGTCCCTCGATCACCGCGAAAAAAAGTCTCTTGAAGTAGGCCAGGATTACGGCGAAACCGGCGATGCCGACGGTCTGCGAGAAGACCTCTTTATCGACGCCTTCCAGATTGAACGCGGCCGGAGAGACTTGGGAAAGAAGATATATTACCGGGACCGTCAATAGCGACAAGCCGCCGAAAAAACGCAGGGCGGTCGCCACCACCGCCTCGATCTCGCTTTTCTCCTCCCGCGCGCGGTGAAACGAAACAAACTTGATGATGGAGGGCGTCACGCCGAATTCGAGAAGCTGGAAATAGGCGATCAGGGCGTTTATCAGGACCCAGACGCCGTATTGCGCGCTTCCCAGTTTGTTTATCAAAAACGGGGTGAGGAGCAGGGCGACCAGGGTATGGACGCCGAACCCCAGATAATTCGAGAGGACGTTGCGGGTCAGTCGCCGGCGCATTCTACCGAACCCGTTTTGAGGAATTCCCGGAACCGCGCGGGGTCGCCGACGGCGTCGTAAACCCCTTTCCAATAAGAAAGATCTCCCATGAGTCCCTGGACCTTGGAGAGCCACCGCCAGCGCAATCCCCCTTGCCTTGCCGTTTCGAGGACGGTTTGCCCCAGGGCCATGAAAAGTTTTCCCGCCGGGCGGTTTTCGGCGACCAGGGGCCGCAACAAACGTTTCGCGGCGGTCAAGGGATAGTAACGGCCGATCTTGAGTTTGGATTTTAAATGCGGGAATTCCCGGACCAAGTCCCATTGAGATTTGCCGCCCAGGTAAAAGTCGCGGAGCCAGGCGGGAAAGGTCTTGTCGTAGATCTGCTCGCCAATGGCCTCGGGACAAAAACAAACCTTGAGGCCCGCCTGCAGGATTTTCTCTCCGAAATGATAGTCCTCCGTCCGCAGTAGGTCCTCGCGGTAGCCGCCCAATTGTTTAAACAGCTCCAGAGGGAGGGAAAGGTTGGCCCCGTAAATGTCCGTGCTGGACAAGGCCCCGCGGGCATCCCGCATTCTTCGCGCGTGATGGTCCGCCCAGTCGCGGACGCCGTCGGTCATGAAGTTTTCCGGACTGAGCGGGGACAGGGGGATGGGTCCGATCGCCACGTCCGCCGTTTCGTGGGCCGTGACGTGGCTCTGGATAAAACCGGAACAGGCGACGATGTCGCTGTCGATCACGATCAGGAGCCTTCCCTCGGCTTCCCTGGCCCCGTTGTTCAGGGCGGCGGCCCTGCCTTTCCGCGCTTGCTCCACGACCCTCAAACGGTAAGGGACCCGGATTCGGTCCAACGCCTGGCGCGAACCGTCGGTCGAACCGTCCAGGGTGACGATCGTCTCGAACCGGTCGGCTGGAAAAGTCTGCCGGGACAAATGCTCGAGGCATGGGACCAACAGGTCCTTGCTGTTGTAGGAAGGGATCAGGACCGTGACGTCGGGGGGCATCGCTTCAAGACCGGAGGCGACGGACGAGCTTCTTGAATATGTTTTTGAGGCGTTTCCTTGACGCGGCGATGGGGCTCCATCCCCATTTCACGTTGAGGATGAAGTCCAGAAAGAAATCGTGGCTGAAAACCTCCACGCGTTTTAGTCTGTAAAAATCTTGTCCCGGACGGCACAGTCCCGGCTCCACCGTAAACGCGGCGCGCAGGTTCGCGGACGCGACAGCCTGGATGGCCGTCGCGTCATGCTCGCCATAAGGATAGGCCAGATAGCGGACGGGTTTGCCCAGCAGGGACTCCAGGTCGCCGACGCATTCGCTTATTTCCCGCAATGCCGTCCGCGCGTCCTGGGAGCGCAGGGACAGATGGTTTTTGCCGTGGGCCTGGAAATCCGCGGCGGCGCCGGGTAGGGCGGCCATTTCGCGCAGGTCGTCCCGGCTCAGGATGGGCAGGTCGGGGGCGCGTCGCACCCAGTCCGTGGTCCCGTCCAATTTGCCGGAATTGATAAAATGGATATGATGGAAACCCATCTGGGCCAGAAACGGGGACGCCGTCGTTTTTAAATCCCGGTATCCGTCGTCGAAAGTGATGACTACCGGTTTCTCGGGGATCGCCGCTCCATGGTCCAGATAATCGAACAAGACGTCCAATGAAACGGTTTGGTATCCCTTGTCCCGGAGCCAACGGATTTGTCTCTTGAATTTTTCGACAGGCAAAATGTACCGCCAGTACTCCTTGTTATGCGCGTCCGACACGTTGTGGTAACACAGGACGGGGACGTCTTTGGGATAAAACCGTTGCAGGTCGCCGCCGGATTCCGCGTCCGCTCCTTTCCAGAAGCAAAAATCCTGGACCAACCGGTATAATATTTCCGCCATCGGGGTCAATCCCAGCGCTTCGCAAATTCCGATCGCGCGCTTCAAGCGCGGTTCGATCCAGAGATAATTCCGCCGGCTCCGCGAACAACGGAGAATGTATAGACGCAGTAAATTTCTCAACGGCGACCGCCGGTCGTAAACCCAGGGAGAATGTTTCCACAGGGTTTCCGGAAATTCTTTTTGCATGATAACGTACGTCCGGCCATAGAGAAAACACGCCCGCAAACGCTCTTCAAAGTCTTTTAAATGGCCGAGAAAGCCGAGCGCCTGGCCGTTGTAAACGAAACGGACGCCGTTTCGTTTTAGCCGGTACGCCAGGTTGCCGTCGGTGTTGGCCAAGCCCTTGAGGCGTTCGTCGAACCCGCCGACGGCGTCCAGCGCGCTCTTTGTAATGGAAAAGTTTCCCCCCGAAACGTCGATGTCCTCCAGCGCGGCCCCGGCTTTTTGCATCTTTTTGCGAAATGCGCGCCGCAACTTGCCCTGGTAGCGGAGAAAGGGCGTCTTGAGCAGGGAAGGGCGAAGTTCCAAGCCTCCCTGAACAAAACATCCAAGGCTTTCGTCGCGCTGATGCGAATTTAAATGTTCGCGGACCAATTTGGGGGCGGCGACGACGTCGTCGTCCAAGCACAGGACCAGGTCCGCCGCGGCGTGCCGGTTGCCCAGGTTGCGCGCGGCGCACACGCCTTTGTTCTCCTGTTCGAAATATTTGAACGAAAAGGGCGGGCGATACGCATCGAGAAATTCGCGCGCGGCGTCCGCCGGGCCGTCCATGACGACGATGACTTCGAAGGAGTCGAACGGCAGGTCCTGCGCCTCCAGACCGCGGAGACAAGCTTCGAGCAGGTCTTTGCGGTCGTGGGTCGGGATGACGATGGAAATCTTCGGCGACATGGTTTAAGCGAAATAAATCGCCTTTCCTCCTTAATATTGATTAAAAGACCATCCCCAGAGACCGACCGTGAAAACCAGATACGGCCAGCGCATGTTCCGCGATTCAACGAGCATGACCGAGCGGGCCAATAAAATGACAAAGGCTGGATAAATCAACACCTGGTATTCTGCCTGATAAATCGGCCGTATTAAAAGCGAAAAGCCGACGAAGCACAGAAGCGGCCCGGCAAGATAGACAAGAGTTATGAAATCCGGAAGGGTTACGAGGTGGGCGCCGCTTTTTTTGAACACGCGGAACGCGGTCGTGAAAACGTTCAAAATCAAGACTGTCGTCGCTATGCGAAACGCCCATAAACTTCCCATGCGAAAATAATAAATAGCGGATGCCGGATCTTTTTTAATATAGTCCAGCCCGAGAAAGTGAATCAAAAACAATCTGGGGATTTCATCGAAAGAAAAGGGATCGATCCAATCGATACGCGTGGACCCGGCGATAAGTATTTTAAAAATCGCGAGCAAAAACGGGCCGTAGGCCAATGCGATGAAACCATGCAAGGTCAGCCAGGAGCCTGTTTCCCGGTTGGGCCGGATCAAGTACAGTATGAAAAACGTTCCCAGTAGAAACAGCCCCGTATAATGCGTCCACAAAAGCGCCTGCGCCGAAAAAAAATACCCGGCCATGTGCCGGCGGCTCATTTCTTCGCCGCATTTGAGAAACGCCATGAAAACAAGAAGGCCGCATAAAGCGGTTAGCGTATATTGCTTTGCCTCAAGCGAATAGTGAGTAAACCAGGGCGAAAAGGTCAGGAAAAACGCCGATAACAGCCCGGTAAGAGGATCGAACAACTTTTTCCCGGCAAAATAAATCGGAATGACGGCAAGGAGAGAGGCGATGAAGGATACCATGCGCGTTCGGGCCGCGGACCGCTCGTTGTCCGAGGCGAAATGCAAAAGCAGGGTAAACAGCGGAGGATTGGGTTCCGGCGCGTCGCCTTCAAAGGGTTCTCGCAGGATGGTTGCCATGGACTGCCCGGCGACTTTCAACCGGGAAATTTCATCGGCATTCAAATCGTGGACGGAAATCAGAAAAAATCTCAGGGTTGCTCCGGCAAGAACGATTACGGCCAAAACCGCTTTAATATGGATCGGACCCGGCATGTGGCGCTGTTGCCCCTCCTGGATCGTTTTAATCTAAAGTATGAGCCGAGGTTTCCCATTTAACCATTCATGCTCTTGAAAATTTGCCCTGAGTCAAGCAAGTTTTCCGTTCGCCGACCGTTTGGGAAGCGAAATAAATTCCATTCCCTCCTTCCGTCCCAAAGGTCTAAAATATAGGAAACGCGGGGGATTTGCAAACCGTTAGAATCGCCGTGACCGCGGTTTTTTTTACCCGGCTCGGCGCGAAGGCGCTGGATAATCGGAGTTTTGGCGAATGGCGACGTGGGAAGTTTTATCGGAGAATTCCGGCGCGGATGCGTGGGACAGCGAGGTCCTGGCTTGCGAGGACGCGCATGTCTACCAGAGCCATGCATGGGGGGAGAGCCAGCGGGCGTTTGGCTGGAAACCCGCGCGGTATCTATGTCGGCGGGACGACGGTTCCGTGGCGGCCCTGGCGCAGACGCTGATCAAGAACTATCCAGGGAGAATAAAAATCGGTTGGTCGCCCGGCGGGCCCTTGTTTCATTCGTATCCCGGGAAAAGTTGCGACGTCGAGGAAATTCTGAACGGTCTTGGGGAGAAGATCGCCGAACTCGGCGGGAAAATTTTCGTCCGCTTCGACAGCTACATCCCGCTCCGCCCCGGCATGGAGGACGCGTTTTCCAAGGCGTTTTCAAAGCCGTCGTTCGACCTCAACAGCCGTTTGGGTCTCCGGTTCGATTTGCGCGAATCCATGCAGACTCTGGAGACGAAAATGAGCGGCGACGTTCGCGCCAACCTGAAAAAAGCGTCCCGGACCGGTTTTCAATGGAAAATTGGAAACGAGGAGGCGCTCGTCCAGGACCTCATGCGCCTGTACGGCGAGATGTTGTCGATCAAGCGCGCCGACGGTTTTTGGGTCGATCATGGCAAGGTCCCGGCGGTTTGCCGGGGGTTGCGCGAGAACGCCTTGATCGTCGCCGGTTACCTGGACGGGGAGCCGGTCTCGTCGAGCTTGATCTTGAGGTTCGGCGACCGGGCGGTTTTCCGGGAAAGGGCGACGGGGGCCAGGGGCCGGAGGCTCAGCGCCTCGCACGCCGCGGTTTACAAGGCGCTTCAATATTTGAAAGAGGACCGGGTCCGGTACCTCGATTGGGTCATCAGTCCCGCGGACCCCAATGTAAAGGGCGTGGACGATTTTAAAAAAGGTTTTGGCGGCCAGCCGATCGAGTTTCTGGGCGAGTGGGACTGGTCCAATTCGACCGTCCTCCGCTGGGTGGTCAATGCCACCATCTGGGTCATGAAGCGCCGGCAGGGGAAGATGGCCGGTCGCAAGGCGCGCGACCGCCTGTCTTTTTTCTAAGCAGGAGGATGTTGTTGTAGGAGAGAGAAGATAAGGACAGCGAAAAATCGAATTTCATCCAGGCGAATAAAATTCCGAAGGCGGGTTCGAGCAAACCGCCAGCCAGCCGATCGAGTCCCGGCGCCGCTAATTTCGACCGGCAGAGACACAGTTTTTCCGCCAGCCACGCGGCCCATTTAAACAGCAAGGTCCCCCGGCGCAAGACCGTCCGCGTTTCCCAGTCCGGCGCGGAGAACGCCAAAACCTCCTTGAGACGCGGAGGCCGGAAATGGGTTTTTGTTCCCGACCGCAAGCCCAATGCCCGCAAGAACGCGTCGGACAGCAGATACGGATCGAAAAAAACGCCGGTCCAGTTCCCCTCCGGAAAAGTGAGCGCCAACATTCCCCCCGGCTTCAAGACGCGTTGGATTTCCCTCAACGCCGCCCGCGGATCGTCCAAATATTGCAGGCACTCGCAGGAAACCGCCTTGTCGAAACTTGCGTCCTTGAAGGGCAGGGCAAGCGCGTCCCCATTGACGAAACGGAGGCCAGGCGCGGGGACTTTCCAGTCCTCGAAATAAACCTTGTCCAAAGCCGTCGTGCGCCCGGCCGATTCGGCGAGCGACCGGGAAATCTCGCCTTTCCGGCAACCGAGGTCGAGGACGGACGCGCGCGGGTCTCGTACAAGGTCGCGGACCAGGCGGCGGAGCGGTTCTTCTTCCCGGTAGAATCGCGCGAGGAGGTTCATTGTGGAAGGCGCTTTTTGGCGGAGGTAACGAGGCCTTTCCAAAACCCCAGGATGAAACCCTTGATGTGGAGGTAGCCGTCGAGCATGCGCTCTTTTTGCAAAAGGCAAACGCCGATGAGAAGCCGGCGGAGCTTGCGCGGAAACTTCGCGCACAGGTAAAAAAACGGCCTGACGTCGCCCTGTTTTAAATAGTAGGCCGGGAACGCGCCCAGTCCGAAGGCGTAATTGAACTTGAGGTCGCGGTTGTCGCTCTCCTTGCGCCATGCGGAATGATACACGACCAGCTCGGGACAGAACATGATGTCCGTCCCGGAGCGGACCAACCGGTGGGCGAGTTCCCCGTCGTTGTTACTGCGGAACAGGGCCCCGGGACCGAACAGTTCGTTGAACCCGCCAACGTTTATCAGCGTTTCGCGCCGGACGCCCATGTTGGCCCCGACAAAACCGGAGTTCAACGGATTGTAACGGCGGTCGATCCAGCCAGGCTCCTGCCGGAGCACGAGGTTCAGATAGTCTTCCGGGGAGGAGCCCGTTTCCGGAAGCATGCGTCCGCAGAATGCGCCCGCCTGGGGGTATTGGGCGATCAGCTTGTCGAACGTCTCCAGCCAATGTTCGTCGACCCGCACGTCGTCGTCGGTGAAAACCAGAAAACGACCCGATGCGATCTCGATGGCGCGGTTGAGGGCCTTGGACTTCCCCAACGGCGCCATCGGCTCGTGGACGACGTTCGGGAGAGTGGCTTTGAATTCCTCGACGACCGCCCGCGAGGTCCCGTCGCCGCTCTGGTCGATCACGACGATTTCGTCGGGAAGCCGCTGGTTTTGCTGTATGGACCGGAGCGCGGCCCTTAGAAGTCCGGGACGGTTGCGCGTGGCGATCAAAACGGAAATTTTCATTTTCACTTGACGATCAAATCGCTCCCCTCCCTTGAGGGAGGGGGCTAGGGGAGGGTGACCAGCGTGAACGCTGGATCCGGCGCCGCCTCAGGCTGACGCCCGATTCATTACCGCTCCGGCGCAAGCACGGGGCGGCATTGCCCACCGGGGGCGTCCCCGGCGTCATCGCCGCGTCGCATCCGGGCGCTTGCCTGGCGCCATTTCCGGAAGCCCTCGGCGATGCCCTGGCACCACTTCAAGTTCCTTTGAAAATTTCTCTTCCGCCCCAACGCCAGGTGGCAGGGGAGGGACAGGTACCGGAACAGGAACCGGCGCGGGAAAATGACGCCGATGGGATAATAATCCCCCAACGCGGCGTACTTGGCCAGCATCGCCCCGACCCCCATGCCGTAATTGTATCCGTTTTGAATGTTCTCGTCGTCGTTGCGCCAGCCGACGTGGACGCAACGGATGGCGTTGGAGTAGGTCGCCTGGAGGCCGTGCCGCAATACGCGGTAGACCATGTCGCCGTCCTCGGCGCCGGGGAAATCGCTCCCTTGTCCCAAGAGGGGGTCGAACAGGCCCACCTTTTCGAAAACGCATTTTCTGAAAAACGAGTTGCCGCCGGTGGGGCCCAGGCGCCAGGGGTCGTTGGCGCCTTGCAAGTGCAGGAGCTTTTCGGGCAGGCCGACGGGGATCTTGTCCGGGTCGTCGTCCTCGTTCCGGAAGATCTCGCCGATAAAAACGGAGGACCCGGGGAACCGAAGAATGGTTTCGAGCGCCGAGGAAACCCAGTCCCTGGCGGGGATGCAATCGTCGTCAAGAAACCCGACGATGGGGAAACGGCTGGCGCGGATCCCGGCGTTCCTCCCCCTGGACAAGCCCGTTTCGCCAGAAGGGACATGGACCAGCCGGGGATCGTTGAAACTCGCCACCAGGCGCCGGGTTGCGTCCGTCCGGCTCTGGTCGGCCACGACGATCTCGTCCGGCAACCGCGCGTTGGCCAGCAAGGCCTCGAGCGAACGGCGGAGGAAATGCGCCCGGTCGCGGGTCGGATAAACGACCGAAACGCGCGGGTCCTCGGAAAGGTTGCCGGCCAATTCATCACCCCTTGAAGGCCCGGGAAAAGGCGTTTCCGCCCTTGAGGATGTCCCCAGCCGCGTCCATGAACCCCCGGGCGACGGCCCGCGAAAGATGGGCCTTGCCCTGGGCGAAAAACTTCATTACGGGAAAAACGACGCGTCGGAGCAGGATCCATGGAAACGCCGCGAAAACGAAAAGGAAAAGGCCGGCGTGTTTATAAGCGCAAAGCAACCGTCCGCGGGTCGTGTGGTACAGATAAAATTCCCGTTCCCGGTGAAACGAATAGTCGGTCAGGTGACGGCACGCCGCCTCCGGCGCGAGGCCGACGCGGTATCCCTTGGACTTGACCCGTAGTCCGTAATCGACGTCCTCGAAACCGTAGGGGTCGAACGCCGTGTCGAAGGGGCCCACCCGGACAAGCGTTTCCTTCCGGAAAAGGCCAATGGCCCCGGAAGCGAAATCCAACGGGCAGTCTGCAACGTCCGCCTTCTTGAGTAAAAAAGGCTGTCCGAACACATGGTTGTAGGTCCCGCCCGCCGAGAGCGCCGAGCCGTCCTCGTTCAGGATCAGGGGCGCCGCCAGACCCAGGGACGGGTCGTCCTGCATGGCCGAAACAAGCCGGGCAAGGCAGTCTCTCTCCAGCAGGATATCGTCGTCCAACAGAAAAATATAATCGCAGTCCATGGACAGGTAATGGCCCATGGCGAAATTCCTTCCCGACGCAATGCCCGTGTCGGCGGAAGTTTTGATATAGATCAGTCCGGGGAACCGCGATTTGATGATGGATTCGAATTGGCCGGAAGGCAGGCAATCGGCGACCAGAACGGAGAACGGGGCATATTCTTGAGCAAACGCCGCGTCCAGGGAACGAATCAGGATTTCCAAACGGCCCGAAAAGAGGAAAGAGATCAACGCCCGGGACGGGGTCGCTTTAGCCATGGCGGATACGGTAAATGCGGAGCGATGGTTTATCCACGGGACTCATTATAGCCTTACAGGCCGGGTTTGGCAAAACGGAATGAGCGGTACGGGAGGGGGGGAGGCCGGGAAAATCCGCGTCCGGACCGCGTTACGATGAGCGGCGGGGTTGCGCCGGGAGTTTTAATCCTGGGCTTTTGAAACGTTCCATGAAACCGTACCCGTAAAACTCCTGCATGACTCTGATGTTTTCCTCGCGCAACTCGTTCTCCCAGTTCCGTGTGTAGGACCGGGGCTTGGGTTCCTGGTCTGCAATAATGACGATTCTCGATTCCTGTAGGGCGCTGTCCAAGGCGAATCCTCCGGTGGAAAATTCAGAGACGAAATACCTGTCGAAAGTTAAATAGCAAATTCCGCGCCAGAGAAATCAACCTTAGAGCTTTAAAATTAAAT
>JACQQK010000073.1 GCA_016207065.1 Nitrospinota bacterium
CCTCGGGGAGAAAGGCCAGTCGCCGCTCCAGGACAGCCCGGAGTTTTATAACGTCCCCTGCCCCAGGTGCGGGCGCCCGGCCCACAGGGAAACGGACACGCTCGACACGTTCGTCTGCTCCTCCTGGTATTTCGACCGCTACACGTCCCCGCGCGACGACCAGGCCCCCTTCAAAAAAGAAAACGTCGATTACTGGATGCCGGTGGACCAGTACATCGGCGGCATCGAACACGCCATCCTGCACCTGTTGTATTCGCGGTTTTTCCATCTGGCGTTCCGCGACATGGGGCTGGTGGGGCCGCCGGAACCGTTCGCGCGCCTGCTCACGCAGGGGATGGTGATCAAGGACGGCGCGAAAATGTCCAAGTCCAAGGGCAACGTGGTGGACCCGGACGAGATCGTCGGGCGGTACGGGGCCGACACGGCGCGGCTGTTCATCCTGTTCGCGGCCCCGCCGGTAAAAGACCTGGAATGGAGCGACAAGGGCGTGGAAGGGTGTTCGCGTTTTCTCAAACGTGCCTGGCGCATCTTCCACGAGTTCCTCGACGAGGTCCGGTCCGCGCCGGAACCGTCGGAGGTCGCGCGCATCTCCCGCGCGGACACGCCTGGCGTCATGTCGTTCATGACGATGGAGGATTTGCTCGCGATAAGAAAACCCTCGGCGCCGACCGGCGCAACGGCGCCCGAGGTCCGCGAACTGCGGCGGCACAGCCACGTCGTCCGCAAACGGGTGACGGAGGACATCGAGACCCGCCTGCAGTTCAACACCGCCATCGCCGCGATCATGGAATACGTGAACGCCCTTTACGACTTCCGCGAGTGGTGGACCGGTTGCCAGGAGCATCCGGAGGCCGACCGGGCCGCGGCGCGCGAGGCCATGGAGACGTTGACCCTGACGCTTTCCGTCTTCGCCCCGCACATCGGCGAGGAAATGTGGTCCGCCCTCGGCCATCCGGAAACCGCCGACAAAACCCCGTGGCCGGAATACGACCGGGAACTGATCCGGGCGGAGGAAATCTTGATCGTCCTGCAAGTCAATGGTAAGGTAAGGCAGAAGATCGTGGTGGAGGAAGGCATTGGCGAGGAAGATTTGAAGGCCCGTTCCCTGGAAGACCCCAAGATCAAGGAGTGGGTTGCCGGCAAGCCCGTCAAAAAAGTCGTGGTGGTCCCCAAAAAACTCGTGAACATCGTCGTTTGACGCGCGCCCCGCGCGACGCGTCGTCATGCCCGCGAAAGCAGGGCATCCTGAAATCCATTAAAGACGCTGGATTCCGGCTTTCGCCGGAATGACGGCGATGGATTATAAAATCGTTTTTCGGCGCTCCGTGGGCCGGATCCGAAGGTCGAAAACTATCATGCCCCCGAACAAGCCATCCCGTTACCGTCGTTCCCGTGAAAACGGGAATCCAGTAATCTTCAAGGGTTTTCTGGATGCCCGCCTGCGCGGGCATGACGCTTTCGGGTCCAAAAGGGAGTTTTTCAGCGCCGTCCCGTTCCTGGCCGTTTTATTCCTGCTGGCCGGTTGCGGCTACCATCTGGTCGGCACGGGGAGCGGAAGCCTGCCCTCATACATCAAGACCCTGTCGATCCCGGTCTTCGTCAACGCGTCGCCGGAGCCGGAGATCCAGATCGAGATGACCCGCGCGATACGGGAAGCCTTCATCAACGACGGCAGGCTGAAGGTCGTCGGCGACGAAAAGGCCCATCTGCTGATGAAGGGAAAAGTGGTCTCTTACGAACTGCGTCCCGTGGCCTTCAGCCAAAAGGACGTGGCTTCGGAATATTGGGTCCTCCTCGGGGTGGAAATCGAGGTGACGGACGAGGTCAAGAAAAAGCCCTACCTGAAGCAGAAGTTCAACACCCGCTGGGACTACAAAAGCACGACCAGCGTGACCAGTTCCGAAGTCGCCCGCCAAGAAGCCCTCAACCAGGCCTATCGCGACCTCGCGAACCGGCTGGTCAGCATCGTGATCGAAAAATTCTAACCCCTGCTTTACCTTGACCGCCGAAGAACTGCTCCTCAAAATCGGAAAAAAGGACATCGCCCCGGTCTATTTCCTCCACGGCGAAGAGCGGTTTTTCCACGCCGAGATCGTCAACGCTCTCGTCGAGGTCTTGATCGCCCCCGACAACCGGGAATTCAACCTGGAGACCTACGACGCCAGGAACCGCCCGGTCCACGACTGGCTGGGCGGGGCCAGGACGTTCTCCTTCATGGGCGGGACCAAGCTGGTGGTGGCGCGCAACCTGGACGAGGCCGCGTTCAAGGAGACGGAAGTCCAACTCATCCTGGACTACACGGCCGACCCCTCGCCGGGGACCTGCCTGGTGATGACGGCCGAAAAGGCCGACCGGAAAAAGAAACTGTTCAAGGCGCTGACCGCCCTGCCCTGCGCGGTCGAGTGCGCGCCGCCCAGGGAGGCGACGCTGGCGCCTTGGCTGACGAAGCGCGCCCAGGGCCAGGGTTACCGGCTAGGGACCGACGCCGCCAGGTTGTTGTTGGACCGGGTGGGAAACAAGCCGGGATTACTGGCGGGCGAATTGGAAAAGGTCTTGATTTACGCCGGGGACGCCAGGGAAATCACGGAAGACCATGTCGCGGAAATCGTCGGGGAAATCAGGGCCGAGAACGTTTTTGCCCTGACCGAGGCGCTAAAAACCAAAAACACGGAGGAGGCCCTGCGGGTCCTGCGCCGGCAATTGGACCACGACGAGGAACCTCTGAAAGTCCTGGGGACCATCGCCTGGCAATTCCGGCTGATCTGGGAAGTCAAATGCCATCAGGAGAAGAGATTACTCCCGCAAAAAATCGCCGAGATGGTGGGGGCAAAGCCCTTCGTGGTGGAAAAGGCCATGAAACACACGAAAAACTTCACCGAACGGCAGTTGCGGGCCGCGTTTGGTTTCCTGTTTCAGGCCGACCGGGAACTGAAAACGACGGGGAAAAACCCGCGGACGGTCTTGGAATCCCTGGTCCTCGAGCTTTGCTCAGACGGCGGCTTTAGATAGCTGGCTGACCCTTTTGGCGAGGGAGGAAATCTTCCGGGAAGCCGTGCGTTTGTGGATGACGCCTTTGCTGGCGACCTTGGAAATCGCCCGGGTCGCGCTCTTCAAAACGTCCTCGGCTTGTTTCTTGTCCTTCGTTTCCGCGGCGGCGAGCGTTTTCTTCATCGCCGTTTTAAGCAGGGAACGCTGGGCGGAATTCCGTTTGTTTCGCTTGTGGTTTTGACGCATGCGCTTGAGCGCGGACTTATGGGTAGCCAAACTTGCCTCCTGACGCGGTTATCTCGATTAAAAGAAAAATCCCGGACCCCGCCGAGGGCGGAATGCCCGGGAACGATATGCCTACGATAAAGCTAGTATATAGTTTATACTGCAATGGGGATTTTCTGTCAAGGGCCATCAAGACAAAAAAGCGCCCCGCTATTGGACTCGAAACAACCCGCCGTTCCGAAAGCCTCGCTTATAACTTCTGGATCACCCCGTCCAGGTGAGCGGTCAAGCTGGACAGAATTTCGCCCAAAGCGTCCTTTTTGGAGGCGCTATCGGCCGCGGAAACCACATCGGAATTGTCTCTCAAACCAATGAGTTCCTTGCGAAATTTACCCAGTTCCACGCGAAACCCGTCGATCATCTCCTGGAAAGCCTCGTCCTGGGAGGAAGCTTTGATGATGAACTTGAGCGGGTCGCTCAGCCGGAAAACGACGCTGTTGAGCGGTTCCTTGCGCGCCGCCGGGTTCGACGCCGGGGCCGACAAGGCGCTGGAAACCAATCCCGGCAATTCGTTTTTCAAGGCGCCAACCTGGACGCGCAACGAATCGACGGCGTTGTCGGAGTTTATGCTCACATGGTCCACGATTCCCTCCGCGGATTTGGCGCTCCCGGCAACGCTTTTTTGCGCGGCGTCCGCCAGCGCGTTTTCCTTCACGACCACCCTGGTCATGCTGTCAATGGGGTCTATCATATAATCACCTCTTACCAATCCCTGGTATTCTAAGAAATATATCGGCAAGTCGAGGGAAAAGATTAATCCGGAACGGATCCGGCGGGATAATTTTTTTTTGGGGGGGGCTTCGCGTCTGAAAAACCCTTTCGAGCGCCCCCTGGAATCAATCGGAAGGATCTTCGGAAGGGCTGTCCGGCGGGAGCAACCTATTGATATAATGCATTAACCTCTTATATTCCCGGACCACTTTGATGAACATCTCCCGCCCCTGCTCGAGGTCGCCGTTTTTCGCGGCCCGTTCGACCTGCATGACGGCTTCCTTGAAGGGTTCGGCGCAAATGTTTCCCGAAGCGCCCTTGAGGGCATGGGCATGCCGTTGCATGAGGGCGGCGTCTCCCGCTCCCACCGCATTTTTCAATTTGACGATGTGGTCGGGGGCGTCGACCAGAAATACCTTGAGGATTTCTTGAAACAACTCCTCGTCCCCGTCGCAAATGGCCAGACCGGCTTGCTGGTTGATCGGGGATTTCTCGCCAGTCTCCTCTGCCTCGGCGCGCGGGACGGCGGGGGCCGACAAATTCTCCATAAGCTCCAGAAGTTGCCGTTGTTGAAGCGGTCTGGAAAGAAAATGGTCGAACCGGCCATAGGAACCCGGCTCGCCCCCCTCATGGGGAAGTTCCCCCAAACCGACCACCAGGACGCGCTTGCCCGCGGTCTTTTCCTTTTCGCGCAGAACGGCCACGGCCTTTTCCCCGCCCAGGCCGGGAGAGTCCACGTTCACCATCAACAGGTCGAAAGGTTTTTTCGCCAAAACGGTCAACCCGTCGGCGCCGTTCTTGCTCACCATCACCTTGTGCCCCAGCTTGAGCAGGACTTTCAGGGTATGGATCGCGGCTGGATCGACCTCCACAACCAGGACATTCATCAGGCTTTCCCCTCGGGCAGGTTCAACAAGTCGCGGATCAGCCGGTTGGTGCCGCGCAAAACATGGCTCTTGGAAAGCTGGACCTCCACGTCCGCGGGGAGACGCAGGATAAAAGCGCCGGCTGGCCAGCGTGCCTCCGGGGAAGTCCCCGGGGACAACGCCGCCTCGGCGCAAGCGCGAGGCGGAATCATCCGTAGCGATACGCCGCCGTCGTCGGGGGCCATCCGAGTTTGGCCAGTCCGCTCCGGCGCGGACGCCGGTCCGGGTCCATCCTCGGCGAAAATATTTCCCCCCATCAGCAGACTGAACCTCCTGCAGATCGCCAGCCCCAAGGCAAAACCGCCATAGGCCGAGGAGTTGGCGGCCTCCGTTTGGGCATGGTCCCGGAACGCGCTCGCGATGGCTTCGGGGGACAACCCCGAGGCCGAATCGGAAACGGCGAACTGGACCCAGTCCACGCCCTCGACCGTCTCCCGCGACACGGCGAGCGTAACGGTCCCCTGCCGGCTGGTCTTGCAGGCGTTTTTCAATAAATTGACCAGAACGCTCCGGACGCGTTCCCGGTCGGCCTTCATCGATCCAAGGTCCGGCGGGCAACGGACCTCGAAACGCACCCCGGTTTCGCGCGCGACCGGGATCATCGGCTCCGCCGCCGCGCGCGCCATGACGGCAACGTCGAACGGCTCCAGACACAGTTCGGCCCTGCCGGACTCTATTTTCGAAAGGTCGAGGATCTGATCGACCCATTCCAGCAGGCTCTTCCCCCCGGCGCGGATTTTTTGCAGGTCGGGTATCAGCTCCTTGTAACCCAGGTCCTCCGCCTCCTCCGCCAGCATTTCGCCGTAACCGATGATGGCGTTCAACGGCGTACGCAGTTCATGACTCATATTGGCCAGGAAAACGCTCTTGCTCTGGCTCCCCAGTTCGGCCTCGCGTTGCGCCAGGAGCAATTCCGCGTTGGTCCTCCGCAGGTCGCCCGTATGGAAGGCGATCTGGTCCTTGACGTGCTTGCGATGCTGTTCCAGCCTTTGCTCCTGGTCCTGGAGTTGCCGGACCAGTTCCCTCGTTCCGGCGACAATCAAGTCCAGATCGCCGTCCGCCCTTTCGGGCAGGACCGAATAATCCTTGGTCATCGACAGGTATTGGATGGCTTGGGCCAGCTCGGAAACGGGCGCCAG
This sequence comes from Nitrospinota bacterium, assembly GCA_016207065.1. Taxonomy (GTDB): domain Bacteria; phylum Nitrospinota; class Nitrospinia; order Nitrospinales; family JACRGP01; genus JACRGP01. The sequence continues at coordinate 6,050 of JACQQK010000073.1, forward strand.
GGCCTTCGGCAACAGCAAGCGGGCCGTGAGCCACGCCGCCGCGAGAGAAACCGCCAGCGTCCCCGCCGCGATAAAGACCCCCTTGGGTAAAACGAGGTCCCCGAAAACGGCAAACCCGATGCAAGCCGTCAAGACCCCGATGCCGCCGGACAAAACAACCGTCCATTCCAGTTTCCCGCCAAGAGATCGACTTGTCATTCGCCCTGATGATCTTTTTTTCGGCCAACGTGAACGTTGGATCCAACGCCGCCTCAGGCTGACGCCGGATTCGCCATCGCCCCGCGCTTGCGCCGGGGCGGTAATTTCTCTCCCCCTTGCAAAGGGGGCTGGCGGGATTCGCGTTCAGGCGATCGCGAAGCGTCATCGCCGCATTGCCTCCGGGCGTTTGCCCGGCGGCGGGAGAACCCGATCAAAACCTGGAAAACTTCAAGAAGGGGTATCGAGGGGATAAAATCAAGAATCGACCGCGTGATTCAACAGACTCTGGATTTTACTCATCAGCCGGTTGAAATCGATGGGCTTCGTATCGTAATCGTCGCAACCCGCTTTCAAGGCTTTTTCCCGGTCGCCCGTCATCGCGTGCGCCGAAAGGCCAAGGATGGGGATGGTCCGCGTTTCCGGGGCCGCTTTCAACAGGCGGGTGGCTTCCCAGCCGTCCATCACCGGCAGGCTCATGTCCATCAAGATCAATTCGGGAGCCTGTTCCCGGGCCAACTTCACCCCCTCGTTGCCGTCCTCGGCGATGACCACCTCAAAACCCTTTTTCAAAAGCCGGCGGGTCAGCATGTCCCGATTCATTTCATTATCCTCGACAAGTAGAATCCTGGGCATCTTCAGCTATTTCCATTTATCCAGTCGACCGGGAACCAACCCAACCGTTGCCGCCTCAAATAACAGTCCCGATGACCCGCGCCGCGATCAAAAAAAACCATCTTGAAATCAGCTTAAAAAACAAGGGGAAGGAGAATGGGAGCCCCATCAACCCCGCAATCCATAAGGATTTCCGGGGCTACCCGACACGCCGTAAAAGCGCACGCCTGTTGAAAATTATAGTAACCTCCCAAAAGGAAATTTGCAAGGGCTAGGTATCGGAGAAAAACCGGAGAAACGCTGAAAAACCCACGCTTATCGCGGGAAGCGAAAAAAATTCGCGAAAAAATTTTCTCTTCCCTGCTGAAATTTTCTTTCGGCCATGCTAGTATGACCATCGCAACACATTGTAAAATTACAACCAGCAAACCAATCGGGGCTGTGGCGCAGTTGGGAGCGCGCTTGAATCGCACTCAAGAGGTCGGGGGTTCAACTCCCCCCAGCTCCACTGAATTATAAGGGGTTGGCTCTTTCGAGCCAACCCCTTTTTGTTTTTTTGAACGGTGAAAGGGATGGGGGGGGCCGGAGTGTATAACTAATCCTTCTTCCCGGAGGGCGGTTGATCGTTTAAATTGGTTTTTTGCGATTTTCTTTCGCCCGTTTTCGTTTTTGCATCCCCCTTTCGAGAGACGAGGCGCCGCATGTCGATGATTATCGATCTCCTGGTCCAGTATCCGTTGCTTGAGTTGTTTCTCATCGCCGCCATGGGATATCCCCTGGGAAAGATCCGGTTTTTCGGGACCAGCCTGGGGGTGGCCACCGTGCTGTTCGTGGGGATGGGGTTCGGGTCGTTGCATCCCCGGCTGGTGTTGCCGGACATTGTTTTCATGCTGGGCCTGGTCCTCTTCGTGTACACCATCGGTTTGAGTAGCGGGAAAACCTTCCTTGCCTCGTTTCGCCGCAAGGGACTTCGCGACAATATGTTCGTGGCGGGGACGCTTGCTGTAGGGTTTGCCGTTACCTGGTTTGTTTCCTGGCTGTTCCGCCTTCCTCCCACGCTTCGCGCGGGCGCGTTTGCCGGCGGTTTGACCAACACTCCGGCCCTGGCGGGCATTCTGGACACCGTGCGCGGTTCCGCGCCCGCGGACCCGTTGGGCCGATCGCTCGGCGAACCGGTCGTGGCCTATTCCATCGCTTATCCCATGGGCGTCCTGGGAGTCCTGCTGGCGATCGTTACGGTGCAACGCGTTTGCAAAATCGATTATGCGGACGAGGCCCGCCGCATGAAAGGTTTTGCCCTGGAGGGGCAGGAAATTTTGCGGCGGACGGTCCGCGTCACGCGTCCGGAGGCCACCCGGGCGTCCATCCGCGAATTGTCCGCGGCGAACCGGTGGAATGTGGTGTTCAGCCGCATCAAACGCGGCGACCGCCTCATGGTGGCTCTGGGGGACAACACCCTGCGCCTCGACGATTTGGCGCTGGTCGTGGGTCCCGAGGAGGAACTGCAACGCGCAACCGCGTTTCTGGGCGAGGCGCGCGACGAGCACATCGAGCGGGAAGACGGCGACCTGGAGATGCGCCGCATATTCGTTTCCAACCCCGCGGTGGAAGGGCGCTCGTTGAAGGATTTGCGAGTCGACGCGGCCTTTGGGGCCGTCATCACGCGGTTGCGGCGCGGCGATATGGACATGGTCGTGCGGGGCGACACCGCGCTGGCGCCCGGCGACCGGGTCCGCGTCGTGGCGCCGCGCGCCAGAATGAAGGAGATCAACGCGTTTTTCGGCGACTCCTACCGCGACGTCAGCCAGGTGGACATTCTTACCTTCAGCCTGGGGTTGGCGCTGGGGTTGTTCCTGGGCATCCTGCCTTTGCCGTTCCCCGGCGAAGTCACGGTCCGCCTGGGGTTTGCCGGCGGCCCGCTGATCGTGGGGCTGGCGCTGGGCGCATGGAGCCGTTCCGGCGCCCTGGTTTGGGAGGTTCCCTATGCCGCCAACATGACCTTGCGGCAAATCGGCCTGCTCCTGTTTCTCGCGGGAATTGGTACCCGCGCCGGGTCTGGCCTGGCATCCATTATTGCCCAGGGCGGCACGCTGAAACTGTTTGTTTCCGGCGCCGCGATTACTTTTGCCGTTTCCTTCACGGCGCTATGGGTCGGATACCGCTGGTTGAAAATCCCGTACGGCGTGCTCGCCGGAATGGTGGCGGGAATCCATACGCAACCGGCGGTCCTGGGTTTTGCCCTGGACCAGACAAAAAACGATTTCCCCAATCTGGGTTACGCGTCGGTATTTCCCACCGCCACGGTGTTGAAAATTCTGCTCGCGCAAATTTTGCTTTTTTCCACATGAGGTTATCCATGTCTTCCAGTTTTGTTACTCATTAATAACTGCAACTTTTTCCCAAATTAAACGCTACGTTATGGAAAATCAAACCATGCCCGTCGTCATTTACCACAATCCGAATTGTTCCAAATCGCGCCAGACCTTGGAGTTGCTTGAAAAACAGGGCGTCAACCCGACGATCGTCGAATATCTCAAAACCCCGCCGACCGCCGAAAAACTCCGGGAGATCCTCGCGCAACTGGGGTTTTCGCCCCGCGACCTTCTGCGCAAGAAGGAAGACGAATACGCGGAATTGGACCTCGACAACCCTTCCTTGTCCGATGACGACCTGATCGATTGCATGATCAAACATCCCATTTTGATCGAACGCCCCATAGTCCTGGCCAACGGCAAAGCCGCTCTGGGCCGTCCGCCGGAGCAGGCGTTAAAAATTCTTTAATCGCCGCTGGACAGGCCATGTCCCACGGCATTTCCCCGCGGCGGGAAGTCCTGGCGCGGGTTTATAAACGCGTTGAATTTCCGCCCCGTCGGGACCTTCGGCCCGGCGCGCCTGCTTGGAGTTTGGCGAGCGGTTGTATTAATGATAAAATGGGCTTGGCGGGTTTTTCTCCGATAAACCTTTATTCCGCTTCCCGGCGGCGCGTTGCCGTCCGAAAAATGGAAAAAACCAAACCCAAAAACAAAGCCGACCTGGTCGAGGAAATAGAATCCTTGCGCCGGCGCGTCTCGCGGCTGGAAAAGACCGAGTCCGAGCACAAGGACCTGGCCGAGCGGTTGAGCGCCCAGAACATGCTTCTGGAAAGCATCACCGACAGCCCTTCCGCCATTTCCATCGTCTCCACGGATTTGGAGGGAAGCGTCCTGTTCTGGAACAAGGGGGCCGAAAACCTTCTCGGATATAGCGCGGAGGAGATCGTCGGGATAAAAAAAATCGGCGTCGTCTACCCCGACGACGGCGACACCAAGGACACCGTCAGGGAAGTCGTCAAATTCATTTTGGCCGAAAAAAAGGGGACCACCTGCGAGGTGGAGGAAATCGCCAAGGACGGCCGTAGGCTCTGGGTCAAGCTGACGCTTTCGCCGAGGTTCGACGCCAAGGGCCACGTGATCGGCATCCTGGGCATAGGCGAGAACGCCACCGAGCGGAAACTGGCGGAGCAGGCCCTGGCGGAACGCGTCCGTCTCGCCGCCCTGGGCGCGGAGATCGGCTCCGCCCTCGCCAGCTCCGACACGTTGGTCCCCATGTTGCAACTGTGCGTCAACGCCGTCGCGAAACATATCGACGTCGCCCTCACGCGCATCTGGACCCTGCATACCGGGGACAATGTCTTCGAACTGCAATGCGAGGCGCCAAGGGACCGGTCCGGCGAGGCGCCGGGGCCCGCTGGCTCGACCCCAATGGCGAGCGATCGTCATCGAGGGCAATCCGAGTTTGGCATCGTCCCTTCCGGGCTGGCCAGCGTTCCCGATTCCCGCTGGGTCCTGGAAAAAATCGCGCGCGAGAGGACGTTTTACCAGACCAACTCGGTTTTCTACGACGCCCACTTCGAGGACAAGGAGTGGATTTTCCAAAACGGCGTGGTGGCCTTCGCGGGCTACCCCCTGGCGCTCCAGGACCGGTTGATCGGCGTCCTGGAGGTGTTTTCCGGCGCCCCGATTACGGAAGCGTCCCATCATGCCCTGGCCGCCGTTTCCAACGAGATCGCCATGGGGGTCGAGCGGGTCTGGGCTTACGCCGCGGTGCGCGCCAGCGAACAGAGGATCCGCTCCATCGTCGCCAACGCCCTCGACGGGATCATCACCATTTACAAAAACGGGACCGTCGAATCCTTCAACCCCGCCGCGGAAACCATCTTCGGCTACGCGGCCCGGGAAGCCGTGGGGAAAAAAGTCGGCCTGTTGATACCGGACACGTCTCTCGCCGCGTCCGGCGAAAACTCCGAACTCGACTTGTTCGCCGACGGCGCCAAGTCCATCGGCCGGATCTGCGAGGTGACGGGGCGCCGCAAAAACGGCTCGACGTTTCCCATGGAGATGGCGGTCAGCGAACTGCAAATGCCGGAAAGGCGCCGGGACGCCCGTTCAGGCGAAGGCGAGCGGCCCATCCTGTTCCTGGCCATCGTGCGCGACATCACCGAGCGCAAGCGGTTCGAGACGGCCCTGCGCGAGGAAAGGGACTACACCGGCCGGCTCATCGAGAAGACCCCCGCGCTCATCTGCGGGGTCGCGCCCGACGGGACCACCAAGTTCGCCAACCCCGCGGTGGAAAAGACCACGGGATATCAGGCCGGGGAGCTCATCGGCAAGAACTGGTGGCGGATCTTTTATCCCGGCGACGAATACCGGCAGGTCGAGCGGTTGTTCAAGGAACTTGAAAAAGGCAACGTCGTGGATTACGAGATGATCCTCACCACCCGTTCGGGAGACCGGCGCACCGTGGCGTGGAGTTCCGCCCATCGCTACGCCGAATCGGGCGCCGTCGTCGAGATCATCGGCTTCGGCGTGGACCTCACGGAACGCAAGAAGTGGGAGAACGCCCTCGTGCTGGCGGCGCAAAAAGCCGAGGAGTCCAACCGTCTGAAATCCACTTTCCTCAGCGTCATGTCGCACGAGTTCCGGACCCCGCTGACCGTGATGCTGGGCAACACGCCCCTGTTGACCGACGAAAAAAGATTGCCGCCGCTTCCCGAGATCGCGGACATCGCGCGCGACATCGAGCACTCGGGAAAACATCTCCTGGCCTTGATCGACGACTTGCTGGACTTCTCGAAAATCGAGGCGGGCAAGATGGCCCTGCACCTCGAAAACGTTTCCGCCCGGGACTTGATGAAGGACGTCGTTTCCAGCGTCCAGGTGATCACCAGCGTCAAGGGACTGCCCATCCGCGCGCAGGCCGAGGACCTGATGCTGGCCGCCGACAAGGTCCGGTTGAAACAGGTCCTCTTCAATTTGTTCAGTAACGCGATCAAATTCACCGACAAGGGCGAAATACAGGCCATCGTCGAAAAGGCGGGGGACCACGCCCGATTCCAAATCAAGGACACCGGTTGCGGAATCGCCGCGAGCGACCTGTCCTTCATCTTCGACGCCTTCCGCCAGGCGGACGCCTCCGCCACGCGCGGGGCCTCGGGCACCGGGCTGGGCCTGGCCATTACCAAGAAGCTGGTGGAAATGCACGGCGGCCAAATCTCCGTCGAAAGCGAGCTTGGAAAATGGACCGTCCTGACGTTCACCATCCCGCTCGCCACGCAGGACCTGCCATACCCCGTCGAAGACGCCCTGTCGTATTAGTTTTCCTCCCGCCGCAACATGGCCACGGTCAACATTCTGCCGGTCCCCGGTCCCTCGCGGCGATAGGAATAAAACGCGTCGCCCGAACAGGCCGTGCATTGCCCGGAACGGAAAATGTTTTCGGGCAAAACTCCCGCGTCCCGGCCGTCCGCCTCGTTGGCCCCAAACAGGTCGAGCAGATATTTCCTCTCCCGCGACTTTTGGGCGAACGGACTTTTTCCGAAAAACGCTTGCGCGAACGGGCCAACGCATTCCTCGCCCACTTCGTAGCAACAGCCGCCGATGCCGGGCCCCATTCCCAGGCGGATATTTTCCGGGCGGCATCCATACCTGGCGCGCATGACGACGATCGTCTTGGAAAGAATTTTTTCCGCCGTCCCTTTTCTGCCCGCGTGCACCGCTCCCGCGACGCGCAGTACCGGATCGTACACGACGATGGGGATGCAGTCGGCGGTCAGAACGCCGATGGGTCTTTCGACCAGGTTGGTGACGATGGCGTCCGCTTCCAACGACGCGAGGCCGGCGCTCGCGACGGAAAGGTCGTCCAACACGTACGTCCGCGCTCCGTGCGCCTGCTTGACGAGGAACACGTCGCGCGGTCCGATATGCAACGAACGCAAGAACCAATCGCGATGTTGCCGGTTGGAGCCGCCGCGTCCGTCCGCGCCCAGACGCAAGAGACCGCTCTCGCCGCCGGGAAGCGAGTAACGTTTTGGACTCGTGCCGTGCGCCAGCGCGGAAAAATTTTTCAACCGCGCAATCTCTACCGGTTCGACAAGCAAATGCATGTTATTTTTTTTCGCGAAAAACGTTGAGGCGGAGAAAGCTTCGCGCGATTTTCATCATAGCCGCGAATCCAGTCTGGGAGCGGGTTTCTGGCGTATCGAGAAAGCGCGAAGCGCCGCGATTTTCCCGGGCCCAGGCCGAACGGTTCTATTTTAAAGGAGATTTCGTTCGTTTCGACATCAATTTTTCTTGACAATAATATTGTATCGCATAAAATAACAAACGATATTTGGGCGCTGAGACGATTACCAGATATCACGAGAAAGGAGATCTTGATGGCAACCAAGAAGAAAGCAAAAGCTAAACCCAAGGCTAAAGCAAAGAAAAAGAAAAAATAAATTAGCAGATTCGAATTTCAAATCGCACGCAGGCGTCAAGTTAAACCCAGTTTCATCGTTTGAGGTAAAGTCGTTTCAGCGCCCTTTCTTCTCCTTTCAACGGCTTTACCGAAAAACAAACGGTCCCCTCGCCGAGTCCCGTTGCAACATTCATCCGCTGTTCCCGTCCGGCTCCCCGCCGGACTTTTTTTTGCCCAAAATACGGCAGAAAATCGTTTTGAGATACGCTCCCTCCTTGAAGGAGACGGGATGGTCGACGGCGTGTCCCGCGCGAGACAGTTCCTCATACGCCTTGCCCGCCGCCTTGACCCCCAATCCCGCGGCCCGGTAAAATTCGTTCGCGCTCACGGGGGCGGAGCACGACGACGCGACCAGTATGCCGCCGTCGTTCGTCCGTTTCGCCCCGGCCCGCGCAAGGCGGGTGTACGCCAGCAACGCGCTTTTCTTGTGCCTGGAGTTCTTCGCGAAAGCCGGAGGATCGAGGATGACGAGGTCGAAGGTTTTGTTCTCCTTTTCCAGTTGCGCGAGGAGTTGGAAGGCGTCGCCCTGCATCTGGCGGTAATCCAGCCGCGACATTCCGCCCTCGGAAAAATTCAGCGCCAGGTTTTTCCGCGCCGCCTCCAAGGCATGCCGGTTGGCGTCGATTTCCAACACCGAGCGGCATCCTCCCGCGAACGCGTAAACGGAGAAGCCGCCGGTATAACTGAACGCGTTCAATACCGTTTTCCCTCCCGCGAGGTCTCGCACGCGTTGCCGGTTTTCCCGCTGGTCGAGAAAGAAACCCGTCTTCTGCCCCTGGACGACGTCGGCCTCGAAATCAAGACCGTTTTCGCGGAAGCGCGCGGGCGCGTCCAGCGGCGGGCCGAACAACATCTGCCCGCTCTGAAACTCTCCGCCCCCTTCTCCTCCGGGAACGGTGCGCTCCGCGTGTCGGCTGAGGAGAAGGACGCACCGCCGTACCGGCAGACCTTCCTGAATCGCCGGAAGAAGTTCGCGCAGATGGGGAAACCAGGACACGGCATAGACCTTCATGACCGCCGTTTCGCCGTAACGGTCCAGGACCAGTCCGGGAAAACCGTCGTTCTCTCCGTTCAAGACGCGGTAACCCGTCGTCCCCTGCCGTTCCAGGTCCCGCCTTAAAACCAGCGCGTTCTCGAACTGCTCCCGGAAGAAGTCGCGGCCGACCTCCGTCGGTTTCTTGCTTTTCAAAATACGCAGGCGGATGTCGGAATAGGGATCGTAGAGGCCGACCGCGAGAAACTTGTTGTCGTCGTCGTAGATGACGCCAAGGTCGCCCGGCTTGCCGGAGATTTTCCGGTTTAGGACCTGGTAATAAAAGACCCAGGGATAACCCTTGCGGATTTTCCCCTGCAGGGTTTTCGATACCTTGATTTTGATGGTCCGCGGCGGCGGCGAATTCCTTATTGAGTTCGGCAAAATAATGTCCCAGGCAAAAGTTTTGTTGCGTTTGTTTAAGCGGGAAAGGGTTGTCCTGAATTGCGTCGGCGCTTCAAGATTTGGCGGGCGTACGGATTTTCCCCATCGAGTTCAATATTCTGGCCTGCCGGACTTCCACGTTCTTGGGCGGGTTGTCGATGGACCATTTCCGCGGGTTGGGCAATATGGCGGCCATCCAGGCAGCCTCGTAAGGCGAAAGCTTGGCCGCGGGGCGCTTGAAATAAGCCTGGGCCGCGGGACCGCAACCGAAGACGCCGTCCCCCCACTCGATCACGTTCAAATAAACTTCCAGGATGCGGTCCTTGCTCCAAAACGTCTCCATCAAAAACGTGAAATAAGCCTCCAGCGCTTTCCGGAACCAGTTGCGGCCTTGCCATAGAAAAACGTTGCGCGCGGTCTGCATGGAAATGGTGCTCGCGCCGATCTTCCTTTCCGATTTCAAGTTGTGGACCAGCGCGGCCTCGGCGGCGTCCCAATCGAACCCGCCATGCTGGAAAAACTTCTGGTCCTCGGCGGTCAGCACGGCCCGGACCAGATGGGGGGAAATTTTGTTGAGGGGCGTCCACTGGCGCAGGGCCCTCGGTCGGTCCGTCTTGTAGCCGCTCTCCGCCCACCGTATCCACATCAGGGGAGTGGTGGGCGGATTGATCGCGCGATAGACCAGCGTCGGGACCATGGTCAGGGCCAGGAAACACAACAACAGGTCGAACAGGAGCCGGAAGAGCCGGATCTTGATCGGAGCTTTTCGAGCCTTGGGTTTTTCTTTATCCTGGGACCGCGCCATAAATCAATCGATGACCGGCGATCCTGCCATCGTCATCGCCGCGTCGCCCCCGCGGCAAGCGGGCGGCGGGTCAGCTCTTCTTGAGGATCGAATCGTAAACCTGGACCGTCTTCTCGTAATCCGCCCGGTCCCGGTCCGGTATTTTCTTGTTGTAGGTGCGATGGTAATCCGCCTTGAAAGGATTATAAATCACTTTTTTCTCGGACCGGCCTTGAATTTCGTAATGGAGGTGCGGGGCGAAGCTCCGTCCCGTGTTGCCCGACTCCGCGATTTGCTGGCCCTGCTTGACCGTCATGCCGGGTTTCACGAGAATTTTATTCAAGTGAAGGTACAGCGTCTTGATCCCTTCCTGGGGATGGTCGATTTCGATGCAGTCCCCGTTCATCCTGAAGTTCCAGTTGACCCGCAGGACCTTTCCCTCGAAAGCGGAGTATATGGGCGTGCCCACGTCGGCCTTGAAATCGGTCCCGGAATGGCCGCGGTTTTTCCCGGCGCGGAAATCCCCCGGCAGGGAGGTGATCTCGAGATAATCTCGGATCGGCGCTTGATTGTCGTCGATACGGGGCGCGATTTCGACTCCGTCGTTGTTGAAATACGCGCCGTATTTCATGTCCGGCCCCTTGTAGAAATTCACTTCATACGTCTTGCTGGAGTAACCGCTCGCGTAGGTCAATTTCAATATCTTGAACTTTTCCTCGTTGTCGAGAGGAAGATAAATCACCGACAAGGAGTCGCCGTTGCGCAGATGAGATTTCACGTCCAGGAACCAAACCAGGATGCGGGTGATGTAGGCGCCCATCACCTCGCAATCCTTTTCGGGCAGGGCCTTGCACACGGAGTGGTTCAACGAGTTCTCGATTTTCAAATAGAGGTACTGGATTTGCTTCCCGTCATGAATTCCCGGAGCGGAAAACGCGGCGCGCTTGACTCCGGCGAGTTTCGCGGACGGTTGCGAGACGGCCGCGGCTTTCGCCGGCGCCGCATCGGCCGGGGAAACCGGAGCGGTTTGCGCAACGGCTTCCTCATGGACTATCCTGGCTTCGCTTCCGTTTTTCTTGAAAAACAGGTAATAGCCGTTCAGACCGAGGGAGACGATAAAAACGAGCGCGAACAGGTTTTTTATGGAAAATGATTTCCTGGACGGTATATCCTGATTTTTCAAAGACGGTATGTTTTCCATGGGGTTGCCTTTAAGTGGGTTGACGGCGAGTTAAAAACGAGTTTGGAAGGATTGCCGGTCGTCTCATCTCGTTATTCGCGCTGTAGAGCTTTTTTCACGAGGGCGACGCCAAATCAAGTCGAACGCGCTCATTATCTCAAAATCAAAACGATTTCACAACCGTCTTCGTTCTTATTTTTCAAAAAGTTAGGATCGGATGGAATTTAAGCCGGAAATCATTTATATAGAGCCGGGGGCGGAGAATCATTCCCTGACCGGGGAAATTCTCCGGCGTTTCCCCAACGTCCCGGCGGTCGCCATTGAAGACGCGGAAGCCGTCGTCGACGAACTCAAAAGAACGCGGGCGGACGTGTTCGGCGCCGGGAAAAAGCGGCTCGTTTTGTCGCGTTTCAAGGGAGCGTTTCTCAGGAAATGCCCCGGCATCAGCAAGGGGATGGTGTGTTGCAATTACTATGTCGTGAACCTGATCAAGAATTGCGCGTACGATTGCTCCTACTGTTTTCTCCAGGATTTTTTGGAGAACAACCCCGTCCTCACGGCGTTCGTCAACGTCGAGGACCTGCTCCGCGAACTGGACGCCGTCTTTACCGAATGTCCGGAACGCGCCTTCCGCGTGGGCACGGGCGAATTGACGGACAGCCTGGCCTTGGAAGACGCGATTCCTTATGCCGACTACCTCGTCCCCTTTTTTAAAGAGAGAAAAAACGCGACGCTGGAACTCAAAACCAAGTCGGCGCGGATAGAAAACCTGCTCCGTCACGGCGGCGCGGACAACATCGTCGTCTCCTGGTCCCTCAACCCCCAGGAGACGATCGGCCGCGAGGAAAAAGGGACCGCCAGTTTGGAGGAGCGCCTGGAAGCGGCGCGAAAATGTCAGGAGAGCGGGTTCCGCATCGGCGTCCATTTCGACCCCATCCTCCTCTTTCCCGGATGGGAAACGGCTTACGAAGAGGTCGTCGACGCGCTGTTCCGCGCAATCTCCCCCTCGGCCATCGAGTGGATCAGCCTGGGCAGTTTCCGGTTCCGCGCCAACTTGAAACAGATCGCCAGGGAACGCCACGAAGGGAACAAGCTCTTCATCGGCGAGCACGTCCAATGCGAGGACGGCAAATTCCGCTACCTCCGTCCCGTAAGAAACCGCGCGTATGAAATCTTGCGGAACATGATGAAACGGCGCTCGCGGGACTTGAGCGTCTATCTGTGCATGGAGACCAAGGAGGTGTGGGAGAAGACGACGGGCAAACTGCCGCGGAGCGACGAAAAGCTGGACCAGTTTTTCGACCTGTAGCGCGGACATTGCATGAGTAACGGAGTGGAATTTGCTCCCCCTTTGCAAGGGGGGATAAAACAAAAGCGCCTTTTGCGCTGGGTATTTTCCGTCTCCAACAAATCGGCAAGCCCCGTTCCTAAAACCCGAAGCGCTTCCATACGTCATTCGCTCGCGCAATATCCGGGCTAATGCCCTTTCTGGATTCGCCGACCGAAACGCATCCATTCATTAAAAAATATTTACATCCGTTGGACCTGACCGTAAGCAAGGCCGCCGAAATCCTTGGCGTGCGGCGCGCCACCCTGTCCGATCTGGTCAACGGCAAAACGGCGCTGTCTCCCGAAATGGCCTTGAGGCTGGAAAAAGCGTTCGCCGTTAAAATGGACTTTTTGCTCCGAGTGCAGGCCCTTTATGACGCGGCCCGGATGCGCAAAGTAGGGAAGAGAATCGACGTCGCCCGGTTCCAGCCAGGGAAAAAACGCTTGCAAACGATCGTATGATTTTTTCACTAAACATAGCGTCATAAATATTGCCGCATAAATATGTTATCATATTGCCAACTTCATACCGGGAGGTGGCCATGCGGAAATTGGAGATCAGGGATGCCGAGGTAATGCAAATCGCCATTCGTCAGGAAATCGAACGTTCGGACGAGTCTCGTTACGATCATCGTCTTCACGGAGTTCTTTTGGTTGCAAGTCGCCAAACCTGCGCCGACGTGGCGCGGTTGTTTGGCGAGGATCGCCGGACAATCCAGCGTTGGGTCAAGAAATTCGAAACGTCTGGGTTTGAGGGCCTTCGAGAGGGAGACCATACAGGGCGTCCCAACAGGCTTGGCGGGGAACAGCTTGAGGCCGTGGCCGCCGATCTGCGGAAAAACCCTCGCGATTTTGGGCACAGGCAGAATCTTTGGGATGGCAAGGCGCTGAGCGAGCATTTGAAGAAACACTACAATATCAAGCTGGGTGTGCGGCAATGCCAGCGAATGTTCAGCCATCTGGGCTTTCGTCTGCGCAAGCCAAGGCCCCGGGTCGCCCAATCCGACCCCGTTAAAATCGAAGCTTTTAAAAAAACTCCGTCGCCTGGCAAAAAAGAAGGATGTTGAACTGTGGAATATCGACGAATGCCATTTCCAACAACACGGCACTCGAACCCGGATGTGGGTACCCCCGGAAATAAAGGACCCCGTGTTGTGGCATGCCCCGGTACGCAAATCGGTTGCTTGCTTCGGTGCGGTAAGCTTGAAAACGGGCAAATTCATTCGTGCGGTAAGCGACCATTTCAACGCGCGGACATTCGAGTATTTTCTCAAGAAGTTGCTGAGATGCCGCGCGCGCGGAAAACGCATGGTGATCATTTTGGACAATGCCCGATACCACCACGCGATTTTGCTAATCCCGTTATTGAAAAAATACCGGCATGTTTTGAGGTTGTTGTTTCTGCCGCCATACAGCCCGCAACTCGCCCCTATCGAACGAGTCTGGAAACTGGCGCGTCGCTTGGCTACCCACAACCAGTATTTCGCGACGTTGGGCGCAATGGTCGAGGCGGCCATGTCATGTCTTGACAGGTGGAGAAAACCCAATTGCGCCTTGAGAAAATTATGCGGCATAAATTAAGTCGTCATGTTTAAATAAGCATCGCAAACTGTCGGCATCTCATATTTCTTGGATGCAGGAAGCACTTCGAGATATCGCCTTGAATAGCCCCGCAGTATGGCGTGAACTCTTTCGTGTAACTCAAGAGGCAATCTCCGATATCCCAGATTTGGTGGAACTCGCGGATACCACCGAGATTGAAATTCCTGAAAAGGTTAATCTGGCGGCGCTGTTTGAGGATACTCTAAAGCTCAAAGCACATGTAAAAAATGGCGGAAAACTCGGATGGGGCCCGTTTCGTCCAAAACTCGTAAAAGAAACTGTATATGTATTGAAAACAGTTCGCGTAAATGGGCGTATGTGCACCACCCTGCCTCAATTTCAAACGCTGGCTGATGTATTGTACGTTCGCATTGAACTCGAGAAGGCATGGGGATTCTGGGTAGGCCGTTGTGTGAAAAACTCTGGCCCGTTTTCGCTACAATTACGAGCCCTCAAAGAACTCTGTGATGCGCTTGACGAAGCTTTGTCCCTTGAGAACGCGATAAAGAAATGCCGAGGTGCGTTGGAACAATGTATCGGATTGACGGAGCCTATATGGAACGATGAATCTCAAGTTTATCGCATGATGATGTCATGCAGACTCGCGATTGTTCGTCTCGGCAAACGCTGTGCCGTAGAGAATATCCGGCAAGTTGAGACGTCTGTGGCATCTTTTGTTGCCAAGGGCTATACACATCCCATAGCGCATGCGTTGCTTGAGGCAATTCGAAATCGGGACTCTGACGCATTCGCTCGCGCCTACGCAAAAAATCAGGATTTACAGAAAACGAGGTTGGACATTCAGAAGGTGGATGAATACCTCAAGAACCTGCATCAACATGCGCCGAGATTAAAACAGGATTTGGAGCAAACCTACAAAGATAACTACTGGGAAAAACGCATCCAGCAGATTCAAAACGCCTGGCATTGGGCGCAAGCAAGAGTGTGGCTCGAAGAATATATACGGAAGGAAGATGTTCCAAGTCTTGCCATGCGTTCCAGCCAGATCGAGAACGAGATTAACGCAAACATCGCAAAAATTGCATCCCTGCTCGCTTGGTCGTTTTGCTTCTCACGACTACAAGGAGACCATCAAAAACATATGCAACAATGGCAGTGGCATATAAACAAAGGAGGCAAGTTCACCGGAAAACACGCCCCATACCATCGAAGAGAAGCTCAGCAACACCTTAACGGATGTAAGGAGGCTGTTCCGGCATGGGTTATGCCTCTTCATCGGGTTTGGGATACGGTGAACCCCGCGCCGGGGATGTTCGACGTAATCATCATCGACGAGGCTTCACAGTGCGGATTTGAAGCGCTTCCGCTACTCTACCTTGGCAAGAAGATACTTATCGTCGGAGACGATAAACAAATTAGCCCAGATGCGGTTGGATTACCCCGAGATAGCGTACATCGTTTGATGGAGGAGTTCCTCCCAGATTTCAAGTTCAAATCATCTTTTGATGTTGAGAGTAGCCTCTTTGATCATGGCAAGCTTAGATACGACAAGCACCACATAACCCTTCGAGAGCATTTCCGGTGCATGCCCGAAATTATTCGCTTCAGCAACAAGCTCTGCTACCGGGACACACCGCTGATTCCGCTGAGGCAATATGGGACGGATCGTTTGCCGCCGCTTAAACGTGTCTTTTTGGAAAACGGCTATCGCCAAGGGTCCAACAACAAAGTAGTGAATCGTCCCGAAGCGGACGCGATAGCATCGAAGATCGCTGAGATTTGTAGCGACCCAAAATACATAGGAAAAACTATGGGAGTTGTGGTGCTCCAAGGAGACGCGCAAGCAGGTCTGATCGAGGATGCGCTATTGAAACAGTTAGGCGCTGAAGAAATGGAGAAGAGGCGTCTTGTCTGTGGAAATCCCTACAGCTTCCAGGGTGACGAACGCGACATCATATTATTATCCATGGTCGCCGCGCCGAATGAGACAATCGGTCCGCTCACGCAAGCGGCGCATGAAAGACGTTTCAATGTCGCCGCAAGCCGCGCGAGAGACCAGATGTGGCTATTCCATTCTGTTACTCGCGATGACCTGAGCACGTCTTGCCTACGCCGTAAGTTGCTTGAATTCTTCGAGGATACGAAACCGCCGCCGATTGGCGGGGTAAATCGAGAGGATCTGGAACGCAGAGCCGCACAGGACAATCGGGCCGTCGTCAAGCCGCCGCAACCTTTCGATAGCTGGTTTGAAGTGGATGTAGCCCTTGAACTTGTTAAAAAAGGCTTTGTCGTTACCCCTCAGTTCGAGGTTGCGGGAAAACGGATTGATCTTGTTGTTGAAGGCGGACAGTCGCGTTTGGCGGTTGAATGCGACGGGGATGAATTCCATGGAGTTGATCAGTATGAACAAGACATGCAACGTCAGCGTATGCTTGAACGCTGTGGATGGGTTTTCTTTCGCGTCAGAGCTTCACAATTCTACGCGGACAAACAAACCGCTTTGAGAAACCTATGGGGCATGCTGGATGAAAGAGGGATTCTTCCACAAACTCGAAAGGACTCCACTGAAGATAAAGAACCGCATATTTCTGATCAACGGGCTTCAGACGTAAATACACACCAAAAGGAGGAAGCATCAAAACCCCAAAGGACAACCACTGACAAGAAAGTCGAGGTCGGCGACACTGTGGTCTATGTAGACGTAGAAAATCCTGAAACTGAAAAACAGGTTTTGATAACTCGTGAAAGATCGAGCCCTGAATGGGGAACAGTAAACGCCAATACGCCCATTGCCCAAGCCCTTTTAGGCGCCCAGTTGGGGAAAATAGTTGAAGCGAAACTCCCAATGGGTACGATACGTCTTCTCATTATACAAATCAAGAAATCCGAGCAATAGCTCAATGCCTAGCGAGCTTGAGCGCCTCAAGCTTGGCCCTTTTCTTCGGCCCCGTCCTACCTTTCAGAAAAAGAACAAGAAATCGCTTGCTGTATAAAAAATTTATCACACCCTCGCCAGCCGCAGGCGGAGGAGGTTGAGGGTTGTTTTCGCCGAGCGTTCCTCGAACGTTTCATTTAAAATCCTCGGGCTTGATATCGTAAGTCTTGTAGAGTTCGCGCAATTTCGCCCGGATCTCGACGGCTTTCGCGGCGTCGCCCTTCTTTTGAAACAGGTCATGGGCCTTGCGGGCGGCGAGGATGGAGTTCCTTCCGTTATTCAGCCCGTGGAAGGCCATGCTCATGTTTAAATAGGCCTGGGCGTTTTCCGGGTCCGCTTTTATGGCCTTCTGGTATTCCGCCAGCGCGTTTTCGTATATTTTTTTCATGGCCGACACTCCGCTTTAACCCGGATATTGCGTGAGTAAACGCCAAGATGCGGAAATTTTTGGAGCGCAAAGCCTCCCGGCTTTGCATGCAACGCGAGGACGCGTTGGTTACGTAAAATAATTTCTGTAAAAAGAGGTGGCAAGTTAGGCCACCGTTTGCTTCGATAAAAAAGTAAACGCTGATTTATTTTTTTAAAGGAGACAAACGATGACCCAAAAACATGATGACAAGCTCGTGGATTTAGC
>JACQQK010000074.1 GCA_016207065.1 Nitrospinota bacterium
AGTCTGGAAACTGGCGCGTCGCTTGGCTACCCACAACCAGTATTTCGCGACGTTGGGCGCAATGGTCGAGGCGGCCATGTCATGTCTTGACAGGTGGAGAAAACCCAATTGCGCCTTGAGAAAATTATGCGCATAAATTAAGTCGTCATGTTTAAATGCTGGCCCCCATCGACTTCAACGATCAATCGCTTTTCATAACAGATAAAATCGGCAATATATTTTCCAACAGATTCCTGGCGGCGGAATTTACAGTTTTCCAATTGCCGACTACGAAGCATCCTCCACAACTTTCTCTCGACATCTGTTGAGTTTTTTCGTAGTTTTTTTGGATCTGGCATATCATTAGATTTATGTGGCCACCCTCACCCCACCCTCTCCCGACAAGGGAGAGGGCTCATAGCATACCCCTTGTGCGGGGGGATGGCAAAGACGGCTTTTACGCCGGGCTATTTCGTCAGTTCCGCCCGTATCCAGCCCGGATGGTTGGTGATCAGGCTGTCAACGCCCAGATGGGCCATGGTCTTCGCGAGGGCCGGGGAATCGACGGTCCAGACATGCAGGGAAAGGCTGGCGTGTTTCGCCTTGTGGGCCAGGCGCGAGGTTATGGCGCCGCAGGCTTTCAGGCTGAGCCCGTCCATGCCCGCGTCTCCGGCTTTGTGGATCAAATCGTCGGCGGCGGGACGCCAGGCGCCGAACCGTCTCGCGAACTTCGCGTTCCAATAGACCGGAATATTTGGGAATAATTTTTTGGCCCGGCTCATGACGGTCAGCGAGAACCCGGCAAGCGCGACTCGCTTCTCCGGGTTTCCCGGCCGGGCCAAAACGTCCTCCAGGACCGGCAGGATTTCTTCCCCGCACTTGATCTCGACGATCAGCTTCTTGTCCGCGGGGAGGACGGCCAGGACCTCATCGAGGGCGGGGATTCTTTCGCCGCTCCACTCCCGGTTTTTCCGCCCGCCGACGTCGAGGGTCTGCAACTCGGCCAGCGTGTGGCTGGCTATGGCCCAATTTTTCCCGGCCGCGCGTTTGGCGGTTTCGTCGTGGACGGCGACGATCCGCCGGTCCTTCGAAAGGCGGACGTCGATTTCGACGCCGTCCGCGCCCCGGTCCCACGCGAGCCCGATCGCGGCCAGGGTGTTTTCCGGGGCCAGACTGGAGTCTCCCCGGTGCGCGATGATGTCCATACCGGCGGGCGGGGGCGCGGTCACTCGCAGGGGAGCAGGAAGAAAAAGACGGAGCCCTTGCCCAACTGGCTGGACACCCCGACTTCGCCTCCGTGGAGGGCGATGTTTTTCTTGACGATCGCCAGCCCGAGACCGGAACTCCGCTCGCCCCCCGTGGGTTTGGCGCTCAAGGTCCGGAACGTCCCGAACAGCAGTTTTTGCTCTTCCTCCGAAATTCCCGGCCCCTCGTCGCGCACCTCGAAGCGGACGGTCTTGCCCGCGCGTCCCGCGGAGACGACGACCTTGCTCCCCGGCGGAGAAAACTTGACCGCGTTGCCGATCAGGTTGTCGATGGCCTGGATGATCCGCATCCGGTCGAAGGCAAACGGCGGTATGGACTGGAGGTCCATCCGGATTTCGATCCTCTTGTCATGGGCCATCACCCGGTTCAACTCGACGCGGCGCCGCGCGAGATCGTTGAAATCGCCGACTGCCTTCTCCAGTCCGATCTTGCCGCTCTCGATTTTGGAAATGTCCAGGAGATTGTTCAACAGGACCTCCATCTCCTGGCCCGCGCTGTATACGTCCTTGACGAGCTTCCTTTGCTTCTCGTTGAGCGGGCCGAGGTAATCGCCCTCGCTCAAGGCCCGGCTGTAAGCGTTGACGAGATAAAGCGGGTTGCGCAAGTCGTGCGCGGCAACCCCCAGGAGCTCGATTTTCAGGTCGTTCAACTCCTTCAACTTATCGTTGTTGCCCGCGAGGATCCGGTTCTTCTCCACGATCTCCTCCTCGGCCCGGCGGCGCTCGACGGCGTCCGCGATCAGCCCGCCGATCGAGCAGAGGATCTCCTGACTGCGCTCGTACCAGGGCGGGTCCTCGTGGGTATAGAGGAACATGACGCCGACCAGCTTGCCCCGGCTCTTGAGGGGCACGATATAATGCCCGTGGGCCGTCATCCCCTCGAACCGCCGCTCGTGACGAAGGTCGGTAAAACAATTGGAGCTGACCAGCATTTCGCCCTCCGCCGCGCTACGCCCGCACAAACAATCCCCGTAGGGGACCTCCTTGTCGCGTTCGAGAAATTCGGGCGTGAAATCCCCGATCCAGGCGAACAACTTGAGGACCCGCCGCTCCGGGTCGGCGAGAAAAATCCCCGCCTTGTTTTCCGCCTTGAGCTCGCCAAAACCGGCGATGTCCGTCAAAACCTGCCGTAGCATGGCTTCCATGCCGTCCGCGGTCTGAAGGGTTTTCGCGACGTCGTGGAGCGCCTTGTACTCCTCGGCGCGCAGGCGGACTTGTTCCTCCGCGCGCAGTTGCCGGGTCACCTCGTGCTGGACGGCCACGTAGTTGATCACCCGGCCCGTATCCGTCCGTATGGGCGAAATGGTCAACTGGGCGTTGTAGGTCGATCCGTCCTTCCGCCGGTTGACGACGTTGCCCCGCCATACGGCGCCCTTCAGAAGTGTGGCCCACATGCCGGCATACAACTCGGGGGGGTTCATGCCGCTCTTCAATATGCGCGGGTTTTTCCCGATCGCCTCCTCGGCCGAATATCCCGTGATCGTCTCGAAGGCGGGATTGACGTAGGCAATTTCCCCGCCGGGGTCGGTGATGATCACCGCTTCCGCGAGCGACTCCACCGCTTTCGACAGCTTCTCGCTTCTGAACAGGTCCAGGTCTTCCATGGGGTCACCTCACGGATTGCGCGGGCAAGGTGATGATGAACGTGGCGCCGTTCCCCGCCCGCGATTCGACGTCGATCCGCCCGCCATATTTCTCCACGATGCGATGCACGATATTCAGGCCCAGTCCCGAGCCCTTCCCCTGGTCCTTGGTGGTGAAGAAGGGGTCGAAAATTTTCGACAGATATTCGGGAGGGATGCCCGGCCCGCTGTCCTGGATCTTGACGACGATGTTGCCGTCGTCCCGCCCGGTGGAGACGATCAACCGCCCCGTCCCTTCCATGGCCTGCACGGCGTTGGCGATGACGTTGATGAACACCTGTTGTATCTCCTCGGGCCTGGCCTTGAACAAGGGGAGGGGCGAATAGTCCTTCCTGAGTTCGATGCCGTGGGTCATCGAGGCCATCAAGGCGATCTCCAGCGAGGCGTCCAGCCGCTCGTTGATATTCACGTCCTTGGCCTGGTCCCTGATGGAGGAGCGGGTGTAGCCGGACAAATTCTGGATGATGGCCGCCATGTGCCTGGAACTGTCCAGGACTTTCCGGGCGAAGGTCTTGATCTTCGCGGCGTCCTTTTCGTCGATGATGGCCTCGATATGTCCCATGATGGAATACAGGGGGTTGTTCATTTCATGGGCGATCCCCGCCGACAGCCTCCCCAGTCCGGAAAGTTTCTCCGCCATCGCCAGTTGGTCCTGAAGGCGTTTCTCCGAGGTGATTTCCTTGAGCAAAAGGCCGACACTGCGGGGTCCCCCCTCATCGAAGGCCACGTGAAAAAACTGGTAGGCAAAAACGCGTTCGCCGAGGGTCAATATGGTCTGGGACTTGGCGGAGGAGACCGCGCCAGTCGGCGCCAGGGGGTCCCTGGGCATGTAACGTTGCGCGGCCAGGTCCCGGCTTTCCGGGCGAAAAGCCGCGGAGCGCCCGCCGGAGTATTCCCGCAATTCGCCTCCGATCCGCGCCCAGAGTTCCTTGTATTTCAGATCGCTTTCCTCAAGGGTCTTGCCCAGGACCGGAGAGGAGTTGTTGCAGGCCAACCGCGCGAAGGCCGGGTTCATGTACTCGACCCGGCATTTCTCGTCGAATATGAGGATGGGGTCGGGCACGCTCATCAAGACGTTTTCGGTGTACTTTTTCAAATACAGCGCCTCGCGGGTCTTTTCGCGGACCTGGTTCTCCAACCCGGAAAAGGCCTTGGCGAGGAGGTCGTTCATCGTGTTGATCTCGTTGGCCAGGATTTCGATCTCGTCCCCCGTCCGGATGGACAGCTTATCCACTTTTTCGCCGCGTCCGATGCGCCCCGCGGTCTGTTGCAATTCCCAGATGGGCTTGACGATTTTGTCCGAGGCGAAGGAACCCATCAGGACAATCAACAGAATGGACAGGAAACCGGCGGCGGAGATCCATAAAAACAGCTTGTTGGTCGGGCCAAACAGCTCGTCCGAGGACTGCCATGCGAACGTGAACCATTCCCGGCCCGCGGACTGCTTGACGATCGCGTTGGTCTCGCGCAGGGGAGAATAGCCGATGATCGACAGCTCCTTACTCCCATGGCCGTCCCCCTGGGTTTCCGCCCAATTGGGCTCGCGACCGGTGACGCTCCGGACCAGTTCGGGGTCGGCCAGTTTGGACCCCGTCGGCAGGATGGGGCAGTCCAGCACGACGCCGTCCGAATTGATCAGCATCACGTGTCCCGTCTCGCCGAACATGATCGGTTCGATCCAGGAGGCAAAGAACTCCTTCACCCGGAAAACATGGTGGAAGGCGCCGATCGTCTCCCCGTCGGGGCCGCGGATGGGGATGGCCATTTCCAGCAGGTACTGCTGGGTTTTCTCGTCTTTCTGCGGGTCCCCGATGTAAGCGAAGCCCTTCCCCCCCCGCATGGCCCGTTTCCAGGAAGGGTTGCCGCGGTTCAAAAACGGGGGAAAGAAATTGACGCTGGCGACCAGCGTCCCGTAGGCGTCGGTGATGTATAGCGCGTGGGTGGGCCTGGCGGCGTTATGGTCCATCTCCAGGAAGCCGCCCAGCAGACGGCTGGCGGGGTTCTGCAACAGGGCGTTCATCCGGCCTTCCTGGGCATCCCATGCGCGGGCGTCCTCCAGGAATCCGGTTTCCATCCGGGACTCGCTCAGGGCCTTGTTGATCCGGTTCTGTTCCTTGACGGAAAGGATGATGGTGGGGTGGTTCACCATCCGGAAATTTCTCTTGATCTCCTCCCGCATCATGAAATCGATCTTGGTCGAAGTCTCGTAGGCGAGGGCCTTGAAGCTGGACCCGATGACTTCCTTGAGCGATTTGTTCCCTTGAGCGTAGGAAAAGATCATGGCCAGGAGGAGAGGCAAGGCGCCCACGACAATCATCACGCGGATCAATTTGCCTTTAAGGCCGATTTTCCCCAGAACGCGCGGATCTTTCACGCTGGCATCGGAATTTTCCATACGCAGAACCCTTCCAGCCCATCCCGCGCCCCAAAGATATACCAATAAAATCAACTAGTTTGACAGGGCTCGACAGGGATCTGGCCGGGATTGCCCCAACGGTTGAATTAATTAAAAATATAGTTGCCAAAATTAATTTCGCAACCCATATTTGATTCAGTTACATGGAGCGAGGGGTGATCGTCATCCCTTTCCCGTGATGTGGCGAGCCGTCTTGAGCCGATGATTTTATGATAGCACGAGGCCCGGCCCCTTCGTAAACACATCTTACAAGGAGGATTGGCTATGGTTGTAGGAAAAATTCTGGTTATCGACGACGAAAAGAACGTGCGCGACGTTATCCGGTTGCATCTGGAACAAGCGGGTTTCCATATTCTGGAGGCAGGCAATGGCGAGGAAGGCATCTCCCTCTTGAAGGAAGAAAACAACATGGTCAATGTCGGGGTGATCCTGTGCGATATCCGGATGCCCAAGGTCAACGGGATCGAGATGATCGACTACTTGAGACAAGAGGCGCCGGGCATACCCATCGCCGTGATCACGGGATACCCGGACACCGAACTGGCGGTGTCCCTGCTGAAAAAGGGGGTAAAAGACTACCTGGTGAAACCCATCGAAAAGGAAAAACTGCTGGAGACGGTGGAGCGGCTCGTCGCGGCGGGCAAGGATTTTGAGTATTGATCGCTCCCCCCACGGCGTTAATCCGTCCGAGGAAAAACAGGGCCTTGCAAGCGTCCCGGTTGCAAAGCCCTTTTTTTTCGTCTAAAGTAACGCCAAGATTATGAAAATGATCAAGTGCTACATCCAGCACGAAAAATTGGAGGACGTGAGGGAAAAGCTGTTTGAGTTGGGCGTTCCCGGCTTGTCGGTCGTCGACGTCCGCGGCATCGGCAAACCCATGAGCCAACTGAGGTCCGACCCCGCGATGAAAGGCAAAAGGCTCCCCCATTTTCTGCCGCGGGTCGAATTGACGGTCGTTTTGGAAAACGAGGCGGTGGACGAGGTCGTCAACATGCTGACCGCCACGCTCCGCACGGGCAATCTGGGCGACGGCAAGATTTTCATTCTTCCCGTGGAGGACGCCATACGGATTCGCACCGGGGAGCGGGGCCATCAAGCCCTTTACTAGCCAGCGTGAACGCTGGACTCATTACCGTCCCAGCGCAAGCGCGGGGCGGCGTTGCCCCGGGGGACCGTCCCCGGCGTCATCGCCGCGTCGCCTCCGGGCGTTGCGCTCGCCGACCCGTCCCCCTTCCCTGGAATCGTCACTCTCGTAACCTTTGCCGGTCGCGGGTTCATTGATATCCGAAAACCTCGCTTTGGTGAAAAACCGAATAGCCGAGGCCGCCCGGAAGGCGGGCCGGTCCCCGGGAGGCGTCCGCCTGGTGGCCGTCTCCAAGGGCGTGCCGGCGGACCGGATAAACCGGGCGAGGGACGCGGGGGCGACGCTGTTCGGGGAAAACAAGGCCCAGGAAGCCATGGGGAAAATAGCCCAATTGGGCAGAGTTGGCATTTCCTGGCATTTCATCGGCCATCTGCAGAAAAACAAGGCCAAATACGTCCTGGACCTGTTCGACATGGTCCATTCCGTGGACAGTCTCGCGCTGGCCGGGGCGATCCACGGGGAAGCCCTGAAGCGCGGCGCGGTCATGCCCATTTTGCTCCAGGTCAACGTCTCCGGGGAGGAATCGAAATTCGGAGCGGCCCCCGGCGAGTTGGAGGACCTGCTGTCCGGGATTTCCCGGTTGAGCGGGGTCCGCGTCCGCGGGTTGATGACCATTCCCCCCTATGACCCCGACCCGGAAGCGTCGCGGAGGCATTTCGCGCGGTTGCGCGAGATCCGCGACCGGCTTGCCGGACTGAATATCGAGAATGTTTCGCTGGACGAATTGTCCATGGGGATGTCCAACGATTTCGCGATCGCCGTCGAGGAGGGCGCGACCTTGGTGCGCGTGGGCACGGCGATTTTTGGCGAACGACCGGAAACCGCTAATGGGAGGAATAAAGCGTGCTGAGGAATAAAACGTTGGGATTCATCGGGGGAGGCAACATGGCCGAGGCCATGGTCAAGGGGCTGTTGTCCGCGGCCTTCGTCGAGGCGAAAAACGTCATCGTCTCCGACCCGCTCCCGGCGCGGCAGGATTTTTTGCGTCGCGAGTACAAGGTGCGGGCCGTGTCCGACAACCGCGAAGCGGCGGAAAAAAGCGACGTCGTCATCATCGCCGTCAAGCCCCAGTCCATCCGCAAGGCGTTGCAAGGGATCGGCGATTTGGTCCACGAGAACAAGCTCGTGATCTCGGTGGCCGCGGGGATATCGATCGGCGCCATCGAATTCTACCTGAACGCCGACGCCGCGAAAAAAATTCCCGTGGTGCGCACCATGCCCAACACCCCCGCCCTCGTCCAGGAAGCGGTCACCGCCATCGCCTGTTGCAAGCACGTCTCCAAGACCGACATGCAAATCGCCCACCGGATCTTCGAGGCCATCGGCAAAACCGTCGACGTGGAGGAAATCCTCCTGAACGCCGTCACCGGCCTCAGCGGTAGCGGCCCGGCTTACGTTTTCATGATCATCGAGGCGCTTTCGGACGCCGGGGTGAAGATGGGATTGTCCCGCGAGGTCGCCAATATCCTCACGATCCAGACCGTCCTCGGCTCGGCCAAACTGGCCCTGGAAAGCGGCAAACATCCCGGTCAGTTGAAGGACATGGTGACCTCGCCCGGCGGGACCACCATATCCGCGCTTCATACCTTGGAAGCGGGAGGGCTTAGGACAACTCTCATGGATGCCGTGGAGGCGGCCACCAAGAGGTCGGAGGAACTGGGCATCATGGCCTTGAAAAAAGATCTGGACGAAGAGACCGAATCCGACCCAAAACAAGAAACTAATTGATTTTATTGAATATGACCGTCTTCGGGCGCGAAAGAAAATCGCCCCCAATATCATCCTGCCCTATTGACAGGATCCGGATGGCTTCCTATATTTATTTTGAGGGCCGAGAAGAAGCTCGACTCTCTTATAGCCGAAGGGAAGAGGGTTTGTGGAGTAAAACAGCGAGGAACCGATCGGCTATAAAACCGGAGGGGTTGCTCAGTTTCGTCAGAAACTAAGAAGTATCGCCCGAGCAACCCCCAAAGGGGGAGAGCCCCGAATTGGGCTCTCTTTTTTTGCCCGATTTACCGGGCCTTGTATTTCTGCCACTCTCCCCACACCCCCATACCCAGCCCAAAAATCATCAACAGCGAGGGAAGCAGGACCTCCTCCGGTTTCGTGAAATAGAGAAAGAGCATGACCAGGACCCCGCCCATGGCGACGGTCACGCCGATGTACACGTTCCCGATCCCTTTCGCGAAAAGCTCGGGGTCTTTAATCTGCCTTCTAAATTCCGGTTTCAGTTCGACGCGCCACATGGTCAATCGTTCCCTGGTTTCGCCATGGCGACGGCCTCGTTCAAGCTTCCCGTCCGGTAACCTTCAATATCGACCGCGACGTATTTAAAACCGATCTCCTTGAAGGCCCGTTGGACCCGGCCGGCAATATCGCCGGAAAAAAACGCCGCGATCTCCTCTTTCGGCAATTCGATGCGGGCGATGTCCCCATGGTGGCGCACCCGCATTTGCTTGAATCCCAGGGAAATCAGGAAATCCTCGGCATGCTCGATCATGGCCAGTTTTTCCGGCGTGACAGGCTGGCCGTAAGGAATCCGCGAGGAGAGACAGGCCATGGCCGGTTTTTCCCAGGTGGAGAGCCCCATTTCGCGCGACAGGGCGCGGATGTCCGCCTTGGTGAAACCGGCGTCGCGCAAGGGGCTTTGGACGTTGGCCTCCGCCGCCGCGGAGATGCCAGGACGGTAATCCCCCGCGTCGTCCGCGTTGGTCCCGTTCGCGATATGCGCGTAACCGCGTTCGTCGGCCAGGGCGCGCAACTTGCCGTACAGCTCGGACTTGCAGAAATAACACCGGTTGACCGGGTTGCTCCGGTAATCGGGAGAATCCATCTCGCCGGTCTGGATAACGACGTGCCGCGCGCCGATCGTTTGCGCGAGTTTTCGCGCCTCGTCCAGTTCCCTCCGGGGCACGCTATCCGAACAAGCCGTCGCGGCCAGGACCTTGTCTCCCAGGACGGAATGGGCCGCGGCCAGGACCAGGGCGCTGTCCACCCCGCCCGAAAACGCAACCACGACGCTTCCCATGTCCCGTATCAGGGATTCCAGCTGGATTTTTTTTTGCAGAAGCTCGACATCCATCTTTTTACGATAGGCCTCGCGTTATTTACCGGTATTCAGGTTAACACAAAGGATTGGCGCAAACCAAAAACCATTTTGACAAAACGCGCCGGGTCAACCGCCCGGGCACGGCCCATCCCGCGATTGAACATGAGCGGGGACCCCAGACAACCAATTCTTTACACGCTGGTTGGGGAATGCTATTCTTAACTTTTGGAGGGGACTGCGGCTTTCCCAGGACTCGCCGCCGGTTGCCGGTATTCGCGCTTTTTTCGCGGAACTCATCGCACAACCGGCGGTTGCCAGAGGATACCCCATTGCGCGTCAAGAAAAGAGAACTCGGACGGGACAGACGCGACCCGGCCCCCGGGCTTCCGCCGGAACTCGAAAATATCCGGGGTTGACAGAAGGCCCGCATTTCGCTCCTCTCACGCGCTCTCTTTATCATAACGAACTCCCGTAACGCGCGATCCCGGAAGTCGGAAGCAGGAAAATACGGACGCAATTGCTTTCGCGTTTTAGCGGCAATCATGCCCTCTTTGGAAAATAACCTGAAAAACCGGTTCTGGAGCGAAAATTTTCCGATTTGCATTTTTAGCGCGATCGCCTTTTTATGGAGCGCGAATTTCCTGGACAGGTTTGTTGCCTTTCGCTCGGTTCAGCATCTGATAGCCGGAACGGTATGCGGCGGGGTCGGCGCGTTCCTGGTTTTTTCGTTGCGCAAGAGCCGGCAACAAGTCAAGAAGCACCTGGTCAATACGCTGGGAGCTTTTGTCCTGGCCCTGGCGCTTTCGGAATATTCGCTACAGAAGCTGGGCTCCCGCCATGCCGCGCCGCCTCAAGCGGTCCAGGCGCAGAGCCAGGGGATTCGCTTTGACGGGAGAAGCCCTTTTGAGGTTATCGCGGATTACCGGAGCAAGGGGGAGGACTACTACGAGCCAATTCAACCGGCCTCCTTTCATCGGTTGTTCGGGCGGGATTTGATCGTTGACGGCAAAAAGGTCGTGGCTCTTGGCGGCGTGGCCAATGCGAACATCCTGCTTTGCAACGAAAGCGGGGCTTACGTCTCCTATCGCTCGGACGAGTATGGGTTCAACAACCCCCGCGGGCTGTGGGGCGACGGCGGAGCGATCGATATTGCCGTGATCGGAGATTCCTTCGCGCATGGATATTGCGTCGAACCGGGGCGGCATTTTGTGGACCTGGTGAGAAGCCGCTTTTCCCGTACGGTCAATCTGGGGTTTGCCAACAATGGGCCTTTGACGGAGTTGGCCGGAATGCGCGAGTATCTGGCCGGGAGAAAGGTCAGGTACGCGTTTTTTGCGTATTACGAGGGGAACGATCTCACCAATTTGAACGAAGAAAAAGGCGACGCGATTTTGATGAGCTACCAGAATGAAAACTTTTCGCAAAACCTGGCGTCCCTGCAGGAAAAAATCAACGAAGCGGTCCGCGAACTCATCGCAACCGAGACGGAAAAGGCCATGAAAAAAAGCATGGCGCATGATCCAGGGACGGACGCGAGCTCCGCCTGGAGTCAACTTTGGAATCATCCTTTGCACTTTCTGTTTCCGAAGATGTACGAGAAAATCACGCAAACCGCGATCGTTCCTCTTTCGGCGGGCGTCGGGAATCAGATATTTCTGGACATGGGTTTGTTCAAGAGAACGTTGGGTCTGGCAAAGTCTTTCATGGACAAGGAGAACGGCAAGCTGACGTTTGTTTACCTGCCAACATACGAACGCTACAACAATGAAATCGTCGTCGGGATGAAAATGAAGGACGAAGTCCTCAAAACAGCTCGTTCGCTCGATCTGGATGTCATCGACATAGAGGCGTTGTTTGGAAAATCGAAAAACCCCAGGTTTCTGTATCAATACGGGATGAAAAACCACTATTCCGAGGAGGGGCAGAGAATGATCGCCGACGCAATACTCGGTCATATCGGCAAAGAAGGCAAGCTTGGCGCGGTCGCCGCCCCATAAACGGCGCCGCGGAATGCCCCGGGAGGCGATGCGGATCAAAATTGGAAATAGATGAAGTCCTTGGGGCCGGCCGCGGACCAAGCGAAAACCGCGAACAAAACAAAGAAGATAAAAAAGTAAAACGCAAACGATCCGGGTTTGAAAAACACCCGGTCCTCCCTTGTGATGAAAAACCACAAGTGCACAACGATCATCCATGGGACGAAGAACAGATTTGCGGGCGACAAAATTTCCCAGTTTGGGGTTTTTCCGTCCATAAAAAGCATTTTCCCGTACAGTGTCCAGACCACATCCATGTTCCCGGCGCGGAACGGAACCCAGGCGAAGCATACAAACAGATAAGTGGCCGCCCACTTGCAAAAAGTCAGGGCAAAGCTCGGTTTGAAAACTCCGCCGCGGGAAACCGCCAAGACGCGGTTGGCGAAAAGCCCCGCGCCGTGCAAACCTCCCCAGAAGACGAAATTCCAGCTCGGACCGTGCCAAAGCCCCCCCAACAGCATGGTTATGAACGCGTTCAGGCCCGCTCTGGCAAACCCCAGTCGATTCCCCCCCAAGGGAATGTACAGATAATCCCGGAGCCACGAGGAAAGGGAGATGTGCCAGCGACGCCAGAAATCGGACAAATCGGCCGCCAGGTAAGGAGTCCGGAAATTCACGGGCAGTTCGTACCCCAGGCTGAGAGCGACGCCGATGGCCATCTCGGAATATCCGCTGAAATCGCAAAATATCTGAATCGAATATCCGATAACCGCCAGCCAGGCGGCGGCTCCGTCGTAGGATTGCGGGTCCTTGAATATCGGGTCGATGATCGGCTGGATGTTGTCGGCGATAACCGCTTTTAAGAAGAGCCCGTAAAGAAAAACTTGCAGTCCTTTAAGAAAGTTTTCTCCGGAAATCGTCGCCGGACGGAGAAGCTGTGGAAGGAAACTGGCGGCGCGGGCAATAGGTCCCGCCATGATTTGAGGAAAAAATCCCACATACAAGGCGAAGTCGAGCGGGTCATCCGCGGGCTTCATTTTCCCCAAATAGATGTCCAGGGGATAAGTCATCGCCTGAAACGTGTAAAACGAAATGCCGATGGGCAGGATGATGTCGAGGCGCGACGCCGAAATATGGAAACCGGCCAGGAGATAATTCGCGGAATCCACGAAAAAATTGCAATACTTGAAAAAACCCAGTATGCCGAGGTTGACCGCGAGACACATTGTAAGATAAAACCTTTTTTGCTTTTTTTCCCTGGCGTGGAATATTCCGCGACCCGCCCAATAATCGATCGCCGTAATGGCGATGACCAGAGAAAGAAAACGCGCGTCCCAGTACGCATAAAAATAATAGCTGGCGGCCAGCAGAAAAAATTTGTCCAACTTGAAAGGCAGGACAGCATCCGGAGATCGTACGGATGCCGCGTTCAGTAGAAAATGGACGCCGTAAACGATGATGAAAAAAACAAAAAAGGCGGCGCTTTGAAATACCATGGGTTGTTCCAAGACGACTTGCCCCTTCGCAACGCGCAAGGGGGGAAAGGGAAGCAGGCATGATGGTCCGGCAATTATAACTTGATCTTCAGGCAAGGGCTGAAGAACGAGCGATTATTGCCGATAAAGGCTGTGGCGGCTTGTTTGCATCCGAATCGGAGATAGAGAGGACTGAGACATGAAAGGTCGAGGTTTCCCGCGCCACGCCAGACTCGAGCAACACGTACGCTTTGTGGCATCCTACAATCTCGACATGGAAAAAGCAATGCGTTTCCGATTTGCCGTCCGAGCGGAAAATTTCCGGGTTTGCCCGGAAAACCGCCCCTCGATCCGGCCCGCGTTTTTCTCAATATTCCCCCGTGGGCCGGTTTTCAATTGACCTTCATGGTTTTGAAAAATATAATTAAACTGTTTT
This sequence comes from Nitrospinota bacterium, assembly GCA_016207065.1. Classification (GTDB taxonomy): domain Bacteria; phylum Nitrospinota; class Nitrospinia; order Nitrospinales; family JACRGP01; genus JACRGP01. Next base: position 13,384 of record JACQQK010000074.1, read on the forward strand.
TAAAAGTACGGTCAAGCTTTGTTGAAAATATTTCCGCCGTTGTTTCGGCTAATCTGGCTCAAGTTGCCAACCGTTAACACCCCAATAACCCGATATCGTTCAATGGATTCCTTATATGAAACTCACCTTAGTTTACCCGACGTTTGGAATGGAAAAAAATCCGGTCCAGCCGTTTGGGATTCTGTACGTTGCCGCCGCTTTACAGAAAGCGGATTTTGAAGTCAGCATTATCGACACGTCGCTTTTTTCCGGGTTTGACGAGTTTGAGCAGGCGCTATCGCGGGAAAAACCGGATGTTCTGGGGTTTACCATCCCGACCTGGCTACTGAACAACTCCTACAAGGCCATCAAAATCGCCCGCCGGGTCATGCCGCGCATACCCATTATCGTGGGCGGGCCGCATCCGACGATCCAGGCCGAGGAGATGTTGGAGTCTTTCGGCGCCGACGTCGCCTGTATCGGCGAAGGCGAGATCACCACCGTCGAGCTTTGCGAAGCGCTGAAAAACAAAACCGATCTCCAGCGGGTAAAGGGCATCGTTTATCGCGACGGCGACCGGTTTATCCGTACCCCGCCCAGGGAAAAAGTCAAGGACCTGGACACCCTCGCCTGGCCCGCGCGCGATTTGTTGAACATATCGGCCTATCTGCAACAACCTCCCAACCCGCCGGAGCTTTACCCCTTGCTGGGCATTCTGGCCTCCAGAGGTTGCCCTTTCAGTTGCACTTTTTGCGCCGACACCCTGCACGAACTCTTCGGCAAATCCATCCGCTACCGCTCCCCGAAAGACGTCGTGGACGAAATGGAATTTATTACCCATAAATACAAATTGAGGGGCATTCGCATTGTCGACGACGAATTCACCGCCAACAACAAATGGGTGATGAAGTTTTGCGACGAAATGATCCGGCGCAAAGTGAAGGTGAGTTGGAGTTGCAACAGCCGGGTGGACACCGTTTCCGAGGAACTCATACAAAAAATGAAGGAAGCGGGATGCTCCTACATCATTTTCGGGGTCGAATCTGGGTCGCAACAAATTCTCGACTCCCTACGCAAGGAAATCAAAGTGGAGGAAATCAAAAGGGCTTTTGCGATTTGCAACAAATACGGTTTGCCCACCCGTTGCAATCTGATGGTGGGGTCTCCCGGCGAAACCATGGATACGTTCAACGAGACCAAGCGACTGCTTTCCGACATCGAGCCGGACTTCATCATCGTCGGCATCACCTCGCCCATTCCAGGCACGGAGCTTTACGATCAAGCCAAGGCGAAAGGCATCACCATCGCCAAATCGGACTCCTCGATCGACCGTTTCCAGAGCCTGCTGATCCTGGAGAACTTCACACACCAGGAAACCGTGGGGCTGGTCAAAAACCTCTTCCACCATTACTTCAAGATCGTTGCTTCCTATCTTTACAATCCGGTGCAACTGTTTAAAAAACGGCATTTTTTCAAGGCGATATTCCGCTATTTTTACAACATGTTCGCGCAAAACCCCAGGCTGTGCCTCAGCACCGTTTTGCACCTTGTGAACTATCAAAAAGTGCGTTTCGGAAACGCCTTGACCGTAGCCAACGTGGTTGAAGAGCAAAGGAAGTTCATTTGCTGATCCCCCCGTTTCGGATCGGAATTCCAACCGGGGCGCTCGATTTTCGGTCCCCGATTAAAGCCGCCGCGCCATCGTATTGATAAACTTCGCTCCATGCCGGGAAACGGAATAAAAACCTCCAGATCGTTGCTGGTCTTCACCTCGACTTTCCCGAGATGGAAGGGAGACAAGCTCCCGGCGGACTTCGTTTTCCGTCTCGCGCGAGAAATGACTCGGCATTATTCCACGTTCGTCCTGGCTCCTCACGATTCCACCGCCGCGGAAAGCGAGGAAATGGACTCCGTCGCCGTTCGCCGGTTCCCTTATTTCTGGCCGAGGAGGCTCCAGAAGCTGGCGGACGGGAAGGGCATCCTGGCGAACATACGCGGGAGCCTTCTCGCCTGGCTCCAGGTCCCGTTTTTTTTGTTCCGCGAGGCCTTGGCGTTCGCCAGGGTCGTGCGGGAAAACAATATCGGAATTGTAAACTCGCACTGGCTTGTCCCGCAAGGCGTCATCGCCGCTTTTTTCAAGAAGAGATACGGGTTTGTTCACGCCATAACCGTCCACGCCGCCGACGTATTTCTGCTCAACCGTCTGCCTTTCGGAAAACGCGTTGCGCGGTATATCGTGGAAAACGCCGACCTCATCATTCCCGTCAGCAAGCACAACCACGATCTTTTGCGCGGCATGGCCGGACGCGACTTCAAGTCGCTGATTCTGCCCATGGGAGTCGACGTCGAGTTTTTCGGCGGTTCAGGCGCCACCAAGCCAAAGGCGGAACTCTCGGTCGATCCGTCAAAGCGGACGATTCTTTTCGTCGGAAAACTTACCGAAAAAAAAGGCGTCGTTTATCTCATCCGCGCCATGAAGGAGTTGCTGACGAAACTGCCCGACGTCCAATTGGCGATCGTGGGGGACGGTTATCTGCGGCCGGAATTGGAAAAGGAAAGCCTGGAGCTTGGGAACGCGGTCAAATTTGTCGGCCAGAAATCCCGGGACGAAGTCCGGGATTATCTGCAAGTCGCGGAAGCCCTGGTTGTCCCTTCCATCATTGACCGGCATGGGGAAACCGAGGGCGTACCGCTGGTAATTCTTGAGGCAATGGCCGCTGGACGGCCCATCGTCGCCACCGATGTCGGCGGCAATTCCCAGATGGTTTTTCATGGAGAAAACGGATATATTGTCCGAGAAAAAGATCCATCGGGAATCGCCGAATCTCTCCTGTCGCTTTTATCCGAGGGCCGGGCGTCCGGGATGGGGCGGAAATCCCTGGAAATCATAAAAGACCTGGACTGGAAAATCGTCGGAGAACGTTATAAAACCGCTATCGAACAAAGTTGCCGCCAACCCCGGCCATCCCATAAGCCTTGAAGAAAACCGTCCTTGTAGTTTCCATTCCCATCGTTCCTCCCTGGAACCAGGCCAGCAAGAATTTCGCGATCAATCTTGCCCGTCACTCGCGCCACGATTTTATTCTGATGTCGACGCACAATGGCCGCGAGGGCAACGTGTTTTTCGAACGGTTTTATTCCTCGAAAAACATCGATCTGACGTCCTTCCAGAAAATATTCATGCTGATGAAGTTTCTGCTGAGAAAAAACTCCGGGATCGATATCCTGCATTTCGTTTTTGAGCCAAACCCGGCGGCGCTGTCGATATGGAGCTGGGTCGCGAAAATAATGCGGAAGCCCTGCGTGCACACGTTATTAAATCTTTTGGACGAGCGTCAGGATTGCCGAAAACTGCTTTTTGCCGACCGCATAACGGTCTGCACCAACAAGGTCTTGCGACAGTTGCGGGAAAAACAAGTCGAAAACGTCAGCCTGATCGTTCCGGGTATTCATGTCGAAAATTTTGCCAGACGAGAGAAGCGCCCGGAGATTTTCAAGAAATACGGCTTGCCGGAACGCCCCATAATCCTTTTCCCGGGGACGTATTACCCGCATCACGGAATGGAAACCATGTTCGAATCCTTCTTGAAAATCATCAAGACCCGCAACGACGTTTCCCTGGTTTCCGCCTGCCGGGTCCGGACCCCGTTGGAGGAAAGCGAGGAGGCGCGCTTCAAAAAAAAGGCGCTGGAAATGCGCTTGCAGGACAAAATTTTCTTTTTGCGGATAGTTCCCGACATGGCGGAATTGTTGAGCCTGTCCGATGTTTGCGTTTTCCCCCCGTCGCTGTTGATGGACAAGGCTTCCGTGCCCTTGATCGTGCTGGAAGCCGCAGCGGCGGAGCTTCCCGTCGTCGCAACCAACATACCCACTTTGGACGAGATCAAATGTCTGCATCCGGATTTTACCGTCCCGCCGCTCGACAGTTCCTTGCTGGCGGAGAAAATCCTGCAACTGTTGCGGGACAAAAACCTTTCCCGGTCGGTCGCCGCATGGCAGAAGGAAGCGGTGACGAGATATTATGACGCAAGAAACATGGCGCAAGAATACGATCTCTTATACGATCGATTGATTTGAAAATCGCCGGAAGCTCGCGCATGATCATCAGCTTTTCAGGGTTGGACGGATCGGGCAAGACCACGCAGATCGAATTGCTGGCTGGACTTTTGCGTTCCAGAGGCATTCCCTTCGGCATCGTGAGGACGGGGCGGATTTCCCTCGTCGAGTCGGCGAAAAGTGCGTTGCAAACGCTCGGATGCGGCTGGGTTTCCCGCGTCGAAAAGGCGCAACGCGAGAAAAGCGGCAATCCCTCGCTGTTGAAAAGAATCCTGACGTTCGTCCGCCCACTGTGTTTTGTGGCCGACATCTTGATCTTTCAAGCGTTTTACCGGTTGCCTTTCCGCCTCAAGCGCGAAACCATGTTGTGCGACCGGTATTTTTTCGACGCCATCGCGCACTTTTTGCATCTCGGCATATGTTCGCGGCGCACGGCCTTCTCTCTGCTCGGCCTTGCTCCCAAGGCGGACATTGCCTTCTATCTGCAAATCCGCGCCCGCGCCGCTTATCGGAGAAAACCGGAGTATGACGAATCGTATTTCGACGACAAAGCCGGAATCTACGCCGACATCGCCGAAAAACTTGGAATGACCGTTATCGAAACCGGCGACATTCAGGAAACGTTCCAGTCCATCCAGCGCCATCTGCGCTCGCGGTCGGTTTTGTAGGCGCCGATGCAAAAACACAAATATCTTCTCCTTGCTCTCGTATTGTTCGCGGCGGTTTATTTCGCCCGTAGCAACCTGGACGAGATCAAAAAAATTCAAAACGTCCGGGCCGAAACCGTCCTGTCTCTCGTCGTTCTCAACCTATTGAGCAGGATGACGGTGGGATACCGCATCAAAACCGTCTCGCGGATATACGGCATCGACATCGGATTCGGCGAATGGTTCGGCGTCGCCGCGATCAACAGTTTCTACAATTATCTGCTCGCGAAGAGCGGAACCCTGGCCAACGCCATGTACTTCGGAAAAAAATACGGCGTGTCGATGCCGAACTATATCGTGACGTTTGGTTCCACGCACGTATTCACGTTGCTGGCCTGCGGCATCGTCGGCCTGCCCGCCTCGGTTTACGCGGCCGGCAGGGGTTATCCCGCCGACGCCTTGTGCGCGCTGTTTCTTTTTCTCCTCGCGGTTCCATGCGTTTTGATTTTTTTTCCAGACCTTGAATGGAAGGGCGGGAGTACCCTTCAAAACAAGGCGCGGTCCCTGTTGCAAGGATGGTCGGTTTTGCGGCGCTCGAAAGAAACATGCGCGCTTTTGCTGTTATGCGAGTTGTCGAACCTGTTGTTCTTCGCCCTGCGGTTTTACCTGGCGTTCCAGGCGTTCGGGTACGACCTCGATTTCTGGGTTTCTCTCTTGCTGTCTCCCGTGACGTTGCTTTCGGGATTCATCGGAATCACTCCCGCCGCCTTGGGGATACGAGAGGCGGCGGGAGGCCTGTTGACGCGTCTGCTGGGCTTCGGCATGCAGGCCGGCGTTCTGGCGACGGTTCTCGATCGCGCCGTGGTCATGACCATCGCCTTTACCCTGGGGCCGTTTTTTTCCTACACGTTGCTGAAAGGCATCGACGCCGCCCCCCACAAGCCGCAAGAGAAGATTTGAGGGCGTCGCGGCAAAATAGTTTATTGCCGCGAGACGCGGGGTTTGATTTTGGTAAAAACCTTGGGAATCGCCTGTGTTAAGATGAAATCCGGTTTTTATCGAACATAAACGCTCATTTCGGTTTTTGGACGGAGGTCGATGAAGATACAGTCTCTTTCAAACAATAAAAAACGCGTGGACCCGCGGGAAGGCATGCGCGTCCCCATTGTGTTGAACGTGAGCGATTCCATAATGCCCTGCGCGAAGACCCTCGAGCGCCTGGCCGCCATCGCCTCCCACGACTCCGTCTGCTCGCACGTGGCGGCGCTTTCGGATATCCATTACAAACCCAGGAACGAATGCCCGACCGGGACCGCCATTGTCACCGAAGACAAGATCGTTCCGCAGTTCATCGACGCCGGTTTGAACTGCGGCATGCGGATGATCAAAACGCCGCTTTTCGATCGCGATCTGCCGGATTCCGCCGTCACGGCGTTATTCCGAAAAATGCAGGAACGCATCCCCATAACGGCGAAGAACAACGTAAAACTTTCCCACGAGGAGTTTTTTGAGATCGCCAGGAAAGGCGCCCCGTATATCATCGAAAAACACGGGCTGGATCCGGAAGAGGCCGCTTTCATCGAGTTTGGCGGCAATATGTTCGCGGACGAGAAAGTCGACGACGAGGACATCCGCGAGTGCATCCCCGATACTTTCAGGAACATGTCGCTCGCCCGGTTCGGAACCCTGGGAAAGGGCAACCACTTCATCGAGTTGCAGAAAATAGAGGATATTGTGGACGACGAGATCGCCCGCATCCTCGGAGTCGAAAAGAACCAGATCGTGGTATTGATGCATACGGGTTCCTCGGCCTTGGGAAATCTGGCCAGCAACTTTTACGCACCCAGGAAAATGCCCCCACATCGCGCCCTGTTCATGTTCCTGGAGCGGTTGCGGTTTTACGGTTTGTCGTTCTCCGTTTTTGGCGCGGAAATCGACCGGCTGTTCCGCGTGCTGACGAACCGCCAGGGTTTCCAAGCTCTAGATGAAGACTCGAAAGACGCCGTTCTATTCCTGCGGGCGATGAAGGCCGCGCACAACTTCGGCTATGCGTCGAGGACCCGCATCATGGAATTGATACGGAAAAGCTTCGCGGAAACCCTGGGCAAGCCCGATTTCCGGATGTCGTTGCTTTACGACATGTCGCATGTCTCCATATTCCGCGAGGAACATTTCGGGAAAAAAGTATGGGTGCACCGGCACGGCGCCACGCGCGCATTTCCGTCCAACCGGGTCAACGGCCACCCCGTTTTCGGCAAAACCGGCGAGCCGGTCTTCGTTCCCGGTTCCATGGGCGACCCGACTTACCTGGGCGTCGGGCATCCGGAAAACTTCGACACCTATTTTTCCTCCAGCCACGGCGCGGGCGTCGCCGACAGCGGCGGCAAACCCCTGGCCTCCGACAAGGAAACCCTGACCCGGAAAATGCACCAGAGAAAAGTCCAACTCTTTAAAAACGGAACCGAAAACCTCAGCAAGATCGACCCCGATCGTTTCAAAAATATCGAGATCGTCGTCAATGGCATGCGGGAAAACAAGATCATCCGCCTTGTCGCCAAACTGTCGCCCATAGCCGTTATGAAGGGATGAGCTTTCCTCCGCCGACCCGTTTCCGTTCCGGCTGGAGGAAAGCGGAAACCCGGCTCCAATGAAACCGGCACCAGAATGTTTGCTCTCGCCTTTCTTTGTCTATATACGATCGGGTTTTTGATTTCCCATCTTTGCCTGCCGCGCGTCGGCCCCCTCGAAAAAATCGGGCTTGGCTTTGGTCTGGGCATGGGAGTCGTCACCCTGCTGGTTTTTTTTCTTCTGCTATCGCATTCCCTTTCGTCCGTCAGCCTGGTTCTCTCCGAAATCGCCATTCTGGTTTTGCTTGGCCTTGCCTGCGCGAGGAAAAAACGCGGGTTGCCGCCGGGAGAGCGCCCCGGATTTTTTTTTGCGGCGGATGAAGAGGAAAACCGCGCCTCGATCCTGTTTTGTCTCGCCATCATAACATTTCTGGCATTGTCCGGTTTCGCTTTCTCTTCGGTCATACCCGTCATGGAAGCCGACGCGCTCAATTATTCCGTCTTTGGGCGCTCCGTAGCCATCGCCAACGACCTGGCGGGAATTACGGAGGGGCTTTACAAGGACCACCGGCAACGCACCCCGCTCGTGCCGCTGACCTATGCGCTCGTCGAGTCCGTGAACGGCCCGTTGCCCAAAATCGCCCACCCACTTTTCTACCTTTCGTTTCTTCTAGTTTTTTTTGGCCGCGCGACCGGCCTGGGATTACGGACAGAGAAAGCCGTTCTTTTGACAACCCTGCTGGCAAGCGCGCCGCTTGTTTGGTGGCATGGCGTCTTGTCGTTGAACAACCTGGCGACGGGTTACTACTTTTGCTCGGCGACGTTTTTCATGACCGCCGCTCTGTTCGAAAAGGAGGCGCCGCGCAAATCGTACGCTTTGCTGAGCGGAGTTTTTTATGCGTTTGCCGTCTGGGCCAGGCTTGAGTTTTTGGCGTATTTTATCATTCCGTTGCTCGTCTTGATCCGGCATTCCCTTAGAACGGACGACTTCCGACTGCCTTTTTATTTGTCGTTTCCGCCGCTGGCCCTGGGAGGGCTGTGGGCAATTTACGTGCATCTGTTTATAAACGGGCAAAAATTCCCCCGGAAGGACTTGCTGGTCATCGCCGCGATAATCGCGATATTGTCGGCTTACGCCGCATTTTACGAGCGGCTCGTCGCGCGCGGGGACCCGGACCGAAGGGGCGGATGGAGCGGATATTTAAACGTTGCGGAGAATTTCTGCGGCAGAAACTTGATTGCCGCGGTTTCCGCCGCGCTGATTCCGATCGTTGTCCTGGGGGAGTTTAAAGTTTTCGAGAACGTTTCCCCGGCGCTCAATTACTTTCTGGTTTCAGCAAGAGCGCGGATTTTTCAAACCCTGATGCACCACGGTTATTGGATATTTACCAATACATTGCTGTTTGCCTTTTTATTCGGACTTTTTCCTCTCACGCGCGAGATGAAATATCTGTTTTTCATTCTCGCCTTGCTCGTGGCGTTTCACAATGCTCTTTATCTGGCCGTGGGACATAGCAAGGGCCATGAAATAAGCGGGATCGGGATCATCAAAGCCCATATTTTCAACGCGGGCCATTATGTCAACGGATCGTCCACCCGCGAACTCATCGCATTTTATCCGATCGTCATTTTCGCGGCGGCGTTGGGATGGAACGCTTTTTCGCGGGGGAACCCGGGCCATCAGGCCCGGTCTCGCGGGACCGCGGTTATTGTCAAGTCCGCGATAGCGCTCAACCTGACGGTTTTACTGTGCTTCTTCTGGATTCCCAGAGCCGTTTTTGTGGCAAAACACTTTGGCGAAAGCCAGAGGGAACTGTTGCTTTCCGAGGGGCCGAAGGACATCCCCAATTATTTCCAAACGGCAAACCAGTGGGCTTTCAGAGTAAAGGACCGGACGCCCGATAACGCGGTCATCGTCGCCCCCCTGGAGCATTCCATCGGACCGTTTTCCATGGCCAGTATTTTATTGCCGCGGAAAACGGCGTGGTTCCAGGAAAATACGCAACCGGACCCGTCGATTTATACACGGCATGGAGACCGACCGGTATATGCGATCACCGCGGGCGGGTGGTTTCCCCTTGCGCCCTACGAAACGCTGGAAACATTCAGGCACCAGGAATTCGAGGTGTCCCTGGTCAGAATCTTGAATACGCCCGCTACTACGCCTTGAACGCTTCCTCGGCTTCCCTTCGCAATTGGTTCTCCCGTCCGCTGTGGCGCGCCGAAAAATGGAACGGAAGTAGATTCTTCACCCCCGCCATTTTCGCCAGCGTTCCCGCCTGCCGGGAAGTGAGATGGCAACGCTCCCGACCGCGTTCCTCCTCCTCGGCAATGAACGGCGACTCGCAGTAAAAGACGTCGGCGTCCCGGACCAGATCGACGATCCTGCGGTTGTTCCGCTCGTTGAACACCGTGTCCACGACATAGGCGATCTTCTGCCCCGGCGAAATAATCACGAGGTCCTTCTTCAAATCCCCCAAACGGCGTTCCTCGAAAGCGTTTTGCGCGTTACCGTTCGCCGGAACGCGGACCGGCCAGTCGTCGGCCCTTTGCTCGTGGATGGAGCGCTTTAATTCGTTGAGCCAGGCGCCGGGGGCAAGACCCAAACTGTCCAGCCGATCCTTGCGGATATTGACATGGAACCTCTCCTTGAGGGCGAACCCCAGGCAGGGAACCCTGTGTTCCAAAATAGCCGTATGGATGGAGAACGCCGGCTCGTCCAGAAGGACGTTTTCCGCGAAAGGCTCCCGCCCCTCGCCGGTTTTCCTGAACTTGTCGAGCGCGCGAAACCGGGCGGTCAACAAATGGTCCTCGTGGACTTCCACCGCTTCAATGGTGACGGATTCGTTGTAATTGGCCACCAGGTTCCAGGTGAACCCGCGCAGTTTCCCCTCGACGTTGGCGATAAAATTCTCCGGCCCGTACATGCGGATGGTCTTCCCCCGCCCGAAGACGATCCGCAAAAACCGGTCGAAGCCGATGAAATGGTCGATATGCGTATGACTGACAAAGACGTGGGACACCTTCAAAAGGACGGCGTTGGGCACGGAGGACAGGTCCCCGAGGTCGAACAGGAGGGCCCTGCTCTCGTGCAGAAAATGGACCACGAGGCCGGGGTCGCCCAGGGGATCGTTGATCAATGCCGGATGAAAATGGGGTTTCATGACTCGCTCATTCGGACGCCTTGGAGGCGTTCTTTAACAGATACGCTTCGATGAACATCTCCAGATCGCCATCCAGCACGGCGTCCACGTTTCCGGTTTCGACCTGGGTGCGGAGGTCTTTCGCCAGGCGATAGGGATGCAACACGTAGGAGCGGATCTGGCTCCCCCACTCGATCTTCTTCTTGGATTTTTCCAACGCCCGCAGTTCCTCGTCCTTCTTCTCCTGCTCAATCTCATAGAGACGGGCCCGCAAAACCTTCATGGCCGAGGCCTTGTTTTTATGCTGGGAACGTTCGTTCTGGCATTGCACCACGATGCCCGTGGGGACGTGGGTGATGCGCACGGCGGAGTCGGTGGTGTTCACGCCCTGCCCGCCCGGTCCCGAAGAACGGTACACGTCGATCTTGAGGTCGGATTCGTTGATCGCCACCTCGATATCGTCCTGGATCTCGGGATAGACGAAGACGGAGGCGAACGAGGTGTGCCGCCGCTTGTTGGCGTCGAAAGGGGAAATGCGCACCAGGCGGTGCACTCCGATCTCGGCGCGCAAGTAACCGTAGGCGTAATCCCCGGCGAACGTCACGGTGGCGCTCTTGATGCCCGCCTCCTCGCCGTATTGCATGTCCAGGACCTCCGTCTTGTAGCCGTTGCGGTCGCCCCAGCGGGTATACATGCGGAGCAACATCATGGCCCAGTCCTGCGACTCCGTTCCGCCCGCCCCCGAATTGATGGACAGGATGGCGTTGTTGAAATCGTTTTCCCCCGACAGCATGGCCTTGACCTCGGCCTGGGAGACCTTTTCCTCCAGCTTGGAAACGGCCGACTGGATTTCGGCGGCCATGGAATCGTCCTCTTCCTCCTCCGAGAGGGCGATCATGGCTTCGATGTCCTCTCCGGCCTTGTGGAGGTCTTTCCAAAGGCTCGCCACCCGCTGGGTTCCGGCGCGCTTCCGCAATAGTTTCTGGGCGGATTCGTTGTCGGCCCAAAAACCGGGAGCCGTCGCCTCCCGGTCCATGACTTCCAACTCTTTTACCTTTTTATCGACGTCAAAGATAACCTCGAAGCCGTTCGATCCTGTGGGACAAATCCTCGTAAGATTTCTTGAACTCGCCGATCATTTTGTATTCTCCGGATAAAAGTTGAAAGTCGTTTTTTCCAAAACCATTGTCTCCAAGAACCGGACCGAATGCAAGAAACTCCGTTCGTGAAGCGCCAGCGCCGGACAACCGCCCCTTCCCAGATTTTCCTATTTTTTTGTTAAAATATCCTCTAAAATGACCGATTAGTATTTATACATGGAGAAAACCATCCGTCTCCAATGGAATCGATGGCCTCGCCCACCCTCCGACGGCAAGAAAAATTCTTACAATCCAAGAACGTCGGACATAGGGGATTCCCGTAACGACTCAAAATGAATCGACTCATTACGCCCGACCATCCTTCTTCGGTTTCCCCGCCTCGCGAACACCGGTCGATCGCCCCAAAACCGGGAACGGGGGCCTCGGTAAAAGATTTGCTTAAACGCTGGATAAAAAAACTGCCGTTTTTCTTCGAGATGGATTTCGTCCGCCGGAAGATCTACGACTCTCCCTTGTTCGATTTTACGGTAAAACCCCTTGCCGAACGGCTCGAAACATGGCCTCGGGCCCTGGTGCTGGATATCACAAACCGGTGTAATGCCAAATGCTCCTGGTGCCCACAGCCCGGGTTGGAAGACCTCGGCGCCATGAAAATGCCCCTGTTCCATAAGATAATCGACGACTATGCCGTCCGGGGCGGAGCCATACGGTTCGGCACGTTTGGGGAACCGCTGATGGACAAGACGTTCGCCGAAAAAATCAGATACCTTAAAAAATATCCGTCGATAACCAAGGTGGAGGTCGTCACCAACGCTTTTTTCCTCAATGAAAAAATCGCGCCCGTCCTGCTGGAGAACAACGTCGACGTGGAGATCAGCCTGGACGAGCTTGAGAAAGACACCTTCGAGGAAATAAAAAAAATGGATTACGACGTGGTCCGGGCCAACATCCTCAATTTTTTGGAACTCAACGACAGGGCCGCCGACCCCGTGAAAGTGAACTTCCGGGTTAAATCCTCCCTTTCGCGGGAAGCCACCATGTCCCACGAACTGTACGCGAAGATCGTCTCGCACCGGTGCACGGTGGAACTTACCCCGATCGAGGAAGACAGCATCACCACCTGGGCGGGCCGCTTTGACAAGGAAAAGTTTTACGAAGAACACATGCATAGTTCCACCATTGTCAAGCCTCACAACAACAAACAGTACAACAAGGCCAGTCCCGCGCCGTGCAACCAGCCCTGGAAATGGATGGTCGTGTATTACGACGGCCGGGTGGTCCTCTGTTGCGTGGACATGTTTTCCAGCTCCGTGTTGGGGAACCTCCAGGAAAACTCCATCGCGGAAGTCTGGAACGGACCGGCGTTCGCCGGCCTGCGAAAAAAGATGGTCCGGAGAGAGCGTTTCGAAGTCCCCCTCTGCCAGAACTGCGACCTCCATCTCGGCTGGCAAAACCTGAAGACTTATTACGACCCCCAGGGCAGGTTCCTGCCGAGCCGGAAATTCATCAGTTAACGGTGATAAAAAGATTCCTGAGAAAAGCGCTTGCCGCGAGGCAAAATCGAGTCGTCGCCCGCTATCACGATTTCGTGAACTCCTTCTCCTCGTTGTCGCCGCAACTGGTCCCCGGCCTGCCCCCAGGAGAGAAGGTCGTGATTTTTTCGCCCCATTGCGACGACGAGTCCCTCGGATGCGGCGGGACCTTGTATAAACACCACCGTCAGGGGCATGCCATCGACGCCATATTCATGACGGACGGTTCGATGTGCGACTCGCAAAGCGAAATACGGGAGATCGTGGAGATCCGCAAGGAAGAGGCGCGTAAAGCGTCGGAAGTCCTGGGGATCGGCCGGTGTATCTTCCTGGACTATCCCGACCGCCGATTGAAAGCCACTCCACAAGCCATCGACCAGGTGACGGACCTATTGCAAAAGTCCCGGCCCGATCTCGTTTATCTGCCGTTTTACCTGGATAACCACCCGGACCATATGGCAACCGCGATCATCTGCCTGGAGGCAATACGCCGGCGTCCGGTACGATCGGTTTTTTTTTACGAAATCTGGACGGCCATGATCCCCAACCATCTTGTCGATATCGGCGGCGCGATGGACAAGAAACTGGAGGCCATCCGCGTTTACCGGTCCCAGAAAGGCATCGACGAGTTCGCGGAAAAAACAAGGTCTTTGAACCACTACCGGTCGCTTCTCTCCGGCGGCCGCTTCCAATACGCGGAGGCGCTCCTAAAAACGGAAGAGGCAGACTGGCAGAACATTCTCCGTCAATTGCATGCTCGCTAAAATTTTCCGATTATTCGGGATTCTGACGAGCGGCGCCGTATACAAAGAGCTGTGCCGCTGGGGACTGTACTACGTTTACGAACACGCCCTTCCCATGAAGCGTCTCAAGGTCGGAAGCTCCCCGGAAATTCACCCGACGGTTTCCCTGCGGTTCGAGAAAAACATCGCGCTGGGGAACAACATTATTTTGGACATGAACTGCTGTCTCTGGGCCTCGGAACATTCCATGATCACGATCGGCGACAATACCGGGATCGGTCCCGGGACCGTCGTCATCTCGTCCAACCATTCCTTCGCCAAGGGGAGGCCCGCGATCGAGCAACCCCTGAACGAAAAGGACATCGCCATCGGCGACAATGTTTGGGTCGGGGCCAATTCCGTCATCCTGGCGGGCGCCAACATCGGCTCCGGCTCCGTCATCGGCGCCGGATGCGTCATTTCGCGGACGATCCCCGCGGATTCGGTGGTGGTCTCCGGCAACAGGACCCTTTCCATCGTGAAGAAGAAATAACGGCGCCATGCCCGAATTTGAAGCCATCCGGATTGGAGACGAGGCAAAAATCGCCCACACCGTGACCGAACAAGACGTGCGCGCGTTCGCCGACCTGACGGGAGACCATAATCCGCTCCACATGGACGGAAGTTTCGCCGCCCGGACCGTTTTTAAAAACCGGGTGGTCCATGGGATGTTCACCGCGTCCTTCATCGCGACGGTCATCGGCGTCCTGTTGCCCGGCCCGGGAGCGTTGATACACAGCCTGGAGTTCGACTTCAAAAAACCCGTCCGGATCGGTGATATAATCGAAGCCAAAGTGACCGTCGTCCAAAAAGTCGACGGCGCCCGGATGCTGGCGCTCCAAACCTCGGTCGCCAATCAGCATTCGCAGGTGGTTTTAAAGGGAACCGCCAAGGTCATGTGGGCCCAACCGGCCAGGGAGTAACTTGATGATCCATCTGGAAAATGAAATCGCCATCGTCACCGGCTCCAGCCGGGGCATCGGCGCCGATATCGCCAAAAGCCTTGCGGCCAACGGTTGCAAGGTCGCCGTGAACTACCGCCAAAGCGAGGACAAGGCCAATGCCGTGGTCGAGGAAATCCGGCGGGCGGGCGGGACCGCCGTTTCCGTCAAGGCGGACGTGACCGACAAGGACCAGGTCAACCGCATGGCGGAAACCGTCGCTGGACAATTCGGCCATCCCACCATCCTTGTCAACAACGCCTCCTCGTCCATGATCGCCAAAAAAATAGCCAAAACCGAATGGGGCGAATTCGAGTCCTGCTTCGCCATGGCGGTCAAATCCGCGTTCAACTGTTGCGGCGCGGTAACGCCGCAAATGATGAAAAACCGGCGCGGCAAAATCGTCAACATCGTCACCCAGTACTCGATGGGGGCGCCGCCCATCGCCATGGCCACTTACGTCACCGCCAAGCACGCCCTTGTGGGGTTCTCCAAATCCCTGGCGGTGGAATTGGCCCCGTTTGGAATCCAGGTGAACATGGTTTCCCCCGGTTTCACCGAAACCGAGCTGGTCGGCCATGTCCCGGAAAGTTTCAGGCAATCGATCGCCGGACAGACTCCGCTTAAAAGGAACGCCCTTGCCTCGGACACGTCCAATGCCGTTTTATATCTTGTTTCCGGGCTCTCCAATTTCGTCACCGGGATTAATTTGCCGGTATGCGGCGGCAACGTAATGTAAAATGGCCAGACCAGACTTGAAAGACAATCGAGACGGCTTACCCATGGAACCGGACCTGGACCCGTCCCTGAAGACAAATTTGGAACTCTCCCTTAAGATCTCCGAGGTCCAATTCCTTGTCGAAAAAAATCAATTGGCCGCCGCGGACCGGCGGCTACGGACTCTGATGGAAGAAAGCGCCATTCCCCAGGAGATGGAAAAGGCCCTCGTCCAAACCGCCGTCGCATTGCTGGAAAAGCTCCATCCCGCCAAACAAGACGACCGCGCGCTGGATATTTTCAACCGCTGTTCACGCTACCTCAAGAACGACCCCCGGGCGCTGACGCTGGCCGGCTCCATTTTCAGCCGCCGCGGCAACATCGACGAAGCCGTCCATCATCTCAACAAGGCCGTCGGCCTGGCCCCCTCCTCGCCCGATCCCTACCTCCTGCTCGGTGACCTGTTCGCCCAGGACCAACCGGGGAAAGCCATGGAATCTTATTCGCAGTACCACCAGAGAAACTATTCCGTGCTGGGCACGCGAACTTTTTTAAAAAGATCGAAATCGTTGCTGGAAACAAAAGGCGGGGAACTGGCCTTCAAGGACCTCCCGGTCGCCGTCGTTGGGAATTTCACGATCGAGCCATTGCAACCGTATCTTGAGGCCGAGTGTTTCAAATTGCGCGTCCGCCCGCGCTTCTTTTTCGGAGGATACGACCAATACGTTCAGGAAATGAGCGATCCGCAATCCGGTCTGTATCGATTCAAGCCCGCCCTGACGTTCCTTTTCCTGGACCACCAAGCCTTACTGCCGGAACTGTTCGGCGCCTTCCTGGAGACCGCGCCGGAGGAACGACTGCAAACCGCCCAAAACGGACTGGAGCAACTGCGAAAACTCTTGGAAAAATTCATGGAGTTGTCGGATTCCAAACTGGTATGCGGTAATTTCACGCTTCCCGCCGACCATTACATGGGCGTTTTCGACGCCCAAATGGAATGGGGGCAAAAAGAAATCCTGTTGGAGATGAACAAGACGCTCGGGAATTTCGCCCGCTCCTTTCCCCAGCGGCTCTTCGTGCTGGACATCGACAAGGTCCTTTCCAATTGCGGCAAGGACGTCGTCGCCAACGAAAAAATGCGTTACCTGGCGAAAATGACGGTCCCGGAAAAAGCGTTGCCGGGACTGGCCCGCGAGATCGTCCGTTATGTCCGCCCCGCGCTGGGGATGACCAAAAAATGCCTGGTCCTCGACCTCGACAACACCTTGTGGGGCGGTATCCTTGGAGAGGACGGGCTGGAAGGCATTCGACTGGACCTGGAACCGCCGGGCAACGCGTTTTACGAATTTCAAAAAACGATCAAGACCCTGCACCACCGGGGCATCCTCCTCGCCATCAACAGCAAAAACGACCTGGAGCTTGTCCGCGAAGTATTCGAGAAGCATCCTTACATGCAACTCAAGATGGACGACTTTGCCTGCATCCGGGCCAATTGGCAGGACAAGGCGCGGAACATGCGGGAAATAGCGCAAGAGCTGAACCTCGGGCTGGACAGCTTCGTCTATATGGACGACAACCCCGCCGAACGGTATTTGATACAACGGGAACTTCCGGAAGTCACGACCGTCGAAATGCCGCCGGATTTTTCGGAGTTCGCGCGGACCCTTCTTCGCCTGGACGCTTTTGAGGTCCTGTGCCTCACGGAAGAGGACAAACACAGGAAGCATTTGTACCAGGCCGAATCGAAAAGGAGGGAATTAAAAAACCAGACCGCCGACTTGCAAGATTACCTGAACGCCCTGGAAATCCAGGTCGATGTCTGTCCGGCGGACCGCTTTTCGATTCCGCGCATCGCGCAACTGACGCACCGGACAAACCAGTTCAACCTGACCACCCGCAGGTACAGCGAATCCGATATCGCCCGCTTCGCCACGTCCGCCGGCCATGGCGTCTATTACCTCAAGACGCACGACCGGTTCGGCGACCATGGAATCACGGGCGTTTGCATCGCCCGCAAAACCCCGGAAGCCTGGGAAATCGACACCTTCTTGATGAGTTGCAGGATCATCGGCCGGGGGATCGAGCAGGCGTTCCTGCACCGAATTTGCCTGGACGCGCGTTCGGGAAAAGCGCGCAAACTAACGGCCCGTTATCTGGCTACGCGAAAAAACCATATCGCGGCCGACTTCCTGCCCGGCATGAATTTCCGCAAAATTTCCCACAACGAGATCGAAACCGTTTATGAACTCGACCTCGGCGAGGAATCGGTCGCCTTGCCGCCGCATATCAAACTGAACGCCAACCATGGAAAATAAATTACGCCAAATTCTGGCCGACGCCATCGACGTGGCCCCGGAAAACCTCACGGACAAATCGTCTCCGGACAACACGCCGGAGTGGGACTCCTTCGCCCACCTGAACATGGTCGCCGCCCTCGAGCAGGAGTTCAGGATCTCCCTGACGCTTGACGAGGTGATCGAAATGCAGAATTTGCCGAAAATAAAGGAAGTCGTTTCCAGGAAATTGTAAGGCCACTCTTTGATGGAACTCCCATATCGATTTTCCGAGCCCCCTTCCCTGGACCTCTCCATTGTCATCGTCAGCTTCAACACCCGCGACCTCCTGATCGATTGCCTGCGGTCCGTCCATCGACACACGCGGGAAATCGCTTTCGAAACGTTCGTGGTGGACAATGGCTCGAAAGACGGCAGTCCCCAGGCGGTCAGGGAAAAGTTTCCCGACGCCATTTTAATCCAAAACTCCGGCAACGCCGGATTTTCCAGGGCCAACAACAGGGCCATCCGCCGGGCCCGCGGGCGCTACGTCGTCCTCCTCAACAGCGATACGCTCCTCATCGAAAATTGTTTTCGCGAAATAGTCCGCTACATGGACGAGAGGCCGGAATACTCCATCATCACGCCGCGGGTCTACGACGGCAACGGCAAGTTATGCTCCATGCGCCTTTGGGAGGACACCCCCAGGGACGCCTTCTGGAGAATCCTCGGGAAATACGACGTGGCCGGCGAGTACGGGAAAATGGGAAAACCGGGACCCAAGGAGGTGGAGACCATCGGCGGCTCCTGCTTCGTGGTGCGCCGGTCGCTTTTCGAAACCATCGGCCTGTTGGACGAAAATTACTTTTTGTATAATGAAGAGGACGATTTTTGCCGGCGCGCCCGGAGGAGCGGACAGAAGGTGTGCTATTACCCCGACGCCTCCATCAAACACCTGCACGGGAAAAGCACCCATCAGCGGGAAGTCCGCGAAAAGGTCATCGTCGAAACTTACAAAAGCAACCTTTACTTTTATTCCAAGTACTACCCTCCGGTATGGAACCGGGTCCTGCGCGCGCTATACAAATTCACTTTCCTGGCCGGAGCCGTTCATTCCCTGTGGAACCGGTTGACAGGCAAATCCTCGGAAATGGCGGACGATTCGGTCTCGCTGAAATTGCGGCTTCTTTTCATGAGGGTCCCGAAAACGGGCGGAAACAACGTCTCCGGGTCGTCGACGGTCGCGAACGGCCCCGCGGAATCCCTTCAAGATAAAAGCGATTTCTGCCGATAAATATTTGTTGCTTCTTAACGTCCCGTAATTAGCAGGGCGCTGAAAAAGTCCCTTTTGTGCCCAAAAATCGTCATGCCCGCGAAAGCGGGCATCCAGAAAGCCCTTGAAAATACTGGATTCCCGTTTTCACGGGAATGACGGCAAAAGACTAAAAAATAGTTTTTCAGCAACCTGTTAGACAAGGGGCCGGAAAACCCGCAAGCGCCGCTTTCCGCATCGGCGCGGTTACAACAATCCATGGATTTTCAATTGATTTTATCCATAGCGATCATCGTCCTGACGGCCATTCTTTCCAGATTGCCCTTTTTGCGGTTCCCCATGGACGACGATTTCTCCATCTACACCTACATCGCCCGGTTCGCCGACCGGGGACTGCGATGGAAAAAAGACCTGTTCCTGGTCGGCCTCCCCATCTGGCGGATGCTGATCCTCGACAAGTTGTACGGCCGCCCCGAAACCGGCGTTCAGCGGACCCGGGCGTTTTTCGCGGCGGTACATACGGCCTCGGCCCTGGTCATCTTTTACTGCGCTCACTCGCTGACGAGCAATCTTCCCGCCGCGTTTATCGCGGGTCTTCTCTATGCGTTTTACGGGTCTTCCATCGATTACACCGCCGGGAACTACAGCCCCGAACAACGTTACATCCCCCTGGTTTTTCTCGGTCTCGCCCTGTTGATGAAGGGGCCGGAAACCGTCCTCTACGCCGGTCTTTTCTTCGGGCTGGCCTCTGCGCTGTTCTGGAAACCCGGGGTTTTCCCCGCCGTCCTCATGTGGGCCGTCTGGCATCGATACGGGTTCGAGGCCTTGTGTCTTTTTACCGCCAGCGCCGCCCTTCCCGTCTTCCTGGCCCTCCTCGTCGATTGGAAACTGGGATATCTGGACGCCGAATCGAGAAAACAGTATGCCGCGCGGGCCGCCACGTCGCTACGGCTGGTGCGGACCAAGAGCATGTATTTCAGCATTCCCCGGGAAATTTTCCGCCTCATGGGACAGACCCTCCCGGTTTGGGTCGTCGGTCTTCCCGCGACTTTCTACGCCTGTCTGGGGGACAAGGGAACCTGGGCGGCGGCGTTCGTCGGGACCATCGTCATCCTCCTGCTCATCCAGCGCGGGTTTTCCCGCTACCATTACCAGCCGCTGGTCGCCTGGCTGGCCCTCGCCACGGGTTGGGGCATCGACCGTCTCATGCGGATGGGCGGGCCCTGGGAGACAGCCGCCTTTGCGGCTCTGGCGGCCGCCCTGATCGGCAATTTGATTTATACGCTTCCCTTCTACCTAAAACCGGCGGACGTAAAAAATTTGAACCGTCACGAAAAGTTTGACCAGTACATCTACCTCCCTCATGTGGGGAAAATCCTGAAACGCCTCATGCGCATGCGGGGCGAGACGGGCAGACGGATTTTTGTCTGGGGAACGTTCACCCAGTTGTATCACCTGACCGGCTCGCCCGCCGCGGACACCTACCTGCACCACTGCGTGGGCCCCTGGGACTCGCCAACGCTCGAACCTTATTTCGACAGCGTCGTCGGCGGGTTGGTCCGTCATAAGCCCCTATACCTGATCAAGGCGTTTCACGACCTGGACGTGGACCGTCTGGAACAGGCGACCGGTTTGAAATACCAACTGTTGAAAATCGTTTTAGTCCGTTTTCCCGTCTACCGGCTTGTTTCGCTCCAACCGCCCAGCCCAGACCCCCTGTCCCTGCCCTGGCGGGAAAAAATGCGCCTCATGCGCTATTTGACCGAGAAGGACGAGGAACCTCAGCGAGAAAAGACGGATTGCGAAGGCAAACACCGGCCGGGGATCAACAAGACCGATCTCAAGTCCGGGCGCATTCAAACTGCCTTGAAAGAATGCCGGAAATTGTGCAAACTGAACCCTTATGACCGGGACGGTCTCTATTTCCTCGGCAAGCTTTACGATTGGGCGAGACGAGTCCGCGAATCCGCCGCGACATTCGGCCATCTGCTCCAATTGGAACCCGGCCATCGATATGTCCGGACCATCCTGGCAAAGCAACAAATCAACCAGGACAACCTCGACGCCGCGGAACAACTGATTCGAGAAGACATTCGCCTGTTTGGGGAAAGACACGAGCATTACTTTTATCTCGGCCGGATTTGCCAGAAACGCGGCCAGCAACGGGAGGCGGCGGGCTATTTCGAAAAAATTTGCTCCGAAAATGCGGAGTGGATCGACGCCCGGTTTTACCTCGCCGAGTCCCTGACCGCGCTGGACCGGCGGGACGAAGCGAGGACGCTGTACGCGGATGCGTTCGACGAAATTGGCGAACAGTTTGACGCCGATTGGTTACAGACCAAATCCGCGACCGGCGTGGCCCGGTTGGACGCCGGTCAACGTCCCGAATCGGAGACTCTGGAATCTTATTATCATCGGGCGCCGAAAAACGAGATCCTGGCCTACGCCTGGGCCTCGGCCCTGGAGCGCGAGGGCAAAACCGAGAAAGCCCGGTCGCTTTTCGAGACCTTCGCCGCCTCCTTCGAAAAAAAGCATCTCCGGGCCAACGCCTGGTTCAGGCTGGCGCGTCTGTCCGACGGGGAACGGAGACAGCGGTCCCTGAGCGAGTGTCTGAAACTGGACCCGGGCCATGCCGGCGCGCAAAAACTGCTTTCGGAGTTCACGCGCAAACCGGAACCCGCAAACCGCGCCCTTTAGGTTTTCACGAATAAAACCGAAAAGAGATAGAGGTCCTTTGCGTTTAAAATGAGGTCCGCCACATGAAAATCAGCATCGTCATCCCCAATTGGAACGGAATCAAGTTCGTCGGCATGTGCCTCGACTCCATCGCCCGTTCGGCGTTCGAGGGTCACGAGACCATCGTGGTCGATAACGGTTCGGCGGACGGCTCGCGGGAACTGATCGAGGAAAAATATCCCTGGGTCCGTCTCATCAAGCTCCCAACCAACCTGGGGTTCGCGAAGGCCTGTAACGAGGGCATCAAAACCAGCAAGGCCGATTACGTCATCCTCCTCAACAACGATATCGAGGTCGCGCCGGACTGGCTCCGGGAATTGCATGAAGGCATGGAAAGACATCCCGAATGCGGCATGGGGACGTCCAAAATGATGTTTCTCGACCAGCGCGACGTGTTTTACAATACCGGCGACCTGTTCCACGCCTGGTCTTCCGGCGGCGGACGCGGCCAGGGCGAAAAAGACATGGGACAGTATAACCGGGAGGAATACGTCTTCGGCGCCTGCGCCGGGGCCGGCATCTATCGCCGGGAATTGTTCGAAAAGATCGGGACCTTCGACGAGGACTTCTTCATCTTCGCCGAGGACGTCGACCTGAACATGCGCGGGCAACTGGCCGGCATGAAGGCGGTCTACCTGCCCAGGGCCAAGGTCTACCATATCGGCACGGCCACCGTCGGCCTCTACAGCGACCGGTACGTTTACCTGTGCAAACGCAACGACGTCTTCGTCCTGGTCCGGAACTTTTCCCTGGGCCTGTATTTCAGGTATTTTTTCGCGATCCTCAGGCGCCAATTCGCGGACATCCATTATTTTACCTCCCGCGGCCAGGGTATCGTCCTGTTAAAGAGCAAGTTCGGAGCCATGAAAATGCTCGTCCCCATGCTCATCCGGCGGTCCACGATCCAGCGCTCCAGGACCGTCGGCGACGAGGAACTGAGAAAATTCATCATAGAAAAATAAAGGAGCTTCCCGATATGCAACCCACCGCGGGTGACAACTTTCTTCTGGCGTTCGATTACCGTCCGCCGGTTTCGGAACTTGTAGCCAGAAATATTCTTTACATTCATTCCACCCGTCCGGATAAAAGCCAGAAAGCCCTGTCCAGGCTCCTGCAATTGTACCCTGAGGCAAAATTTTTACTGCTCAAGGGAGAGGACGCCTCCTTCCCCGAAAACGATCGCGATCGAGTCGAGGCATTGACCTTTCAAGGCAAATTCCTGCCGCCCGACCTGAGCCGGACCCCGTTGGGGAAACGGCTGACCCCGGACAACATAGACGCCGTGTATTTCTGCGTCAACATCGCCATCGGCGCCGAATTCGACCTGGTCGGATTTAAAGAACAATACAGCAACCTATTGCAATCCGTGACCAACCTGGGACTGATCGAGCGGACCTACGCGATCGATAAAAATTTCCGGGTTTTTCCTCTGTCCAACCTCGACATCGACGGTTGGACGCGAAACTGGACGGTCAAGGGCAAAACTTTTTACCTCCCGTGGACCTTGCTCTCCCTCCGGGAAAAAGAAGAGCTTTTCGAGTTGGCCCGGTCCGGTCCCGGCGAAGGAGCCATCGTCAATATCGGCCATTTCCTCGGGGGATCGTCCATCATCCTGGCGGGCGGGTCCAAAGAGCGCGGCAGAGAACGCGTCCATTCCCTCGACGTCAAAAAATACGACAACGCCGAGGACCTCTATAAAAAGAACGGGGTCGAGGACTGGATCGCGTTTCAACAAATGGAATCGGGAAAAGCCGCGAGCCAATGGGCGAAAAGACCGGACACCGCCATCCGCCTGCTCATCGTCGACGGGGACCACTCCTACGAAGGCTGTAAAAAAGACCTCCTCGACTGGTCCCCCTATCTGGTCTCCGGCGGGACGCTCGCCGTCCACGATTACTGCAACGTTTCGGAGGGCGTGGACTTCTCGTCCATTGTCGAGGCGGTATACGACGTCGTCTTGGACCATGACGATTTTCATCGTTTGCGAAGAGTCGAGACGCTCCTGATCGCCGAAAAAAAATAAGCCATGTCTGCCTCGCGTATAAGCGAAAATTTCCCAAGCGGCGCATCCGCGCAAATGAAGCGCGTCCTTTATCGCCGTTGCAAGGAATTGAACGCGCGGATCGCGATCGTGGGCTCCAAAACCTCGGCCGGGCTTCTGATCGGGGCGCTCGAAAACACCGACGTCCCCGTCGTTGGCGTTTATGAGCGGCCTCCTTTTCGGGAACCCTCGATCATTCGCGGCCATCCCCTCCGCCCCATCGAGGAACTTTCCCGATTAGACCCAGATGACGCGATCGTTATCGCGTCGAGCGCCGAGGCGACCCAACTTTACGACACTATCGCCCTCGTCCAATCCCTCTGCCCCTGCAGAACGCTTCACCTGAAATCGCTGTTAGACGTTTTCCTCCTGCGGGAGGAGTTGAAAATCCCGTTGCAATTTCAGTTTGACGAATTTCTTTTTGGACGCGGGCTGTTCCCGGAGCCAGGGGAGAGTCCCTTCTGGCACCCCATTCCCCCGAAGATCGACTTCAGGGACAAAACCGTTTTGGAATTGGGGCCGTTTGAGGGGAATGTCTCCAGCCTGATCATGGCCCAGAACCCCAAAAAGGTCATCGGACTGGAAGCCCGGCCGCTGAATTACGCCAAATTTTCCGTCATGCGCTCTTTGCACAACTGGAAAAACTACCATTTGCTCCTGGGCGATATGCACCTTTTTCCACAACTGGTCCGGGAGAAAATCGACATCATCTATTGTTCGGGGGTCCTCTATCACTCCGAGAAACCCTGGTGGCTGTTGAAATCCTGCCTTGACCAATGCGACACCGTCGTCCTCGGGACACACGTCGCGTCCGAATTTTCCAGGCATCCCCGCATAACCGAAGAAGTCGTTTTGGAAAGCGGAACGTACCGTTTCGAAATATACCCCGAGAAAGGGTGGAACGATGGTTTGGCCGGGGTGGCCCCCAAAAGCCTCTGGTTTACCGAGGAAGACCTCGTCCGTTTCGCGGGTTTTTACGGCTTTCGATTCGAAAGGTACGATTCATTCGTAAGCCCGCCCACGGGGCTTTGGATCCACGGCCTGATTACAAAAACCCAATAAAATTCCATCGCCCCCAATTGGAACCGCGTTGCCGGAACCGGAAATTTTCGTTATAATAAAAACCCAAAGCCGTAAAAAGCTGGAAACGCAACGTCAAGAAAAAAAACTCCTTGACCGGAAGAGAGTAATGGGATCAGAATATCCACGGCGGTTTTCCCCGGACCGGGCGCCAATCGACCCCGCCCTTGCCAACCGCATATTTTCCTTCGACGGAGAAGAAGTCCTGGGATATTGGAATGGGCTCTCCATCGACGACCTGGCCAGGGAACTGGAGCGCATCGAGGAAGACGCCGACCCGAATTACGCGGGACTGCCCCACGGCCAAAACATCCCCGAGGACTTGCGAGACGAGGCGGAGAAGGATTATCCGATTTGGGCTTGCGACGTCACGGGACGTTGCCTGGTCGGGGAAAACGCAACGAGGATCGAAAACGCGGATGCCATCCGCGAGCATTACCATAAGAAGCACGGAGGCTTGGAAAAATTTAAGGAACTGTTACGGATCGAACGAGAGCAAAAAATCGAAAGTCTGAGATTGAAAAAAGGATAATGCGGTCGATCTTCCCTCTCCGCGGGAAACGATGCGGGGAAAGCCGGTTCGAAGCCCGAATCGAGCTTCATTAAAATCCAGATCGCGACATCCATCCTGCCGAGACCTTAAGCATAACTCGCTTGAGCCAACCAATCCCTTATTCAGCCTTGGTTCTTTAAAAATTCAATAGGCCCTGTCGTCAATTATCTTTTTGAGTGAACATGGAACCCCCTTTACCGGTCGTCCGTTTCGCGACGATCTTTTCATCCGTTTTATTTCCTTTCCCGCCGATCAAACGCTCCCGCGAATTCCATTTGGCGAGACTTCGATGAACAACGCTCTCCTTTTGCTGTCCGGACCGGCCCTGGCGCTTTCAGCTTCCGCAGCGACCCCTCTTTTCGCCCGCGACAGGCGCGTCCAGATTTGGGCGCTGTGCTCGTTACTCGCCTTGTCCGGCGTGGCCACGGCCGTCTCCGGAATGGCGGGACTGTTATCGCCGCCGAAGACCGCCGTCCTTCCCCTTGGGCTTCCGCGGATGCCCATGCACCTGCGCCTGGACGCCCTCGCCGGTTTTTTTCAAGTCGTGATCGGATTTTCGGTCGTTTCCGCGGCGGTTTATTCCGTCGGTTACCTGCGGCCCATGGCCAAGGACCGGAGCCTGACCCCCCTGGGCGTCTTTCTGTCCCTGTTCGTCCTCGGCATGCAGGGAGTAACGCTCGCCAACGACGCGTATACGTTCATGGTCTTCTGGGAGTTGATGAGCGTGACCTCCTATTTTCTGGTCGTCTTCGAACACGAGAATGAGGCCAACCGCAAAGCGGGGTTTCTATACCTGTTGATGGCCCATCTCGGGGGCCTTCTCATACTCGGCGGTTTCGCCGTCCTCTACGCCGCGGAGCGTTCGTTTGAATTCGACGTCATGCGCGCCGCGGAATTGAGTCCGCTCTGGGCCTCGATGGCCTTCTTGCTGGCCGGATTCGGTTTCGGCATGAAGGCCGGAGTGGTCCCGTTGCACGCCTGGTTGCCGGAGGCCCATCCGGTGGCGCCTTCCAACGCCTCCGCCTTGATGAGCGGGGTGATGATCAAAGTGGCCATCTTCGGTTTTCTGCGGGTCGTGTGGGACCTGGTGGGACTGGAACAGGGAGCCTGGTGGTGGGGCGGGGTGGTGTTGGCGGCGGGTTCAAGCTCGTCGGTGAGCGGCATATTGCTGGCGTTACAGCAACACGATCTCAAACGCCTGCTGGCCTATTCCTCGGTGGAGAACATCGGAATCATCGTTATCGGACTGGGATTGGCCATGATCTTCTCCCACTTCGAGTATCAGGACCTGGCGGCCCTTGGCATCGTGGCGTCGCTGTACCATACCTTGAATCACTCCCTGTTCAAAGGTTTGCTGTTCATGGGGGCGGGGGCGGTCCTGCACGGCGCCCACAACCGCGACATGGAGCAAATGGGCGGGTTGATCCGGCGCATGCCCTATACCGCCGCCCTGTTTCTCGTGGGTTGCGTCTCCATATCGGCCCTGCCGCCGTTCAACGGGTTCGTTTCGGAATGGCTGACCTTCCAGGCGGCCCTGATGGCGCCGAAGTTGACGGGCACCATATTGTCCGCGTTGATTCCATTCTCCGCGGCCATGCTGGCCCTGGCGGGCGCTTTGGCGGCGACGTGCTTCGTCAAGGTGTTTGGCGTCGTCTTTCAAGGGACCCCGCGGTCCCGTTCGGCGGCGGAGTCCCATGAAGTCGACCGTTGGATGCTGTCGGGCATGGCCATCCCCGCCCTGTTGTGCGTTTTGCTCGGCGTCTTTCCGGTGTGGGTCATCCGCTTGATCGACGCGGTGCCTATCGCCTTGATACAGACCAGCCTGGGCGGTTTGATCGCCGAGGGCGGCTGGCTGTGGTTGACGCCGATCGCCCCGGAACGGGCGTCCTACTCGCCGCTGATCGTGATGGCGGTGTCGCTGTCGGCGGGATTCGCCGCCTTTTTCATGTACCGCCGGGGCCGTCCCGTGCGGCGCGCCCCCATTTGGAGTTGCGGCCATCCCAACCTCAATCCGCGCATGCAATATACCGCGACGAGTTTTTCCCAACCGTTGCGGCATATCTTCTCGAATATCTATCGGCCGCTGGAAAAGTCCCTGCGCGTGGACCATGGACACATCTTGCAGGTCAAGCAGGTGCGTTATTCGGTGCACGTCCAGGACCTGGCCTGGAACTACCTCTACGCGCCGGTCAGGCAGTTCACCGCCTGGGCGACCCAGGCCGTCGACTGGTTGCACGCGCGCCGGATCCACGGCCATCTCGCGTTGATTTTCGCGACCTTGTTGATCCTCATGAGTCTCCTGGTATGAAACTCTGGGCCTACAACATCCTTCAAGCGGCGCTTCTGATCGGACTGTCTCCGCTGGCCGCGGCGGTCCTGAGGAAACTGAAGGCGCTTCTGCAAAACCGCCGGGGCCCCGGACCGCTACAGACCTACCGCGATCTCGTCAAGCTGTTCAACAAGGAACCGGTATTGCCCGATCGGGCTTCGTGGATTTTCAGGCTGGCCCCCTATGTCGTCTTTGCCGTCACGGCCTTGTCGGCCGCCATCGTGCCGGTCATCCTGGTCCATACGCCCCTGTCCGCGGTGGCCGACGTCATCACCCTGGTGGGACTTCTGGCCATGGCCCGTTTCTTTACCGCCCTAGCGGCGATGGACCTCGGAACCGCTTTTGGCGGGATGGGCGCCAGCCGCGAAATGACCTTCGCCGCGTTGGCCGAACCCGCCATGCTCATGAGCGTTTTCATACTCTCCCTCGCGGCGCAGAGCACCAACCTCTCCACCGTGACCGACACCATGCTCAACGCCGACCTGGGACTGCGGCCCTCGCTGGCTTTCGCGTTGACCGCCATGGCGCTGGTGGCCATCGCGGAAACCGGGCGCATCCCCGTGGACAATCCCGCCACCCACCTGGAACTGACCATGGTCCACGAAGCGATGGTCCTCGAGTATTCCGGACGGTACCTGGCGCTGATCGAATGGGCCAACCAGATCAAGCTCATGTTGTTCGCCACCTTGTTGATCAACCTGTTCGTTCCCTGGGGCATAGCCATGGAGGCGACCGCCGTCAACATGGCGTTCGCCGCGTCCGCATGGCTATTGAAACTCCTCGCCCTGTTCGTGGCGCTGACCCTGATGGAAACCTGGATGGCCAAGATGCGCATCTTCCGCGTGCCGGAGTATCTGGGGCTGGCCTTTCTGCTGGCCATTCTCGGCATGTTGACCCACTTCATCCTGGAGGTCGTCATTTGATATCGGCGGAGCTTCTGAAACAATTGCTGTCCCTGGCCGCGGCGCTGTTTTTGCTGACCGCGTTCGCCCTGCTTGCCCAAAGGCACATGCACGCCCTTCTGCGCTGGTTCGCGGTCCAGGGCGTGTTGCTGGCGGCGACCACCGCCCTGGTGGCCTACGCCGCCAACGTCCACGAATTGTACATTTCGGCCTTTCTGGCCCTGGTCCTGAAGGGCCTGCTGGTTCCCTGGCTGTTGTGGCGCATCGTCATCCGCCTCGGCGCGCATCGCGAGGTAGAGTCGCTGGTCAACATTTTCGCCACCATGCTGATCGGCGCCGCCCTGGTGTTGTTCGCTTATTACGTCAGCCTGCCCATCCAGGAGCTGTCGTTCGTGGTGACGAGGAACATCATCGCCATCGCGCTGGCCTGCGTGCTGATCGGCATGCTGATCATGATCACCCGGCGCAAGGCCATCACCCAGGTCGTGGGTTTTCTCGCCCTGGAAAACGCCTTGTTCTTCACGGCCACCGCCGCCACCTATGGCATGCCGCTCGTGGTCGAGATCGGCGTGGCCTTCGACGTGTTGATCGCGGCGTTGATCTTCGGGGTGTTTTTCTTCCAAATCCGCAGTACGTTCGACTCCCTGGACCTGAAGCATTTGGAGGTGGAACGGTGAGCCTGTTCGACCTGCTCCTGGGGATTCCGTTGCTGTCGGGAGTCGTCATGGCCCTCATAAACCGTTCCCCTATCGCGGCCCGGTTGAATATCGCGGCCGGCTTCCTGACCTTCGTCGTTGCCCTGGCGTTGGCCTTTCAGGTTTTGGAACAGGGGTCCATCCTTGCCCACGAGCAGGCTTTTTTTCTGGATCCGTATAACGTTTTCCTGGTCTCTCTCACGGCCTTCGTCGCCGCCACCACCGCGATCTTCTCCCGCACTTACATGTTGCACGAGGAGGAAATCGGCAGGGTGACCGCGAGCAACCTGCGGCTTTATCATGCCATGTTCCAGTTGTTCATTTTCGGCATGTTGCTCGCGTTGACGACAAACAATCTGGGGGTGTTGTGGATCGCGCTCGAACTGGCGACCCTCGCGACGGTACTGCTGGTTTCCCTGTACCGTACGCCGGCGGCCATCAGCGCCGCGTGGAAATACTTCATCCTGTGCGGCGTGGGCATCGCCCTGGCGCTGTTCGGCACGATCTTGATCTTTTCCACGTCCTCCGAGACGCTGGGGCACGGCAACGATGCGTTGACGTGGACCCTGTTGTATAAAAACGCCGAGAACCTGACCCCGCAGGTAATCACCATCGCCTTTGTTTTTCTGATGGTGGGCTATGGCACCAAGGTGGGACTGGTCCCCATGCATGCCTGGTTGCCGGACGCCCATGGAGAGGGACCGACGCCCATTTCCGCCGTCCTCTCCGGGTTATTGCTGAACGTCGCCCTTTACGCGCTGGTCCGTTGCAAGACCCTGGTGGACGGAGCCACCCATGGCGACCTGGCCGGGAAATTGATGATGGGGTTCGGGATGTTGTCCCTGGTGGTCGCCTCCATGGCCTTGCACCGGCAACGCGACATCAAGCGGATGTATTCCTTTTCCTCCATCGAGCACATGGGGCTCATGACTTTCTCCTTCGGCATCGGTACGCCGTTGGCGAATTTCGCGGCGCTCCTGCACATGACGGTGCATTCGCTGGTCAAATCCGGCATCTTCTTTACCGTCGGCCACGCCGCGCAGGGGATGAAGACCCAAAACATGATCGGCATCCGCGGGTTGATCCGTCTTCAACCGGGCATCGGTTGGGGGTTGTTGCTGGGCACCATAGCCATCGCGGGTTTCCCTCCTTTTGGAGTGTTCGCCAGCGAATTCCTGTTGATGACCGCGGCCCTGCAATCCTATCCCTGGACCATATGCCTGTTGTTGCCGAGCCTGGTGGTCGCTTTCGCCGGGCTGTTCCGCCACGTGCAACCCATGGTTTTCGGCGTTCCTCCCGAGGAGGTCCGGGCGGTGCGCGTGAACATGCTCCCGGTTTACATCCATCTGGGCCTGGCGCTGGTCCTGGGCCTGGCGATCCCCGGTTTTCTGGCGGACTGGTATCACAACGCCGCCGATCTGTTGCACAGGGGGGCGCAATGAAGTTCAGGCTGAGCGAACATCTTGCCTCGTTGATCGCGGTCGCCGATCTCGACGTCGAGAGGACGGAAGGTCCGCCCCCCAGTCTGCGGGTGGACCGCGACGACTGGGCCGCGGTCGCGCGGATCGCCAGGGAGGCGGGAATGCGGCTGGTGGCGGAATGGGCGGCCCAGGAAAAGGATGGGTTTTCGGTCCATGCCGCTTACGCGCAAAACCCCAACGGTTATGCCCTGGTAAAAACGACGCTGAACGCCGGAGTAGAGGGATTCCCCAGCCTGGCGCCCCATTACGTCGCCGCGGCGCGCATGGAGCGCGCGATCCATGACCTGTTCGGCCTCATGCCCCTGGGCCATCCCGACCCGCGTCCATGGATCAAACACGAACACTGGCCGGAGGGCGCCCATCCACTGCGCAAGGACTTCGCCGCCGATACCGGCATGCCCCGCGGGGAGGGCCGTTACCCGTTTATCGAGGCGGAGGGGGAAGGCGTCTACGAGATCCCCGTGGGTCCGGTGCATGCGGGGATCATCGAACCCGGGCATTTCCGCTTCCTCGCGGTGGGCGAGCAAATCCTGAACCTGGAGGAACGTTTGGGCTACGTGCACAAAGGCATCGAAAAAAGCATGGAGGGGCGCGACGCCTTTTCCGCGGCGCGCCTGGCCGCCCGCATTTCCGGCGACGCCACCGTGGCGCATGCCTGGGCGTTTTGCCTGGCGGCGGAACAGGCCGCGGGCCTGGAAGCGTCCCCCCGCGCCGCCACGTTACGCGCGATATTGTGCGAGCGCGAACGCATGGCCAATCACATTGGCGATATCGGCGCCATCTGTAACGACGCGGCATGGGGTTTTATGCACATGCAGTGTCAGCGACTGCGCGAGGAGATGGCGCGACTGCATCGCCGCCTGTTTGGCCATCGGCTGTTGATGGACTGCGTTCTGCCGGGGGGAGCGGCCCGCGATCTGGACGCCGAAGGCATCGAAGCGCTGGCCGGACAGACGCAGGCCATGGCCCGCGAAATGAACGAACTGTTTGAAATGTACGAGGACCAGACGTCGATCCGCGAGCGGGTCATCGACTCCGGCGCGATCCAGTCCAGGCACGCCCGCGACCTGGGCCTGCTGGGTTACGCGGGCCGGAGCGCCGAATGCGACATCGACGCTCGCCGCGACGCCGCCTATCCCCCTTATGACCGCCATCCCCCGCAGGTCAAGGTGTGCAAGGGAGGCGACGTGTCCGCCCGCCTGTGGATCCGTTTCCAGGAGATCCAGGAGAGCGCGAGGCTGGTCCAGAAGTTTCTGGCTGAACTCCCCGCGGGTCCCTTGCGGGAGCCATGGACCGCGCCGCGCGACGGCCGCTGGGGTTTTGCCGCCATCGAGTCCTGGCGCGGCGAGATCGCCGCCTGGGTGCGTTTCGGCGCCGGGGGTAAAATCGACCGCTGTTACGCGCGAGACCCGTCCATGATCAACTGGCTGGGCCTGGAACTCGCGGTGCGCGAGGTGCCGGTGCCCGATTTTCCTCTCAACAATAAATCGTTCAATTGCTCGTACTCCGGGCACGATCTGTAAGGCCGCCATGCAACGCATGTTACGCAAAATCATACGAGTCGGGACCGTAACGGAACCTCCGGGGAAGGCGGACAACCGGATCGAGACGCTGGGCGCGTTGCTGGACGAGGCGATTCGCCGGCGTTTCCAGGGTTCTCTGGCCATCCGTCAGGTGGATGCCGGTTCCTGCAACGGTTGCGAACTCGAGATTCACGCCCTGAATAATCCCTACTACGATATCGAGCGCTTCGGGATTCACTTCGTCGCCTCGCCGCGGCACGCCGATATGTTACTGGTGACCGGCCCGGTCAGCCGTAATATGGAAACCGCGTTGAGGATGACCTACGACGCCGTCCCCAACCCAAAACTGGTTGTCGCCGCGGGCGATTGCGCGGTCCGCGGCGGGGAGTTTGGATGTTCCTACGCCTTGTCCGGAAAGGTCGCCAACGTGATCCCCGTGGACGTCGCCGTGCAGGGTTGCCCGCCAACGCCCGCGGACCTGATCCAAGGCATACTGACGGCGCTAGGGTTGGCGCGATAACCGCCGCCGTATCCTTAGTTGCCGTATCCGCATTATTTCTCGACGCCCCTATGACGTCAAAAAACGGGAAAACCTGGGAAGTCTATATCGTAAGGACCCGGTCCGGGAAATTGTACACGGGTATCACCACGGACCTGGAAAGGCGGTTTCAGGAACACGCCCGGACCAAGCGGGGGGCGAAATTCTTCCGCGTCTCCCGGCCCGAGGCGATCGCTTTCAAGGAAACGGCCCCCAACCGGTCGGAGGCGACCCGCCGGGAAATGGAAATCAAAAGGATGTCGCGCGCGGAAAAATTGCGTCTGATCGAGGAGCGCCAACGTACCGTTGGATCTGATGCCGCCTCCGGCTGACGCCGAGGCGTCCGGCGTGACGCCGGATTCATTACCGCCCCGGCGCAAGCGCGGGGCGGCATTGCCCACCGGGGGCGCCCCCGGCGTCATCGCCGCGTTGCCTCCGGGCGCTTGCCCGGCTCACAACCAGTCTTCCAGATCGAATTGCGCGGCGCAATGCGGATCGCGCATGTCCATATATAAATCCGCCTGGTCGAACTGGAGGTTGAACGCCGGCAGGCGTTCGCTTTTGAGGCCGGCCTCCTTGACTCTTTTCTCGGCTCCCTCCAAGGCGGGCAAGCCGCCAAATTCCAAAACGACGGCAAACCCCGTCGCGGCCTTGAACTTCAGTATGTACCTTCCCATGCTCGTCGTTTTCCCTTTTCCGAGGATAAATGCCGACCATTATACGCGATTCTCGATGGAATTTAGGGCGTGTAACAAAATGGACCCTTTGGCTCGACACTCAAATTACTCCCCTCCCTTGACCGGGGGAACGCCCCGGAGCGGGATGGCCAAGCCCGGATTGCCCCCGATGACTCCCATTCGCCATCGGAGCCGCGCCTATTGAGTCCAGCGTCACGCTGGGGAGGGGGCTGGGGGAGGGTGGAACCGGCTTTTCACCCCCACCTGTCCTCCCCCTTCAAGGGGAAGGAAGTTATGGAATACTTCATTTTGTTAGACGCTCTTGGAAAAGCGGTCGTTCAGGCGGGAGTTCTAACGCGGCTCATTCTTTTCCAGATTGCTTTTCGGGAAGAGTGACGAAAAAAGTCGTTCCTTTTCCCGGAACGCTGTTCACCTTGATCTTTCCGCCGTGGACCGCGACGACCTTCTGGCAAATCGTCAGGCCCAACCCCGTCCCTTCATAGATCGAGGAATTGTCATGCAATCTCTCGAAAGGCCGGAAGACGCGGTCGGCGTATTTTTCGTCGAACCCGATGCCATTATCCTCCACCGCGATCGTCCAATTCCCGTCTCCGTCGCGGAAACTTCGCAAATCGAGCGTGGGCGGGGTATCTTCCTTGTGAAACTTCAGACCGTTTGAAACCAGGTTCTGGAACAATTGCCGCATGTGCAACGGGTCCGCCTCGATGATGGGGAGGTTTTCCCTGTTCACCGTCCCCCGGGTCTGGGAGATCCGTATTTCCAGGTCGGCCAGCACGTCCTCCACGATCTTGTCCAAGTCGATACGTTCGAACTTCCTGGCCCTGGCCGACAAGTTGGAATAGAGCAGGAGATCGTCTATGAACAACTGCATGCGCGCGGCGGATTTTTGAATGCGCCCCAAAAGGTCCCGTTCCCGGTCCGGGAACTCCGACGCCGCTGACAGCAAACGGTCGCCCAAGGCGATGATTTTGCGAAGCGGCTCCTTGAGGTCGTGCGACACCACGGAGGCAAACCCCTGCAACTCCATGTTGCTCCGCCGCAGATCCTCCGCGAACTTTCTCAGCTTTTCCTCCGCCGCCTTCCGTTCGGTAATGTCCCGGACGATCCCGATGAACAGGCTGTTTTTGTCGAATTCCATGCGGGACAGGGAAAGGTCCAGCGGAAAGGCCGAGCCGTCCTTGCGAAGCCCGGTCAATTCGCATTTCATCGCGTCGAAGCCGTGTTTTTCCGACGCCCAAAAACCGGCGGCCTTTTCCTGGTACGCTTTTCTGGACGAGTCGTGCAGTAGTTTCGTAAAGCTTCCCCTGGCGACCTCGGAAGCGGCATAGCCGAAAATCCTCTCCCCGGCGATATTAAGCGATTCGATCGCGCCGCCTTGATTGACGGTGACGATGGCGTCGGCGACGTTGTCCAAAATGGCGCGCATGCGCAGTTCGCTTTCCCGCAACGCGTCCTCGGCCTGCTTCCGCTTGGTGATGTTGCGGGCGATGCACAACGTCCCGACGAAGACCTTTTGCGCCCCATGGGTCTGCACCACGGCGTCGGGGACGCTCCACATCCCGTAGGAGTCGAGGAGGACGGCGATCTTCTTCATCTCGTGCCACTCGGTGGCGCCCGACTTGTACTGCAAGCGGACCTCCAGGTTCCGGGTGCACCGGGCGCCGACGCGCCGGGTGGCGATCAGATTGACCTTGCCCCTGTCCTCCGGGCAAAGGAATTCCTCCACCGACCTGCCGAGCGCGTTTTCCGGATCGTATCCCAATTCGCGGATGGCCGAATTGATGAACGTGATCTTCTGCTCCGGGTCCAACTGGAAAATAATGTCCGACACCGTTTCCACGATGGTCCGGTAACGTTTTTCGCTTTCCTCGATCCTGAGCTCGTTATGCTTGCGCAACAAAACGTTGTTTATCGAGGTCGGGAGCAACGCGAGATAATTGCGCTCGTGGTCCTTGATCAAATAGTCGTACGCCCCCCGGCGCATGGCCTCCACCGCCACATGCTCGTTGCCGTTCCCGGTGATCACGATGACCGGCGTATTTGCGGCCTCCGAAAGAATCTCCAACCCCACGCCGTCGGCCAGGAGGTAATCCAGCAGGACGACGTCGTAAGTCGATTCCTTCAACCGGGCGCTCGCCTTCTCAAGCGTTTCGACCGTTTCCAACCGGTAAGGGAGACCGTTTTTCTGGATGAACCTTTCGAGCGCCAGGCAATCCACCCGGTCGTTTTCGATCAAAAGGATATTCATGGTTTTCCCGATCATAACCCCTCTTCCCAAGGCGATTCGCTAAGGGTCCAATACAGGTTCAGGATGGTCACGACGTGGGTGAATTTCTCGAAGTCCACCGGCTTGATGATGTAGCCGGCGACGCTCATGTTGAAACTTTCCACCCGGTCGTTCTCCTCCTTGGAGGTGGTCAACACGACGACAGGGATGCGCCTGAACACGTCGTCGGCCTTGACAATGCGCAAGAACTCCAGACCGTTCATGAGCGGCATGTTGAGGTCGAGCAGGATGATGCACGGGTTCGCCGTCCGCTTCTGGCCCGCGAACTTGCCCTCGCTCCGCAGATAAGCCAGGGCCTCCTCGCCATTGTTGGTTATGATCAGCGGATTGGAGATTTTCGCTTGCTTGAACGACCGCTCGATGGTCATCACGTCCACGCGATTGTCTTCAACGATTAAAATTGGGGATTTACCTCGCATTGTTCAACGGTTCCTTTTCGAATGTTTTGGAAATGGTGAAGAAAAACGACGTCCCCTGTCCGATCGCGGATTCCACCCAAACCTCTTCTCCGTGGGTATCGAGTATTTTTTTGACCAGCGAAAGCCCGATCCCGGTGCTGTCGGCATAGTTATCGCTCTTGTTCAGGGTCTGAAACAACTTGAAGATCCGCTCGAAATGGCGTTCGGGAATGCCGACGCCGTTGTCCCGTACGCAAAACTCCCAGGCCTCGCCGGCGTCCCGGCAGGAAACCACGATCTCGCCCTCGGGCTTTCCGAGGTGCTTGACGGCGTTCCCGATCAGGTTCTGAAATACCTGTTCGAGATGGATCAGATGAAATAACACCGCCGGAAAAGCCCCCTCGGTCGCCACCCGTATGTTTTTGGGTATCGCGAGGGAATTGAGCACGGTGGCGACGACTTCCGCGGAATCCAGCGTGGACTTTTCGAGCCTGTCCCGGCCGATGCGCGAGTAGGCCAGGATTCCGTCGATCAGCTTGTGCATCCTTCTGGCATTGTCGAGAAGCAGTTGCATCTGTTGCCGTCCGGCATCGTCGAACTTGCCGGCGTAGTCCTCGGCGATCCATTGGCCCAGGGACGCGATGCCCCGGACCGGCTCCTTCAAGTCGTGGGAGACGACATAAGCGAACTCCAGCAATTCGTTGTTGACGTGCTCGTAGTTCGCGAGCGCCTCCTCCCTCTGCTTTTCGGCGCGCTTGCGCTCGGCGATATCTTGAAACGTGACGACCGCCCCGACGATCTTGCCGTCCTCCATGGAGGAGGTGCAGGTATAGTCCGCGGGGAATCGCGATCCGTCCTTCCTCCGGAAATAATCTCCCGCTTCGCGAAACGAGATATAATCCCTTAGGGCCCCGTAAATCGGGGATGGGCTTTGCGAGGAGGCCCCATTCCCGGCCATGCCGCCGGGCAAAACGGCTTCCAGGGACTTGCCGATGATTTCGGGGTTGTCATAGCCCAACGCCTGGGCCGCCGCCGGGTTGACGAAGGTAAAGTTCCCGCGCAGGTCCAGTCCGAAAATCCCTTCCGCCGCGGAGGTGAGGATCAGGTCGTATTGCCGGTTCAACCGCTCGAGCTTCGCCTCGGCCCGTTTGTGTTCCGCGATTTCATGGTGCAGTCTTTGATTGGCCCGCGACAGTTCGGCGGTCCGTTCCCCGATGCCCGTTTCCAGGTTTTCGCGGGCCAGCCGCTGGTTTATTTCCGAGCGGTCGCGCTCGATCACGCGGCCCAGCTGGGCGCCGACGTGCTCCATGACGTTCAACAAGGCCTCGTCCGGCTCCTCCGCCCGGCCCGAAAAAAACTCCAACACTCCCGCGGCTTCCTTGCCCACGAGTATCGGGAAGGCAAAACCGCCCTTGACCCCGATGTCGCCGGCCTGTTTGGCGCGGGGGAAATTGGGGTCCCGGGTCACGTCGATGATCCACGCCGGTTTCCCCGACTCCAGCACCCGGCCGGGAAGGCCGACCCCCCGTCTCATGAGCGCGCCTTCCGTTACCCGCACAAAGACCTCGAACTGCGCCGGGTTGTCCAGATGCCAGATGTTGGAGGGCTCCAAAACCGACTTATCGTCGCCGGGGAAAAGATAGGCATGTCCCACCGGCCAGCCCGTGGCCTCGCAAACCTTGTCGAGGCTGATTTGGATCGCTTCCGGAAGCATCCGGGCCTCGTTCGCGGCTATCGCCACGTCCTGAAGCAGATTGACGTAAACGCTTTTCCGGGCCAAGACCTCCTGGGTCCGTTTCTGCAACAAACAGGTCATCGCCATCGTCCAAACCACGATGATGGACATGACTCGATTGACGCATACGACCCAAAACTCGCCTCCTGGAGGGGAAAGGAAATACCCCAAAACGATAAGTCCCGAGGCCGCCCCGGCGCTGACGAACAGATACCGCTTTCCGGGAATCCACAGACTGACGGCCACCGGGGCGATATAAAGCATGCCGTCGGCGATTCCCAAGGGCGACGACAGGTCCAACAGGAAAACCGCCCAAAATAATAATACACCGAGAAAAGTCAACATGATAAAAGTTCGGGAAGTTAAAAAAAACAACGGAACAACAATAAATTCTCATTATAGATGAAAGCCGCGCCCATGGCGCGGTTTTCATCATCGATTACGCCATGCCCGACTCAAGGGGTTCCGGAAATTTTCACGAGGACCGCACACAAATATATTACTTTCGCGGTAAGTAATTGTAAATAGAAAAATCAACATAGTTTTCAAGTCATTGAAAAAAAACCGTATTCACGCGCCGATCGAAACCAGCCGATCGCGCCTTTTCGAAAAGGCGTGGATATCCGTCCGAAAAAAGGACCCTCGATTCGACTCGAAGGCTTTTTATCCCCCCTCGTTCTTGAAGAACACGACGCCCAGGGGCGGCAACGTGATCTCTATCGAGCGGTCCCGCCCCTGGGCCGGGATGGGCGCCGTATCGACTCCGCCGAAATTGCCGTATCCGCCGCCTCCGTATTCGACCGCGTCGCTGTTGAGGCATTCCCTCCACCATCCGCCCCTCGGCGTCCCCATGCGGTAACGCAGTCTGGGGACCGGCGTGAGGTTGCACGCGACGAGGATGAGATCGCCGCCGCCCCTGCTTTTCCTCACAAAACTGACGACGCTTTGCTCCCAGTCGTGGAAATCGATCCACTCGAATCCCTCCGGGGAAAAATCCATCTCATGCAAGGCGGGCTGGGTCTTGTAAAAGGAATTCAGGTCGCCGACCCATTTGCGAATCCCCCGGTGCGGCGCATGATTCAAAAGATGCCAATCCAGGCTGGCGTCGTGGTTCCACTCGTTCCATTGCCCGAATTCGCCGCCCATGAACAGGAGTTTTTTCCCGGGGTGCCCGTACATGTATCCCAATAACAGCCGCAAATTGGCGAACTTCTCCCAATCGTTGCCGGGCATCTTGCCGATCAGCGAGCCCTTGCCGTGGACCACCTCGTCATGCGAGAAGGGCAAGACGAAATTTTCCGTGAAGGCGTACCACAACCCGAACGTCAACCGTTCATGGTGGAATTTCCGGAAAACGGGATCTTTTGAAAAATAATCCAGGGTATCGTGCATCCACCCCATGTTCCATTTCATGCCGAACCCCAGTCCGCCCAGATGCACGGGCCGGGAAACCATCGGCCACGCCGTGGACTCCTCCGCGATGGTCTGGACGCCGGGACGTTCCCGGTATACTCCCTGGTTGAGGAGGCGCAGGAACTCGACCGCGTCGAGGTCCTCGTTCCCCCCGTACCGGTTCGGGACCCACTCCCCGTCCTTGCGGGCATAGTCGAGATACAGCATGGAGGCCACGGCGTCGACGCGGAGCCCGTCGGCGTGATATTTCTCCAGCCAGAACAGGGCGCTACTGATCAGGAAGGACCGGACCTCGTAGCGGCCATGGTTGAAAATGTAGGTGTTCCATTCCGGGTGAAACCCCTTCTTGGGGTCCGCGTGTTCGTAGAGATAGGTCCCGTCGAAAAACGCCAGCCCATGCGCGTCGTTCGGGAAATGCGAGGGGACCCAGTCGAGGATGACGCCGATGCCGTTCTGGTGGAGCGCGTCGATAAGCCCCATGAATTCCCGCGGCGTCCCGTGACCGGAGGTGGGCGCGAAATAACCGACTTTCTGATAGCCCCAGGAGCCGTAGAACGGGTGTTCCATCACCGGCAGAAACTCCACGTGCGTGAACCCCATTTCCTTCACGTACTCCACGAGGCGCGCGGCCAGCTCTGTATAGGTCAGACAGCGGTTGTTGTCCTCCGGCACGCGCATCCACGACCCCAAATGGACCTCGTATACGGACATGGGAGCGTCCAGCGAATTGACCCTGGCGCGGTCCTTCATCCAATCGCCGTCGCCCCACGAATAGTCCAGGTCCCAGACCCTGGAAGCGGTATTGGGGCGGACTTCCCAGTAGAAAGCGTAAGGGTCGCCTTTATCGACGCGGTAATCGTTGAACCGCGAACGGACATGGTATTTGTACAACGCCCCGCGGGAGACGCCGGGGATGAACCCCTCCCAGATTCCGGAACCGTCTTCCCTCTGTTTCAAAACGTGGGCGTCAGCGTCCCAGCGGTTGAAGTCGCCGATGACCGAGACATGTTGCGCGTTAGGAGCCCAAACGGCGAAACAGGTCCCGTCCTCGCCCTCGACCCGATGGACATG
This sequence comes from Nitrospinota bacterium, assembly GCA_016207065.1. Classification (GTDB taxonomy): domain Bacteria; phylum Nitrospinota; class Nitrospinia; order Nitrospinales; family JACRGP01; genus JACRGP01. Next base: position 53,874 of record JACQQK010000074.1, read on the forward strand.
CGACCCCAGCTTGTCGTACATCGCGCCATGCGTCCCCTCCTTGAACAAATAGATGTCGCGGTCGGTCAACAGGCTGACGTCATGCCGGACTTTACCGGGGCCGTTGGTTCGCGCTTTCATGAATGGAGTCCTATTTACCGCAACACTTCTTGTGTTTTTTGCCGCTCCCGCAGGGACAGGGGTCGTTCCGCCCCACCTTTTCGCCCGAACGGACTATTGGCTTGGAGGACGGAACCGCCTGTCGAGCGGAACGCTTGACGGACCGTTTTTCGCTGTAATACCACCGGCCGTCCTCTTTCACGAACCTCGACGTTTCGCTCAACGTTTTCGCGACGCCCTTCTCCAGGTAATGCGCGGTAAACGTCACCTCGCCTTCGCCGTCCTCGCGCCCGCCGTTTTTCAGGCCGAGAATTTCCAGCTTTTTCCAGTGGACATTCTCCTGGTTCGCGGAATACGCCCTCTCCATCCCCGGACGCCTTTCCTCCGGCAGGACGGTCGCGGCCAGGTAGTCCCAGTTTTTCATGACATGGGCCGTGTACCGGGAGCGCATCAAATCCTCCGCCGTGTCGGGGAGGACCGCGCCGCGGACCAGCGGGGCGCAACAGTCGGTGAAGGGGGAATTCAATCCGCACGGGCATTCGTTCATCGTTCGCTCCATTTTTTCCACGCAAGTTTCCCGCCGCCCCGGGAGGCGGAACGGGTTTTCCGGCCTCTCCCCGTCTCACTCCCTGACGGAGACGGAAGAAGGGCCTTTCAAGTAAAGGGAGCCCGTCGGCGTCCGGAAAAACTTTTCCAGGGGGATATCCTCCTGTTTCAGGAATCCGCGAGAGGGGAGATCGCCGCCCGCGACCAGTTCCAAAACCGCGCAGACGGAGGCGGCGGTCGTCCAGGAGATGGCCTTCCAGGACTCGCCGGCGATTCCCAGAGGATAATAACTGCGGACGAATTCCTCGCGCGCCTGCTTGCCCTTCCGCCGGCCTTCCACCGCCGCGTGGACGTACACCACGTCGTCCTTGACAGGGGGTTTGGCGTTGACCAGGATTTCGCCGGCGCGCTTGCGTTCGTCCCTCATATGCAGTTCGTTGAAGAAGAAGCTCATCAACTGGCAATGACCGGGATAGCGGATGGTTTTGTAATTGAGGTTCGAGACTTTCCCCTCGAATGTCTCGCACATCGTCCCCAGTCCGCCGGAAGTGGTGAACGCCTCCAACTGCACGCCGTCGATGACGATGGTCTCCAGCCCTTCCATGGCGGTGATCTTGGCGCGCTTGCCGTCCTTGATGACGTCGCAGTCGTTGAGATACTCGTTGACCACGCCCTCCGGAGACCAGTTGAACGCATACCCCAGAAGACCGCGGGGGTGCTGGGGCAAGGCCCCGACCCGGAGCTCGATGCTTCTCAGGCGTTCAAACTTTTTCGTCAGGTCGGCCCCCGCGACGCTGATGAACCCTGGCGCGAGACCGCACTGCGGGGCCATGACCCCTTTCGCGGAGGCCGAAAGCTCCCGCACCGCCTGGGTGGTCGCCACGTCCTCGGTCAGGTCAAAATAATGGCGGCCCGCGGAATGCGCGGCGCGGGCGACGCCGAGGTTCAGATGGTAGGGAAGGCAGGTCACCACGGCGTCGTGTCCATTCACCGCCCGGGCAAGGGCCTTCGCGTCCGAAACGTCGCTTTTCCTCACGCCGAAGGGGACGTCCCCGTGGGTTTTCGAGTCCAGTCCCGAGACCCGGTAGCCCGCCTCGTGCAAAAGGATGGCCGCCAATTTGCCGACCTTCCCCAAACCCACCACAAGAACGGATTCAATGATTTTCCCGCTCATCGCCTGAAAGTTCCTCCCATCGCCCGATCGGACTCCGCGTTTCCGGTTTATATTTTAGACTATCCCAAAAAACAATCAACAGAAGTCCCAACGGGGTTCAAACCCTTCCGGCGGACCACCGCATGACAAACCAGGCCCAGACGCCGAGCATTCCTGCCCAGCCCGCGACGCGGGTCCGTCCGGCGATGACCGTGTCCCGGTCTATCAGGTTGAAACGGAAGAACAGGTTGCGCCAATCGTGCGCGTCGTCCCCCAGCCCGCCGATCAAGGGCATGACCAGCGCGCGCGCGTCCGCCATGTAAACTGCGACGTCGAGAAAGTTTTCGAACGTCCAGAACGCGCCGAAAGCGAAACCGGCCGCGTCCCGCCGCCACCAGAACGAAAGCGCCGCGGCCAGCGGGACCAGGACCTGGTTCAGGCTCCCCCCGAAAACAGTCAGGGTTTCGTTGCCGAATATTCCGAAAATCCAATGCCCGGCCTCGTGGAACACGAGGTTGACGTTGTGGACCAGGAACAACACGACCGACCGTTCCCCCAGCATGTCGCCCGTCGTCAAGAGATAGACCATCAATCCAAACCCCGACGACAGACCGAGCATGGCCGGGGTCGATACGGGATTCCACGGCATGGCGGAACGTTCGCGAAGGGTTTCCCAGATACCGGCCGGAGCATTCGAAGGACCGGGAGATTTTGCTTTCATGCCCGCTTTCCATTAAATTAGAGGAATCTGGTGGGTCGGCAAACTGCGGATAGCGACCTTGAAGTTTGGATCAGACAAATGGGCTGTATCCGGGTCCGCGACGAAAGCGAAGGTCCATGACGAAAAACAAACCGCGCAAGAAAACCAAAAAACCGAACCCGTCGGCCAAGGCTTTGGCCAGCGGCCGGTACCGGCAACGGCGGGTGGAGTCCCGGAAGGTTTACCGGCGGCCAAAACAAAAACGCGTTTCACTGAAGGAGACCCAAAGCGACGGTTGAGGAAACCGCCGGCTCCGGCGCCTCGCCGGCCAGCGTGACGCTGGATCCAACTCCGCCTCCGGCTGACGCCGAGGGCGGGGGGTTGCATTCCGGCGATCGCTACAGCGTCATCGCCGCGTTACCTCCGGGCGCTTGCCCGGCCGGACGATCTTTCAGCCGCCGATGGCGTGCATGGCGCGCCGGGGACGCTCGAAATCGTCCAGGTTGATCTTGTGGCCGGGCTCCTTGAGTTGGACGGCGTATTGGATGGTCGCGGCGATTTCCGCGTCCGCGGCCCCCGAGCGGACCATGTCCTTGAGGTCGTATTCCGCGGTCGAGAACAGACAGGTGCGGAGTTTGCCGTCCGCCGTCATGCGGATGCGGTTGCAATGGTCGCAGAACGGATTGCTGACCGCCGTGATGATCCCGATCTTCCCCTTGCCGTCGGCGAACTGGTACTCGCTGGCCGGGCCGATGTCGAGGGACTCGTTGACCGGGACCAGGTCGTATTTCCGTTTGACGATGGCGACGATCTCGTGGCCGAAAAGGACCTTGTTCTTTTCCCAGACTTCGTCGGAATCGAGAGGCATGAACTCGATGAACCGGATCTCGAACCCCTCCGACCGGCCCATCTCGATGAGCCCCATGATCTCGGTCTCGGAAAAATTGCGTATGGCCACGGCGTTGATCTTTATGGATTTGAACCCGGTCTCCGCCGCGGTCCGGAGCCCTTCCAGCACTTGCTGGAGGCAGTCCCTGCGGTTGACGTGGCGGAACTTTTCTGGGTCGAGCGAGTCGAGGCTGACGTTCAGGCGTTGCAGTCCGGCCTCTTTCAAGGCCCGGGCCTGGTCCTTCAAAAAGAAGGCGTTGGTGGTCATCGCGATATCGTCGATGCCTTTTATTTTGGACAGCATGGCGACCAGGACGGGCAGGTCCTTGCGCATGGTCGGTTCCCCGCCCGTCAGGCGGAGCCGGTTGATTCCCAGGCTGGAAACGATTTCGACGATGCGCGCGATTTCCTCGAAGGAGAGCAGTTCCTTGCGGTCCATGAACTCGACGTTGTCCGCCGGCATACAGTAAGTACACCGGAAGTTACAGCGGTCGGTGACGGATATGCGCAGGTTGACGATCGTCCTGCCCATCCCATCCACTAACTTGGGTCTCTGGTGTTCGTTGGCGGTCGTCATATGCAGTCGCTCAGGCTTTACTTTCCGGCGGTTTACGCAAGATCGTTGCCCCGGAAAGGCGAAGCCATCCCCTTCCTTTTTGCATGGTTGAACCTGTAACGGTCATTATAACCCTTTCGCCGGGTTTTGCACCTGAATAGTTGACGCCGAACCGCCCCCTCTCCCCCTTCCTCATTAAGAATCATCGAATAGGCCAAATTCCTATATTGAATAAGAAATATCTTTAATTAATGCCAAAACAAAGCTATTATATCGGCTCTTGGAATATCGACGGCGAAAAAAAGACGAAAACCGTCCTTTAGCCTTGTAAGCGGCCACAACTCATTTCATTGTCCAGGAGCGAGTTTTGGAGATCCAGGAAGCGCGTGCGCGGCTCAATTATTTGCTGACCTTGAATATCCGCCGGGAGGAAGCGTTCGGCCCCCTGTCCCTGGCGTTCATCAAGGAGCCGGACTTCGACAGCGTTGGCCTGTCGGCGGAGGAACGGTTCAACCTGGTCATCGCCACCGTGCAGGCGCTCGACCCGAACCCGAAACGCCACAACCTGAAGCTTGAGTTATTGCGCCGGGCCAAGGCCCTGCTGGTTCAGACGTTCTACTTCAACCATGAACTCGCCCGCCACCTGGAACAGGACATCCAAAAGACGGAAGCCGAGTTGACGTTATACAGCGAGGCCATGCGTCCCGAGGCGCGGGCGCCGGATTGCAACCAGCATCGGCTGATCGTCCAGAGCGACGCCCCGGAATACTTCCTGGACATCGCGCGGAAACGGGCCGCCTCTTACTATCAAAACAAATACTCGCTGTCCCGGGAAGCGCGGACGGCCCAGCACTTCGCCGGTTGTCCGCGCAAGTTCGATCCGGACAACCAGCACATCCAAAAAGAGTTCCCGGGGGCGTGCGGGCCGTTCATGAACTCCCGCGTCAACGCGTTCCACCTGATGTTCCCCTTCGACCTGAAAATCAGTCGCAAGCCGGAGGCCCCCCTGGAAGCGGGCGCGCGTATTTTTTACGCCAAGAGGGGTTATTCGTTCCCGCTCTGTTACGAAAGAGACAAGTATTGCAGTTACCACGACGGGCAGGTCGTCGAAATCCCCATCGACGACCCCCACCTGTTGTTCGTCTCCTTCTCCGCCGTCAAGGAGCCGCAGTTCAAGGGGCCTCCGGGGATGACGACGGACGTCCCGCCGCGGTTTGCCTATCCCGCGACCGTGCTCGACCGCGTCGGAACGTTGGGGACGTTCGTGCAAATCCCCACGAACTTCAAAGTATGGTTCGACGCGTCGGCGGTGTCGCTGTTGGTCCAGGGCGCGCCGGACCTGCCCGAATACGGGGCGCTCGGCGGGACGGGACTGATGATGCGCTCCCATGCGTCGGACAAGCTGGACGCCTACGTCGAATCCACCCGGGAACCCTGGCAGGAAGGGTTGAGCTTCAACTTCGTCAACGTGCACTTGCAGTTGGCTCCGGGGGTGGACACGGCGGTCGTCCCCTACAACACCCCGATCTTCACGGTCCATCCGACCCACTGCCTGCAGAACTACAACTTCGAGGACGCCCGAAACGCGCGCGTCCGCTCCAACGGAAACGCCGCCTCATCGCTCCGCCCCGCGTGAGGGCAGGCCCCACGCATTCCTCCGTCGGCGCTTGAAACCCGGCGCGAAGCGCCTCCCCCAAAAAAATTTACAGGCATGATTCAGGCCTCCTTGTCTCGCGTTCCATCCCGCCGCGCGCAAAAATGTATTTTCACCTTGCTGTACGGGGCGTAGCCCGCGAATATCCGGCGCTCCGAAAATATGCTATGATTGGGCGAATTGCAAGAAACCCAAGAGCGGGGATTATCAAAAACCACTCTTTTCCCATCAGATGAAATCCATAAACAGTCTCAAATCCAATTTTTAGAGGTGTCCAGATGACATATACACCACATGAATTTGAGGATGAGGTTAGGCGAATTGCGCGTCTACTTTGGCCAGCAGGAAAATATGGCGGCTCAGAAATGGTTGATGGTCAGGAAAGAGATGGAATTTTTGAAACAGAGGATTTTTTTCATTGTGTTGAGTCAACTATCTCAAGGCAAAAAGATAAAGCAGAAAAGGATTTTTGCAAATTAGCTAAGTTAACAAAGAAATTGAATGGAAGGCGTGGAAAATTTGCAAAAGGGTGGTTTGTAACTTTTGAGGAGCCCACTGCGGAGCAAAGATCCGTTTTTAAAAGTAATAAAGAACCGAGATTAACAATATGCTCGTATGACCAATTCCGATCAAAATTGGCGGACATAACAAACTATCTTAATTTAAGACAAAGTTATCCTTTTGGAAGTCTCGAAGACCCAGAGACAGGAGAGAAAAATTTTAATTTAAAATATATTCCATTAGACATTTTGGATCAGTCGGGAGCTCCTGTTCGGCTTGAGAATTTGAAGGAAAACCTTGGAGATGGAGGTAGGGCGATTTTAACTGGAGATTATGGTGCGGGTAAAAGTGCTACAGCAAAAGATATTTTCTTACATCTAGCGAATAAATTCAGGGAAAGAAAATCCCTCCAATTTCCTTTATTATTAAACTTGCGGGATCATCATGGACAAAATAATCCTGTTGAAGCAATAGAGCGTCACGCCAGAAACATTGGGTTTGCCGACCAATCTTCCCTTGTTCGAGCTTGGAGAGCGGGGCATTGCGTGCTTTTGTTGGATGGGTTTGATGAAATAGCATCGGCTGGATGGTCTGGCAAAGTCAAGCGTTTTCGTGACTTAAGATATCAGTCGATGGAATTGCTCCGGAAAATTATTGGCGAGACCCCGAAGAGCAGTGGCGTCTTAATCACGGGAAGAGCCCATTTTTTCGACTCAGACCTTGAATTAAAGAATGCGTTAGGAGGGCTAGGGAATTTTAAAATTTACTCATTAGCGGAATTCAGCTTGGAGCAGGTGAAGGAATTTTTGAAGGGTTGGGGATTAAATACCGCCGTTCCCGAATGGTTGCCAACCCGGCCACTACTTTTGGGTTATTTGGCCACAAAAAATTTGATCGCTATTGAAGGGGAAATGGGAGAAGAGGTCTCCAGTCCAGTTATTGGCTGGAATATCCTTTTAGAGAAAATATCAGAAAGAGAAGCCAAGATTGAAGCCGGGATCGATCCTGGAACCGTACGAAATTTAATTGAATCTTTAGCAACCATGGCCCGTGTATCGGTGGATGGTCTTGGCCCATTGAGTGCGGATGAAATAATTGATTGTTTTAAGGATGTCTGTGGGCATCGGCCTGATGACCGCGGAATAGTAGTGCAACAAAATTTCTGTAAAAGCGTTTGCCTCGATGTTGGATAGCCTGAATCGGAAGGAGCCCGTAGGGCGACTGAAGATACAGGCTATGCGGCCTTTTCCTTCCCGGTCTTTTGG
>JACQQK010000080.1 GCA_016207065.1 Nitrospinota bacterium
AAATAATATTGATATTTTAGATTAGGTCTGCATGGGGAAGAATTTTCCGGGAAAGGGCGGATTTTTTGACGCTGAAGGGTTTTATCGGGAGTTTTTCCCGGCGTGTTCCTCGCACTCGTAGGCGTCGTTCGAGACCCAGGCGATTTTGATGTTGCCCGGGAGTTTGGTGTCCCTGTCGATCCTTGCCAACTCGATCTGGTCGCAGGTCAGGTTGACGGCGTGGCTGAGGTCGGCGCCGCAAAGATAAGCGTCGCTCAGGTCGGCGCCGGAGAAGGTCGCCCCCGACAGGTTGGCCTCGCTGATCACCGCATGGGTCAGGTTGGCGCCGCTGAGGTCGGCGCCGGAGAGGTTGGCGCGGATGAGGTAGGCCCCGGTGAAGTCCGCCCCGCTGAAGTTGCCGTCGCTCAAATCGGCCGCGATGAGTTTGTAGTTGCTGAGGTCGGCCCCCTGAAGGTCGGTCTTACGGGTTTCCACCTCGATTCGCTGGGCTATCCATTCGTCCAACATGTCGGGTCCCTTGGTCTGTTAGAAATGATGTCCGCCAAATATTCCCTTTTCTTGATAAAACCCGAGCCATTAAACTTCAGGGTATCTCCACAAATTGTAGTTGCCTGATTCATCAGGCGCTCCGAGAGCCCAATAAATTGGGCAACTACACTTTTTCAGCTTTGCGGTTTTTGTAGTGGCTTCATTCAAGCGCATTTTCCGCCCAGCAACGGACGGTTTCCACGATTCGAGCGGCTTCCTCGCAGTCAAGCGGCTCGACCTCCTCGTCATCATAACGGAAAGCAACGGCAAACGGCGTCAGTTTCCCGATTTCTTTAGCCGGTAACGGCAATGGAATACCTTGGTTTGTCAGCAGGTGGGACAGCTCTTCCAGATCGTGCGTATGGCGGAATACGACGCCGTGAGACACCAGGGTCGCCTTCAACCATTTCTCCACCGCCTGCTGGGCATGAAAACACATGCTGGCAAGCGGCGCATCGGGAAGTTTCCGGAGCAATTCAAACGTCTTCCGGTCGCGTGCCGCGACCCGCAGTAAAACTCTTGCTTCCGGCGTGGCGGGTATCCGCTCAGGGGGATTCATACAGAACCTTGCCCTCGCGCAAAGCCCAATAGATCGGGCTGGTACACCAATTCTTCCGTTCCTCGACCTCGGCTTCGGAATAAACAAGCACATCTACTCCCGCCCCCACGCTACCCACCGCGGAGCGCAATCGGACCATCTCGGCGTGTTTACCATGGACTTCCGGTTCAATCACCATAAGGTCCACGTCCGAATCCTCGCCGGCATCGCCCCGCGCGTAGGACCCGAACAAAATCACTTTCGTGGGGCGCGCGAGGGAGACAACGCGCTCCACGGCTTTCTGGATCGTTTCTTGAGAGATCATGGATAGCTTTACCTCGATGACTTACAGACCCTCGAATCCGCGGTCGTTCGCATTTTACCGTTATCCGGTAGCGTCCGCCAGCCTTGAATGGCCGAAAGCGGTGCCTTCCTTGCGTAGCCCCGTCCACCCATTGAATCCATTAATGATCTTCAGCAATCCAATTTACGGGAAAAGAGGAAGGCGTTTTGACTTGCGGGGACATTTATACCATAATTGTTTTCTGGATTTTCCGTCACAATTTTCCGGTCACGGCCTTTCTTGTCAGAACTATTCCGTCAGCGTCTCGAAAAGGAATTGCAACAGCGTTCCGAAGCGCATCTTTTGCGCCGGGTCGTGGTCCACGAGTCCTGCCGGTTGAACTTGTCGGGCAACGACTACTTGCAGTTGCGCTCTCATCCGCGAGTGATCGAGGGGGCGAGGACGGCCATCGAGGAATTTGGGACGGGGAGCGGCGCCTCGCCTCTTCTGTCGGGGTTTCTGCCCTGTCACGACCGTCTTTTGAAGCAGTTGCTCGATTGGAAGAAAAAACCGGCGGGGATGCTGTTCAACTCGGGGTTCATGGCCAACCAGGCGATCCTGAGGCATCTGCCGGGCGAAAAAGACCTGGTCCTGGCCGACCGGCTGATACATCACTCCATGGCCCAGGCGCTGACGCAAGGCCGGGCCAGGTTCAAGCGCTACGACCACCTGGACCTGGCGCATTTGGAGGAGTTGTTGCGCAAACACCATGGCGACTATCAAACGGTATTCGTGGTCACGGAGAGCGTGTTCAGCATGGACGGGGATTACCCGGACCTGGTCCGCCTGACCGGCCTCAAGTCCCGCTATCCCTTCGTGCTGATTCTGGACGAAGCCCACGCCGTGGGACTGTTCGGGGAAACCGGCGGCGGACTGGCGGAGGAGTCGGGCGTCCTCGGTCAGGTGGACATTCTGGTAGGCACGCTGGGGAAGGCCCTGGCCAGCATGGGCGCTTATGTTTTGGTCAACGAACGGGCCGTCGTCGATTATCTGGTCAATTTTGCGGGAGAGTTCATCTACTCCACGTTCCTGTCCCCCGCCTTGGCGGGGGCCGCTGACGCCGCGATCGACCTCGCGCGCGAGTCGGGGGAAAAACGGCGCCGTCTGCGCTTCCTGGGCGTCCGTCTGCGCGCGGGGCTGGCGTCGCTCGGCTGGCCGCGCGACCCGTACGAGTCGGCGATCGTCCCGGTATTGACGGAGGACATCCCCGGCCTCATGGACTTGAAGGACCGCTTTCTGGCGAGAGGCGTCCTGGCCGCTGTCGCGCGGCCTCCCACAGTGCCCCAGGGGACCTCGCGCCTGCGTTTTTCCCTGCATTCCGGGGTGACGGACAACGATCTCGACGATATTCTGGGAATACTGAAAGAATGGAAACAGGGACGAAAATAACCGCCGTGTGCGGGTGGGCCATCTCTCCCGAATGGTTTGGCGGAAAGGTGGCGGAGTTCTTTCCGTCAGCCCGGGTCCGGGTCGTCTATCCGCTCCGCCCGGCGGACAGGGAGGAAGCGGAGAAACTGCTCGCTGGCGCTCCCGCGGACCTGTATATCGGTTACTCGCTGGGAAGCCTGTGGCTCCTCCACCACCGGGAACGCCTGCCGTCCGGCGCCCGCAAGGCGTTGCTGGCGCCCATCCTGGCGTTTCCCCGGGAGCGCAAAAGCGGTGGTAAAACCTCGATCGTTCAATTAAAATATTTGATGAGGGAGTTGGAAAGACGCCCAGGCGACAGCTTTGTATTAAAGGACTTTTATGTCCGTTGCGGCCTTTCGAACGACGATCCATCGTTGCCGGGACTTCCCGATCGTCAAACCTTGGTCCGAGGACTCGAATTCCTAAGCCAGATTGAAGAGCCCGGTTCCTCCGCCAGCGGTTTTATAGCGGTCCTGGGGGACAAGGATAACTTGCTGGACTCCGGCGAGATGAAGCGTCATCTGCCCCATTTGGAGATCGCGCCTTCGGCGGGCCATGCCCCCGAACCTCTACTAGAGCGGCTGGCCGAACTGTTGCGCTAGCGGATTGCCGAGAAAGTCGCTGTTGCTCGCGAAATCGTCATGCCCGCGAAGCTTGTCCCCGCATGCTTGAGGCGGGGAGCGGGCATCCAGAAAGCCCTTGAACATACTGGATCCCGTTTTCACGGGAATGACGGCAAAAAAGACAATAGAATGGTTTTTCAGCAACCTGTTAGAGCGTGTGAAAACAATTTCATGGCATCGAGATGATCATTTACGGCGTCGACTTCACAAGCGCTCCAAATTCCAGGAAGCCCATCGTTTACGCCCGCGGCGAATTCAAAAACAAAGGCGAATTCGCCGTCGAGGAAATCGGGCTCTGGCCGAGTTTCAAGGAATTCGAAAGTTTCCTGAAAACGCCGGGCCCCTGGTTCGCGGGATTCGATTTCCCGTTCGGCCAACCGTCGCAATTCGTCGGGGACTTGTCTTTGCCCGCCTCATGGGCCGCTTACGTAAAGGCGATCGCCCAATGGAAGCGCGACGCCTTCGAACGGAAGATCAAACGGTTTAAGGAAAAACAGCCCGACGGCCAAAAAGAGCCTCTCCGGTTGACCGACGCGCTGGCGCGCGCCCAGAGTCCCTTGAAACTGGTCAACGCTCCCGTCGGTAAAATGTTTTACGAGGGAGCGCGGCGCCTGCTTGAGGCCGGGATTTCCGTCATCCCCTGCCGGCCGACGGACGGCGACCGGATCGCCGTCGAGAGTTATCCCGCCCTGATCGCCCGGCGCTTCGCGAACGGTTATAAAACGGATTCGAAAAGCAAGGACGAGGGGAGGAAGCTCAACGAACGCGCCGCGATATTGAACGGCCTGGGTTCGAGGGAATTCAAAACCGTCTTCGGCTTTGCCGTCGAATTGCAAGGCCCGGTGACTTCCCGCGCCCTGGACGACGCGTCGGGGGACTCTCTGGACGCCGTTTTATGCGCCGTTCAAGCCGCGTGGTCTTTCCGCCAGGGAAAACCGCATTTCGGCGTTCCCGACGCGCGCCACCCCGTGATCCAATCCGAAGGTTGGATTGTAGATCCCCAATTGGGTCTCGCCCAAAACAACGGTCTACCCACCTCCCTGCCGCGCAAGGCGAACGGCCTCGACAGCGAGGAACTCCCCATTTCGCATCCGAAAGTCAAGAAACTGATGGAACAGGTCAAGCGTTTGTCGGATATCGGACGATCGCTTTCCGGAGAGTTGAACCTGGACGCCCTGCTGGAGATGATCATCGACGAGGCGCGGGCCTTCACGTACGCCGACGGCGGCACTCTGTATACCCTGGAGAACAATGCCCTACAGTTCAAGATCGTCCAGAACGACAGCCTCAAGATACGGATGGGCGGCCTGGGAGGAGTCCCGATCTCTTTCCCGCCCGTCGAACTGGCGAACACCAACGTTTCGGCGTACGTCGCCCTGACGGGGGTGCCGGTCAATATCCCCGACGTTTACGATTACAAGCCTTTCGACTTCACCGGCCCCAAGAAGTTCGACGAAAAAATGGGATACCGCACCAAGTCGATGCTCGTGGTCCCCATGAAGAATTACGAGGACAGGGTCATCGGGGTCATCCAACTCTTGAACGCCAGTAACCCCAAGAAAACCGACGAGGTGGTCCCGTTTTCCCCCGACTACGAAAACCTCGTGCAATCGCTGGCGGCCCAGGCGGCGGTGGCCATCAGCAACGTGCGGCTGATCGCCGACACCCAGCGGGCCAACCTCGAGCTGGCCATGGCGCGCGACCAGGCCCTGGAGGCGAGCCGCGCGAAAAGCCGGTTCCTGGCCACGATGAGCCACGAACTGCGCACGCCCATGAACGCCATCATCGGCTACAGCGAAATCCTCATCGAGGAATGCGAGGAGAAGGCATTGATGGAATTCGCCGACGACCTCGACAAAATAAACAGTTCCGGAAAATTTCTGCTGGGCCTGATCAACGAGATCCTCGACTTGTCCAAGATCGAGGCGGGAAAGATGGAGATCCAACTGGACAGCTTCAACGTTTACGAACTGGTCGGGCAAATCGCCGTCACCATCAAGCCGCTGGCCGACAAGAACAAGAATGCGCTGGCGATCGAATGCCCGCCCAACATCGGAAGCATGCACGCGGACATCACCCGCGTCCGGCAGATGCTGAACAACCTGCTCAGCAACGCGTGCAAGTTCACCGAAAGCGGTTCCGTGACCTTGCGCGTGACCCGCGAAACGGACGGCGAGACCGACTGGCTTACTTTCGATATCGTCGATTCGGGAATCGGCATGAGCCCGGAACAGGTGTCCGGCCTGTTCGTGGAATTCACCCAGGCGGACCCGTCCACCACCCGCAAATACGGGGGCACCGGGCTGGGCCTCGCGATCAGCCAGCGTTTCTGCAGGATGATGGGCGGCGATATCACGGTCAAAAGCGTTCTCAACCAAGGGTCCACGTTCACCATACGGCTTCCGGCAAAGGTCATGCCGCTTGGGACCCACCCCCGCCGGAGGGCCTCGGACGTCGCCCGGTAACCTTCCCCATCGACGCGCGGCGTTGGCTTTTTGCGCCGCCTGGAAATCGGACATTATGAAACCAACCCGCTGGGACAGCGGCCGCGAGTCTCGCATTGTCGAGAGTTTCTCCCGGCGCGTCCGGAGCTACGACAAGCACGCGCACCTGCAAAAGGCCATGGCCGAGCGGCTGGCCTCGCTGTTGCCGTCCCCGCTTCCCGACACGGTCCTGGAAGTGGGGTGCGGCACGGGGCTGTTCACGCGCCACCTCCTGGCCCGGTCGGTCCGCTCGCTTGTCCTCAACGACATCGCCCCCCCCATGATCGACCGCCTGCGGGAAGAGATGGATCTCCCCGAAAACTCCCGCATCGTCGTGGGCAACGTCGAGACCTCGCGGTTCCCAAAAGTGGACTTGATCGTGGCCAACGCGGTCTTTCAATGGTTGCAAAACCCGGAAGAGACCCTCGCGCGCCTCGCCGGACGCCTTTCCCCCGGCGGGCGGATCGCGTTCAGCGTGTTCGGTCCGCGGACCCTCGCGGAATTCCGCGAAACCGGTAGCCTCGAGAGCCCGGCCCTGCTTTTTCCCTTCGCCCGGTGGAAAAAGATCCTTCAGCGGGCGGGGTTCCAAGTCCTGGAAGGGCGCTCCGAAATACGGAAGGTGTTTTTCCCCAGCGCGCTCGCCTTGATAAAAAATCTTCAGCAAATTGGAGCCGCCCCGCTTAAAATGCTCGAGGCGGGCGGGCTGAGAAGCCTGATACGCAAGTACGACGCCGCTTTTTCCACTCCCCAGGGGGTGTACTCCACCTGGGAGCTTTTTTATTTTTCCGGAACCCGGTCCGGGCCTTGACCCCGGCGCCGCTCGAATGCAATCCGCCTTTTTCCATAACAATATTGCCCTGCTGAGGGCCAGAAACCCCGCCCTCGCGGAGTCGCTGGCGTCCCTCCAACCCGGCGGACGCTACGTCGTCGTCCCTTCCAAGGCGGGCCCCCCGGCCCTGTCCTGCGTCATGCCCAACGGCGGCGAAAAGGCGCTCCACAGCCGGTACGACCCCCGGCTCGAAGCCGCGCGCTTCGCGGGATCCTGCGCACTTTCCGGGGCGCTCCATTTCGTCTTTTTCGGGTTCGGCCTGGGATACCACGCGTTCGAGATCGCCAAACGCGTCCCCCCGCAATCGCGGCTTTACTTCGTGGAGAAGGACATCGAGTCGTTCCGCCTGGCGCTGGCCTGCAACGACTGCGCTCCCGTCCTCTCCCATCCCGGCGCCTCCTTTCATATCGGGCGCGCCCCCGGGGAATGGGTCGCGGAGTTACAGGAGGATTTGCCGAAACTGGCCTTGAACGGACATGCCCCCATCGCGTTTCCGCCGCTGGTCGATTCCGAAAAAGACTATTACCGGATGGCGGAGACCGCGTTGGAAAACGCGCTGAGGCAAATCCGGATCGATTTCAAAACGCAGGCGGCATTTTCGAAAAAATTTTACGCCAACATCATCGACAACCTCCCCCATATCCTGGCCAGCGCGGGGGCCAACCAGTTTGCAAACCGGTTGAACGGGGTCCCGGCGGTCGTCATTTCCGCCGGGCCCTCGCTGGACAAGAACGTCCGCCTGTTGAAAGGGGTCCGGGACAACGCCGTTTTGATCGCGGTGGCGACTGCCCTGAGCCCTCTGCTGGACAACGGGGTGGAGCCGGATTTCGCGGTCGTCATAGACCCGGACGAGTCCATGCGCGACGCCTTCGATCTGGAGAAACCGCCGGGAAAGACGCGGTTGCTCTACGATCCCGGCGTTTGCCCGGACATCCCGGCCCTGTTCGGAGACCGCGGGATCGTCTTCGACTCGAACCTGTTTTTGTCGCGCTGGATCGCGCGGCACAATGGAGAGAAAGGCTCGCTGGGCAAGACGCAGTCCGTCGCCCACGCCGCGCTGAAGTTCGTTTTGCAAATGGGATGCGGTCCGGTTTTTCTCGTCGGGCAGGACCTGGCTTTCGACGGACACAGACTGCATTGCTCGGGGTCGTACTTCAACCGGAAATTCCTGGATGAAATAACTCCCTTCGCCACCCTGGAGCGGTTGAACCTGCAACATCGCGAAAAGTACGCGCGGGCGGCCACCGCCGGCGCGGACCTGTTTGGAGCGCCCGCCTACGCCACCCTGGCCATGGAGTCGTACAAAAACCTTTTCGTCGAGGAATTCAAGGACGCCCGCGACATCTTCAACGCGACCGAGGGGGGGATTCCCATACCCGGGTTCCCCAACCTTTGTCTGGGAGAAGCGCTGTATGTTCATTGCGGCGAGTCCCTTGCGCGCGGAAAAGAAGCTCCGCTGGAAAACTTGCCCGCGCCTTCTCCCTCGCGCCGCCTGATCTCCGCATTGCAGGCGCAAACGCTCCGCTTTGCTCGATTGGCGCGAAAGGCGGCGGAAATCTCCAGCCGCGCGGACGGCCAGGGCGCCGGCAACCCGGCCGGATTCGTCGCCGAAATGGAGGCCCTCTACAAATCCCTGTTGGACGATCCCGATACCCTGCAACTTCTGCAAGGCTACGCGTATTCCGGGTTCTTGCAATGGAACCGGACGAACAACGAGATCGACCGCAAAACCGCCTGGGCGCCCGACGCGGATGTTCTGATGGAGAAATTTCAACGCGACCGCCAGTTTGTCGAGGTCCTCGTGGAATCGGCGGAATATCTGCGGGGGAAATTCGCCGCGATGGCGGTTGCTATTCCGGCATGAAGGCCCCAAAACAGCCGTAGCCAATTCGCAACTGGAAACCCTGCAACCTGAATCGCAAGCGACCGAAACCGTCCGTTGTGGGACGGAAAACGCGCTTGAATGACGCCCGTGCAAAAACCCCAAATCGAGGACACCGGGAAAGTATGGATCCGCGGCAGGACCCGCCCGAGTTTCGCCGTCCGCGTGGACGAGAAGTTTTTCGTGCCGGGGATGGAGGAGGGGCAGACGATCGAGTATTGGACGGAAGGGAACTGTTTGTGCGTTGTCCTGTCCGGTCCCGCGCCAGGGACGCGGACCGCCCGGCGCTTCGGGTTGGATTTGCCCGCTGTCGCGCCCGCCGCCTTGTTCAGCGGTTTCGAAAAAACCCGCCATCGCGACGTGACCGCGGTGTTGTGGAGCGATCCCGGCGTGGAGGAGTCTGTCATGGCCCCGCCAGCGTGAACGTTGGATCCAACAGGCCCGGCCCGGATTGCCGCCGATGATTCCGAAGGCGCAAAGAGAGCCCGGCATGTTGGATCCAGCGGCTCGCTGGCGGGCAAACGCCCGGAGGCAATGCCGCCTCGGCGCAAGCGCGAGGCGGAATCATCCGCGGCGATACGCCGCCGGGGAGGATGGACCCTCGACAACCTCGCGTTTTGAAACTGGCCATTTCTTTTTCGGCATTAATTATTTACATTAACATTCCGATATAGATATTGATTTTTCGTGGATAGGGGGGTAAATTTATGCATAGTGAAATAATTCGTTTCAATCGAAACATTATCATGAAAAACGCATGGTAATAAACAAGGGCGAATCGGCGAGCGTTTCGTCAACCATTCTGGTGGTGGACGACGAAAAAAAAGCGTCCGCGGTTTTCGAGCGCATCCTGACCGGGCAAGGCTATAGAGTGGTTCTGGCCCGCAACGGTCAAGAAGCTCTCGATATCGTCGAAACCACGCCCGTGGACTTGATCCTTCTCGACATCATGATGCCGGGGTTGTCCGGATTAGAGGCGTGCCGGACCCTCAAGCAAAATCCGCGGCGCCGGTTCGTCCCGGTCATCCTGATGACGGGAATAAAACAAAGGGAGGAGAGGATCAAGGGAATTGAAGCGGGGGCGGACGATTTCTTGAGCAAGCCCATCAACGCCCCGGAGGTGATCGCCCGCATCCGTTCCCTCCTGCGGCTGAAAACCATGGTCGACCAGTTGGATTCCGCCGCGGAGGTGATCCTGTCGCTGGCGGAAGCCTTGGGAGCGCGTGACGCATACACCGCAAGTCATGTCAGAAGCGTCGCCGCGACGGCGGTTGCTCTCGGAAGGGAAATGAGGCTCCCGGAAGAGGAAATCGACGTCCTCCGGTACGCGGGAATTCTGCACGATATCGGAAAGATCGGCGTCCCCGACAGCATCCTGCAAAAGAGGGGAAGTCTCTCGGAGGAAGAAATCCAGGTCGTCAGGAAACACACGGTCATCGGACATGAAATCTGCAAACCGCTCAAGACCGCCCAGGGACTTCTGGAAATCGTTCTGCATCACCATGAAAAACTCGACGGAAGCGGATATCCTCACGGATTGAGGAACGGCGAAATATCCCTCACGGTGAGGATTGTCGCGGTGGCGGACATATACGACGCCTTGACTTCCGACCGGTCCTACCGGTCGAGGATGAGCGCGGAGGACGCTTTCGGCGTTTTGGACCGCGAGGCGGAGGCCCGGCACATCGACGCGGACGTTTTACAAGCGTTAAAAAAATCCGCCGGAGCTTGATTATTGCAATTGCTATCACAATAAATTTCATGAAAACTTAATGGAATAAAGACCTCGAGTTTCTATCTTTAAATGGAGAAAGAAACGCTTTAAAAGGGCGAATCCCTAGAACTCTCGACTGATTAATCGGGTGAGGAAGTTGATCCCCATCGACTTGCAAGAATCCGCGGTTTCCATGATTAAAAATCTCCTGGAATTGCACGAGCAGTTGGACCGCTTGTCAAAACTGATTATCGCCATGCATTTACCCGAGGAGGACCGGCCGGACCGGTATCCATCGCCCAAATTCGACGAGGAGACGCATGCGGGAATTTATATAAAGAAAATCGAAAAAGCCGATTTAAAAATTCAGGACAATTCCGGTCTGCCGTAAGAAATGATGGCGCAATATGCATTGGACCCTCGACGACTTTTAGTTAGAAGGAGTAAACCATGAAAGATTTGTCCGTCAAGTATAAGGTCTACGGAAGTTTTGCCGCCTTGTTCATGGTGGTGGCGATTTCGGGCTGGGTCATCTTCAATTCCCTCGCCAAGGCCAGCGAGGACGCGACCATCACGAACGCCCTGGGCCGTCAACGCATGCTGACCCAGGCCATGGGGAAATCCGCCTTGGGATACGCCATGGCCAAAAGCCGGACCAAGACCCTGGAGCAACAAATCCGTTCCCTGGACCAATATATCACCCAGATGCGGGGGGTTTACACGGGGACGGTGATCGATGCCGCCAAGAAGGCGAATTTGACCGTCAGCATGAATCCCGCGGGCGAACCGCATCCGGCCGTCCCGTTTCCGGCGACGCTGACGCGGATGGTCAACGAGAAATTCGGCGCGGGCCGGGATTTCGCGATCGATATCGTTTCCGAGTTTCCCGTCAACCCCAACCAGGGCCTCAAGAACGATCTGGACCGCGAAGCCAACGCTTTTTTGAAAACGAATTCCGACAACATATTCACCAAGACCTTTGAGGACAACGGGAAGCTCTATATCGCCCTTTATACGACGGACAAGGCCACCGTCCCCGCGTGCGCCTCATGTCATTCAAGCCAGTTGAACAGGACTTTCAACGTCGGCGATACCCTGGGAATCCGCGGTTACCGGCTGGTTTTTTCCGGCGACGCGGCCACTGGGAAGTCCGAGCTATCGGCCAGTTTGGGCGAATACGACACGGCAAAAAAAGTTTTCAGCCAAACCCTCGCGGCGGCCAAGTCCGGAGGGCAATACCCGCTTGACCTGACGATGACGGAATTTAAAACGATGGCGGCCATCGCGGAACCGGCGATTCAGCAAAAGCTAGGGGACATCGAACGGAAGTTTTCTGAGGTCGCCGGAACGGTGTCCGCCATGCTTGATTCCGAGGTCAATTCCGATCCCTACCGGCAGGCGCAACAAAAAATTCTCGGGGCCACCAACGAGCTGAGGAAGTTGAGCGACGACGCGGTGGGGCTATACGACGCGCTCGCCGGCAAGAACCAGGAAAACATCCGTTTCACGATCGTGACGTCCAGCGTCATCACCCTGATCTTTTTGATCGGGATAGCCTCCTACCTGACCTTCGTCGTCATCAAGCCGGTGCAAAGAATTTCCGGGGTCTTGTCCGAAACCGCGCTGGGCAATTTACAACAAGAGAAACTGCCGGTCGTTTCCAACGACGAGGTCGGCGTCCTCAGCCGGTCCTGCAACCAATTGCTCGACGGCTTGCGGCAGTTCATCCAGCGCTCCGAGGAGATCCTGACCGGAAAAAACGATAAACAAAGCGTCGAACTGGAAGGCGAATTCAAATCGTCGTTGCACCGGATGTTAAAACAGGCCCAGGAGAAAAAACAATTGGACCGCGAAATGGAGAGGACCGTGTCCATGGTGGAGAACATCCCCATGAACATCATGTACGCGGGAACGGACGGGAAAATGATCTATATCAATCCCAACGGACATAAAATCCTCAAGTCCATACAGCAGTACCTGTCCTTCAGCGTTCAAAGAGTCGAGGACATCGTTGGACATCCCTTCGACATGTTTCACAAGGACCCGCAATTGGTCCGCAGGATCGTTTCCGACCCGCGCAATCTGCCCCATCAAACCCAGGTGCGGATCGGCCCCGAGACTCTCGACATCGCCGTGAGCGCCATTTACGACAAGCAACAAAACTATCTGGGTCCGGTGGTCACCTGGCAGGTGGTGACGGAAAAAGTCGCCACGGAAAGAAAAGCCGTGGAATTGGCGGAGCGGGAGGCGCTCCAGGCCAACGACATGAGGATAAAAGTCGGCGATATCCTGAGCGCCGTCAATTCCGCCGGCGCGGGCGATTTGACTTCCATTGTGTCCGTGACCGGAAACGACGCCATCGGCATGATGGGGGAGGGGTTCAAGAAGTTTCTCGCCAATTTGCGGGCGGACATCGCCGAGATCGCGGAGACCGCCCAGACCCTGGCCAAGTCCTCGGACGAGATGATCGCGGTAAGCCAGGGGATGGCGGGGAACGCCGAGGAAACCTCGGCGCAGGCCAACGTGGTTTCGGCGGCCTCGGAACAAGTAAGCAAAAGCGTGGAGACCGTCGCCACCGGTTCCGAGGAGATGAACGCCAGCATCAAGGAGATCGCCAAAAGCGCCTCGGAAGCGGCCAAAGTGGCCGCGTCGGCAGTCAAGACGGCGGCGACGACCAACGCCACGATAACCAAGCTGGGGACGAGTTCCGCCGAGATTGGCGAGGTGATCAAGGTGATCAACTCGATCGCCGAGCAGACCAACCTGCTGGCGCTGAACGCCACGATCGAGGCGGCGCGCGCGGGCGAGGCGGGCAAGGGCTTCGCCGTGGTCGCCAACGAGGTCAAGGAACTGGCCAAGGAGACCGGCAAGGCCACCGAGGACATCGGCAAAAAGATCCAGGCCATCCAGTCCGACACTTCCGGCGCGGTGGACGCCATTGGCGAAATCGGCAAGGTGATCAACCAAATCAACGACATTTCCAACACCATCGCGAGCGCGGTGGAGGAGCAAAGCGCGACCACGGCGGAGATCGGCCGCAACATCACGGAGGCCGCCAGGGGAAGCGGCGAAATCGCCAATAACATCACCGGCGTCGCCAAGGCCGCCCAAGGGACCATGGACGGCGTCAACAGCGTCCGGGATGCGGCCAGCAGGCTTGCGAACGTGTCGTCAAAATTGCGGAGGCTAGTCGAAAAATTCAAATACGAGGACTCCGCGAAGACATTGATGACATGGGACGACAGCTATTGCACCGGCATCAAGGAATTCGATCAGCAACACATGGTGCTCTTCGGAATGATCAACAAACTTCACAAGGCAATGGCGGAGGGGAAAGGAAAAGACGTCGCCGAAGGCGTGCTTTTAGGCCTCGTCGAATACACCCAAACGCATTTTGCCAACGAGGAGAGGTTGTTCAGGCTTCATGGCTATCCGGAAACCGCCGACCATGTGGAAAGACACAAAAAACTGATTGCCCAGGTTTCGGATTTTTATGAGGCTTATAAAAAGGGCGGGGCGCAAATCGACCAAAATCTAATGGAATTCCTTAAAGACTGGCTGAACAACCATATCAAGGTCGTGGATAAAAAATATGCGCCGTATCTTATCTCCAAGGGAGTGGGAGCGAATACGGGCGCTTGAAATACCTCGATGAGTTTGGGGGGACCGCGATTTTTAGAGGACGGCTTTAATGCTTGAGGTCGCGGACCAGCCGGACCGCTTGAAATTCGCGCGTCGTTTTGTCGACGTAGTCCGTTTCGCCGGTCCGCAGGTTGATCCGGAATACCTGGCCGTTTTCGTCCGCGTCCCCGGTCCACATATAATAGGCGCATTTGCGGACGAACAGGGGATGGATGTGCGCCTCCTGTCCCTCGAAATCGTTTTGGCGCAGGTCGCCGATATAAAACGCCAGGGCCTCCTCTTTCGTCGGAAACCGCCAATCGCAGGCGCCGCCGGCGTAAAGCTGGTTCACGAGCCGGCGGTAGGCAAGCATTCCCTCCCAGTCCAGCCATTTCCCCAAGTCCTGCCAGGAATCTTTCGGGAGCCATTGCAGATTAAATTTTATGTCGGTGACCGCCCCGCTGGGGTTGTCGTGAAAACGATCTTCTGAACTCATTGCCGTCCGTTGCGCGATTAATTTTAGCTACGGAGGTTAACATTTTTCACCCTCGGTCTTCAACGTTTTTTAAAAACTCCTGGTGCAACCGCCGGGTCCAGTATCCGGGTTTGCCATCGCCCACGGCGACGCCGTCGATCCGGGATACCGGCAAAATCTCTATCCCCGTGTTGGTCAAAAAGACTTCGTCGGCCCGGCGGAGGTCGTCCAAGGTCAGGTTTTCCTCGAAGCAGGGAAGGTCCTGGGCGCGGGCGATCTCCATGACGACTTGCCGGGTTATTCCGGGCAGGACGTACTGGTTCGCCGGGGGCGTCTTCAATACGCCGTTCTCGACCAGGAAAATGTTGCTCGTTGTCCCTTCGGTCACATGCCCCTCGTCGTCGAGCAGGAGGGCCTCCGCCGACCCTCTTTTGCGGGCCTCGTTACGGAGCACGATCTGGGAAAGGTAGTTGCAGGATTTGACCTGCGCCGCGAGGCCGCCGGTCCGGCAGGCGCTCGATGGAAACAAGGCGACCGTCACGCCGTCCCGCCGCCATTCATCGGGAACGGGGTCGAACGGTTTGACAAAGACGACGAGGGTAGGGGACGCGTTGTCGTCGACCAGCAAGCCGGGGGCCGACTCGCCCCGCGTGAGAGTGATCCGGACATAGGCCTCCGGACAGGAGTTGAACTTGAGCGTCGTTTCGACGATGGAGGCCAGTTCCATCCGGGTCAAAGGCAGGGGCAGATTCAGCAGTCCGGCCGATCGCCAGAGGCGGTCGAAATGAAGGCCCAACCGGAAAATCGTTCCCTTATAGGAACGCATGGTCTCGAACAAACCGTCGCCGTAACAGAACCCCCTGTCCAGGACGGACACGCGAGCTTCCTCCAAACCGACGTAAAAACCGTTGAGAAATACGACTGGAGCCGCCATGGGAGTTTCTCCTTTCACGGACACAGCGCGGCCATCATGGCCGCCGCCTTGTCCAGCGTTTCCTGGTATTCCCGCTCCGGGTCCGAGTCGGCCACGATCCCGGCCCCCGCATGAAAATACGCCCGGCCGTCCTTGACGACGACGGAGCGGATGACGATGTTCAAATCCATGTACCGGGCAAAACCGATATACCCGAGCGAGCCGGAGTAGGGGCCGCGGGGGACCGGTTCCAGCTCGTCGATGATCTCCATGCAACGGACCTTGGGGCAACCCGTGATGGTCCCGCCGGGAAAAACCGCCCGCAGAATATCGGAGACCGCGGTCCCGGGTTTCAGGGTCCCCTGAATGTTCGACACGATATGCGCGACGTGCGAATATTTTTCCAGGAACATCAAGTCCGTGACGCGGACGGAGCCGGATTCGCAGATGCGCCCCAGGTCGTTCCGTTCCAGGTCGACCAACATGAGATGCTCGGCTTTTTCCTTTTCGTTCAGCAGAAGGTCCCGCGCCAGCAGATGGTCCTCCTCGACCGTCTTCCCCCGGGGGCGCGTCCCGGCTATGGGGCGGGTCTCTATGCGGTCGTCCTCGACTTTTACCAGCCGTTCCGGCGAAGAGCTGACGATGGCCAGGTCGCGGAACTTCAGGAAACCGGAAAACGGCGACGGATTGATGGCCCGCAGACGCAGGTAGAGGTCAAACGGGTCGCCGTCGAACTCCGTCTCGAAACGTTGCGCGAGGTTGGCCTGATAAATGTCCCCCTCGGAAATGTAAGCCTTGGCCTTCTCGACCATGGCCATGTATTGCGGACGGGTCAGGTTGGACCGGACCTCCGTCCGCTGACGTTTTAGCGTCCGTTTAGGCTCAACTTGGATATCGGCGGCGGGTTTGCGGCCTTGCGCATGTAAAACGGAGCGGATCCGTTCCCATGCCTGGCGGATGTCCCCGGACAACCGGTCGTAGTCGTCCTTTCCGGGTTCCGAAACGGCGATGTAGCGCAGGATGCCGGTTTTGTGGTCATAGACCGCCAACCGTTCGACCTGCATGAAATAGAGGTCGGGGACGTCGCTTTTTTTCCCTTGCGGGAGGTCCTCGAACAACTGCCCCGCCTCGTAACCGACGTAACCCACCCACCCGCCCCAGAAGTGCGGCGGACAATCCGCCGGCTCCGGGCCGAAACGCATCCGTTCCAATCCTCCGCCCGCGGTGTCCATGACCGTTTCGCCAGACCCATCGCGCGCGAATTGCGCCACGCCGCGTTCTATTCTAAGCAGGCGGGAATTGGACTTGCCCATCAGCGAGTAGCGGGTCGTGGCGTCGGGGCCGGCAAAGCTTTCGAAAAGGAACGATTCGGGATCGTCCAGGAACAAGCCGCGGTAGAGCGCCGAAGGGTCCAGGTCCGGGACGAGTTCCTCGCCAAAGACGGGAGCGCGCCCGCCGGCGCGGACCGATTCGATAAACGTTTCCCGGTCGGGTTTGATTTGCATCGGGTAATCCTAAGAGCGCCTGACAAAATGAGGTTTTCCATAACTTCCTCCCCCTTGAAGGGGGAGGTCAGGTAGGGGCGCTTGCCCGATCAAGGGAGGGGAGTAATTTGAGGGGCGAGCCAAATGGTTCATTTGGTTAAATGCTCTAAAAAGAAAAATTAATCTGAATAAACGCCCCGGCCAGCGTGACGCAGGACCCCGCTACCCCGTCATCGCGAGCCGCCCACTCGCCGCGGGGCAACTGGACAGACCCGGTTGTCTCCGATGACGCGCATTCGCCACGCTGGGCGGCGTGGCGATCCGGATTTTCTGGATTGCTTCGCTGACGCGCGCAATGACGCCTTGTTTGGCGCTCTTAAAGAGATGCCCCGGCTATTCATAACGCAAGGCCTCGATGGGGTTGAGATTGGCGGCCTTGTTGGCGGGGTAGTAACCGAAAAACATGCCTACCCCCACGGAGAACCCGAACGCCAGAAGGATCGATTGCGGGGACACGATGGTGTCCCATCCTCCCAACTTCGATACCGCCCGGGATATGGCCATCCCCAGGAAGACCCCGATCAATCCCCCCATGAAGCTGATGACGACGGACTCGATAAGAAACTGCTCCATGATCTCCTTTTTTTTCGCGCCGATGGCCTTGCGTATCCCGATCTCCCGGGTGCGTTCCGTCACGGAGACCAGCATGATGTTCATGATGCCGATCCCGCCCACCATCAGGGAAATGGCGGCGATGCCGCCCAGTAGGTAGGTGAAGGTCCTGGCCGCGTCGCCCCAACTGTTCAGCCATTCGGCGGAATTTTGCACGTGGAAATCGTTTTCCTTGCCCTCCGGCAGGTTGTGGCGCCGGCGGACCAAAGTTTCGATGTCCTTCTTGATGGTTTCGATGTCCTCGATCCGTCCGGCCTGAACGTCGATCGACTGGACGTAATTCAGCCCGAACAAACGCTTTTGCGCGGTGGTGACGGGTATGAAAATCTGGTCGTCGGGATCGTACCAGCTCAACGCGCCCTTGGCTTCCATCGTCCCGATGACGGTATAGTTGTTGCCGTCCACCTTGAGGACCTTGCCTATG
>JACQQK010000075.1 GCA_016207065.1 Nitrospinota bacterium
CCGTTTTGTTTCATAAACGATTTTTTCCTCGAAATCCCGGCGGTTGGGAAGGCCGGTCAGCGGGTCCGTCCGGGCCGCCTCCTCCAGACGCTTTTTCAGGTCCAGGAGCTCCGAGATCAGTTGCTCCCTTTTTTCCTGGGCTTTTTTGCGTTCCGTGATGTCCGTGAAAACAACCACCGCACCCGCGATTTTCCCGTGCTCGACGACGGAGGCGCAGGTGTAATCGACGGCGAAGCAGGTCCCGTCCTTTCGCCACATCGGTTCGTCCTCCACGCGCTCGGAACCGATGGAGGCCAGCCGTTTCAAGACGGGGCAGTCTTGCTTGCCGTGGGCGTGTTCGTTTTTCCCGGCGCGGTGGAAGGAGTCGTGTACGTTTCTGCCGATCAGTTCGCGGGTCGCATAACCCGCCGCGTACGCTCCCGCCGGATTGATGAAGGCGATCGTTTCGTCCAGTCCCACGCCGAAAATGCCTTCTCCCGCGGAGGTCAGGATCGACTCCTTTTCCCGCATTTGCCGCTCAAGTTCCTCCTCGTTCAACTCCTGCGCCCGTTCCAGCAGGGAGTACTCGTATTCCCACTTCCGGTACGATTCGTTGACGGCGTCGATGAAAGCCCGCAGGCCTCCGGTAAAGGAAGCCTGGTCGCCGAAATAGCGTTTGATCTGTCTTTGCAACAGGTTGTGCATGGACTCCGCCTTTCGAAAACTAATCCTCGGAGATGGCGGTGATGGTCATCGTCTGGTTGTGCAGTTGGCATTGGCCCGAACGGTCGAACGGGCCGATTTCCCCGTAGGAATAAAATCCGGTCAGGGCCGATCTCGGTCCGAACGCTTTGCGTACGCATTCCACTTCCTCCTCCACCCGCTGTTTCAGGACGATCTTCCTGCCGACGCAACTGAACAGGATGGCGAGGTCCGGGGAGGGCGAGCCCATCGCGCGGGACGCGGTGTGGGCGGCCTGGGCCGACCCGTCCACCAGCATTTCGAACTTGGCTTTCATCAGGCGCGCCGGGGTCCCCTGGGGGATGTCCCCGGCGAACGTCAGGCTCTTGTCCTGCTCGTTGACCGCCAGGATGGTCCGCACGACCCCGCTTTCGCCTTCGTTCAACCGGAGGCTCAAGGGGAAGTAAAACCGGTTGGCGGACAGGTCGTCGGCTTCCTCGCCCAGGTATTTTTTATATAGTTCCACGGCGGGCGCGCCGTCCAGTTCGAATAAGACGTTTCCCTGGGAACGGGTCACCGTGCGCTCGGGACCGAACGGGACCCAGCCGCCCATCGACCCGAAGCCGATCTTTATGCCCGGCCCGTAAAAGCCGACGGCGGCGATTTTGCCCGACTCGGGCGCATCCCCGCAACAAACCAACGTCCGCTGGAACAGCGTGCCGTCGCCCGCCAGTCCGCCCGTGACCCCGACGTTTGCGGTCAGTCGCTTCTTCAGTCCCCTGACCAATTCGGAGCCGTTCACCAGGAGGCCGTCGGAAAAGATCATGACGTGGTCCAGTCCCGAGGGGTTCAGCAGTCCGGCGAGCTTTTCGCCCGCCTCGCGGCTTTTATCCGGCCCTTCAATCCTGACGCTGGCGACCTCGACCCGCGCGCGCTCGAAAACGACCGCCGTGACCGCCAGACAGCCGTCCGTCACCTCGGAACCGGATATTTCCCCGGAAGAGGAACAACCCACGATATGCGCCCGGGGGTAAAATTCCTTGATCCGGTCGAAATTCCCCCCCGTTTCCAGCGCCTGCCGGTCGCCAAAGACAAAAACCAACTGCGCCTGCCCGGCAATATCCGCCGCCGACTCGCCCTGCCACCCCTTTTCGGGAAACCACCGCTTCTGTTCGATTTTCATGGTTCGTTCGACTCCATGGGAGATCAAATCCGAATATTCGGCAAAAATCGCATTTGCCTGATTATGCGAGAGACCTCGCCTGGCGCAAGGGCCTGATTGGGTTTCGAGGACGCGATTGTCCCGGTTATCGGTGGGAAACCAAATAACAAGGACGTTTCGCCGGTCCGTCCGAAATCGTCAATGGGGGGGACGGGATGAAAACAGAAAGCCGCTCTTGGGCGGCGAGCCCCGCAAGAAACGGGCGAGACGAAAAACCCATCGTTCTGTTCGATGGGAGATCATTACAAGGTCTTTATTTGGATGGTTGCATTATAGTGGCATTATCAAATTTCCCCAACCGGAAAGCAAGGGAAATGCTTACATTGATTGGGATTGTTACTCATAGAAACGCCGCGGGGGATATGGCGTTTATTTTTCAATTGGTTGCGGAGGCCGTTTCTTGGGGATTTAACGTCCGCGCGATTCCAGGTCGGGAAAATAAATTCCTCCCATAAGGTATCTTGTCGAAAACCGGGGGGAGGTCGGACAGGGAAAATGCGGGAGAAATGGTGGGCATGCCCGCTGGAACGAAAAAGGGCCCGGAAGTCGCGATCCTTCCGGGCCCTTAATCGATGAGTGGTGCCGAAGGTCGGAATCGAACCGACACGGGGTCGCCCCCACTGGATTTTGAGTCCAGCGCGTCTACCAGTTCCACCACTTCGGCTTTAGGGGTTGTACGTTATCATAACCGCCGTCTTCATTTCAATTATCAATTGGGCATCTCTAAAAATTGCCTTTTTCACAAACCCAATTGTTTGTCAAAAGTTGTAGTTGCCTAATTTATTGGGCTTTTAGGGCGCCTGATGAATCAGGCAACTACAATTTTTAGAGATGCTCAATTGGAAGGAGCGACGGTCCCGGGCGACGGCTCATTTTTTGCCGCCATCCCGCTTTTTGTCCGCCGGGAGGCCGCGCTCCGTTTTGGGAACCTCTTTTATGTCGTCTGGCGCTTTGAAATTGGGGTCCCGCGCGCGGATGCTCGAGCCGGAATCGGATTCTTTCGCGGAAAACTCCTCTTTTTCGTTCAATGGCTCGACCCGGGTCCCTTGCGTCGAGGCTTTTGCCGGGGGCGTCGCGGTCAATTTGAATTTGAATACCCAGCCCTCTCCTCCCTTGGGGAGCGCAATTTTGTAAAAAGATCCGGACTCTTTAAGGACCCGCACCGCGACGCCTTCGTTTAAAGTTTCAATAACTCTCGCGGTTGCGGACCCGTTTTCGAAAACCGGGGTCCCGGACGATTTGACATACAGCGCCCCGGCGGAAAGCGCGGACGGCCACAGAGTTTGCAAACCCAGAAAAAAAGTCAGGGGTAGAGAGAGGAGTACGATGGAGAGCCTTGATGTCCGTTGCGACGCATTTTGATTGGCCGACGCTCCCATGATGGGGTTCGAGCCTTATTTGAGCGGGATTTGCCGGGCTCCCCGGGTAAAAACCCGGTCCCGGTTGAAAATGAATATTTCGGCATATCCGGCCGCCCACTCCGATCCGCTCTTTTGGCTCAATTTGTCCTCCATGACCTTGATGGACCTTGTCCCGCGGGAATTTTTCTCGATCGCGTGGAACCCCTGGTCCAAGTCCAGGTTCAGGAGCGGGTCGGACTTCAAGGTGGCGATCGCCTTGATCCGTTCCATGCCATCGGGTCCTTGAATAGCGAACTGGAACCCGTAGCTTTTTTCCGGGATCTCGTAGGTCGCGCCCCCGCGTATGTAATTGTCCTTGTGGAACTTGTTGGGGAAAATGACCGTCACGTCGCCGTTGGGCGTGACGTCCAAAAGGGTGAGGTAACAGGGCTCCTCCGCCTTGACATAAAAACGGACGTTGTCGCCAATTTGGTATTCCATCCGGTCGGTCCACACTTTTATGCCGAAACGGGCGTCCTCGGGTTTCAGGGCGACCAGTTTTTCGAGGGACTCCTCATAGTTCTCCGGACGGGATTGCGGGGCGGCGTCCGCTTTTTCCGCAAACCCGCCGCCGGGGGCGAGCGAGGCCAGGTCCTCCGCCGGTATCGATTCCCCGCCGATTTGGATGTGCCCCGAGGACTTGATGTGGCCCGTGCCCGTCTCCGACAGCGTGGCCTGCACGTCGAGGTCCTTTTTCCCCATCCGGTAGGAGCCGGTCACGTAAAAATCCACCCCGCTACTTTTGGCGATGTCCCGCGAACTGGCTTGTGAGTTTTTGGGGACATGGGCCTCCTTGACGGTCAAGTTTTCCGCCTGCGCCAGGGCCACCGTGAAATCGTCCTTTAAAAGCCTACCCACGGTCGTCGCCTTGTCGCTCCGCTGGTCCTTGAACGCAATGACCCCGATCCTCGGGTTTCCTCCCGGGGAAAGGTTTTTGATGATTTGATTCGCGAGGTTGACCATCCCCTCATGCCAATCCTGGGGCTTGGGGCCGGTCGCGATGACCTTGATGAAATAACTGAACGTCGTCTTTACGTTTTTCAGGGGCTCCAGAAATCGCCGGACCATCTCCGGGTCGAAGTTCGCGGCGATTTTTGGAAAATCGAGCTTGACGGAAATCATGTGCGCCGGTTCGGCGAAAGAGGAAATGGAGTGTACCGCCGTCTCCAATTCTCCCGCCGGACCGCTCGCCTGTTCGCGGGTCAACTCGCCGGCGCCTTTTTCGAATTCGAAAATCGCCGGGACGTTGCGGACGGGAATCCGTTGGGTCCCCTTCTCCAGATATACGCTGGCTACCAGAGGGGCCAATTGGGATTTTATGGTTTTTACTTCCTGCTTGTCTCCCGACTTGGGCGCGATTTTAAGGGTTTGGACGATCCCGTTGATCCGCGAGGAAAACTTCTCGGCC
Source organism: Nitrospinota bacterium (assembly GCA_016207065.1). Classification (GTDB taxonomy): domain Bacteria; phylum Nitrospinota; class Nitrospinia; order Nitrospinales; family JACRGP01; genus JACRGP01. The sequence goes on from JACQQK010000075.1 coordinate 4,691, forward strand.
GTCAGATGGGGCAAGTCCTGGACGACGGTTTCGGGAGACCGGACGACGATCCACAACGTTTTTTTCAGGGAGTCGAGGTTGGGCGCCAGGCGGTAACCCTCGTAATAGTGGGCGAGGGCGCCGACCACTTCCCCGGTTTCCTCCGCCCGGGTCCCTTCGTCCATATGGTTTTTGAGGCTCGTTTCGGCGTCTTTAATCTGGTCGCGAAAAACGGCGGCCAGCAAATTCCTATCGATGGCGGCCAGGGCATAATACACGTCCCGGTCCGGGTCGCGCCACCCGTCGCGGATGTCCAGGCCCTCCAGCCGCGTTTTGACCTTCGTCTTGATGATCTCCTCGACATAAGTCCATTCGGAGGTGGCGGTGTCCTTCATCTCGGATTGGATCTCCACCTTCAGGGACTTGGCCAGTTCGGACCGGGCGGACTCGTTGGCGGCGACGGAACTCGACTCGGACACGCCCACGCCGACCACGTGCCGGCTTAACGGGTAGGAGGGATGGCCTTTTCCCAGGACCCATCCCGGCGGTTGCGCCGTCCTCGGTTTGGGGACCGGAGGGACGGGGGCGCGTTGTTCCTCGACGCGCTGGGCGCCGTCTTTGCTACCGGCGTCCTTGATGCCGCCCCCGCCAGCGCAGGCCGACAAGGCGAACAAAACAAAAATGACCGTTGCGGAAAGTTTTTTACCGCGGAGGGCGCGGAGGGGCGCGGAGGGTGTTTTCATAAGCCGTTCGCCATTCGCTTGATGCCGTCCTTGAGACGAAGCACGTTGAAATTAATAAGGAGGCCAAGACGCTTGCCGCTCAATTTCAAATAGGACAATAGTTGGGCCTCGTGAATAGGGGCCGTTTTGTCAACGGCCTTTAATTCCACGACGACGGTATTCTCCACCAAAAGGTCAACCCGATACCCCGCGTCAATCTCGATACCATCATAAGCGACGGGAAGAGTTAGCTGGGATTGAACTTGCAATCCCCGTTTCCCCAGTTCATATTTCAGGCAAGCCTCGTAAGCGCTCTCCAGCAACCCCGGACCCAGCGCCGAATGCACTTTCATGGCCGCGTCAACGATCTCCCCGCTAATATCGTTTATTTTCATTCTCCGCGTTCCTCCGCGTCCTTCGCGGTAAGAAAGGTTTTTTTACCCCCCCCTGCATGGCGGCAAAGGGTAAAAATCACCGGGCGCAACGGAAACCGATGGAGTCGAAGCGCCTGTCTGGATCGTAGGGGAGGCGATAGGCCGGGCGCGCGGAGATCGGATTATAGGACCATGCCCCGCCGCGCGAAACTTTATGGCCCGCTTTACCCTCATAATCGCTCGCCGTCCATTCCCACACGTTCCCCGCCATATCGTGCAAGCCATACCCATTCGGCTTCTTCTCTCCCGCGGGATGCGTTTTTTCGTCGCTGTTTTCGCGCCACCATGCATAGGCGCCGTCCGGTTTGCCGCCCCAGTAATATGCGGTCGTCGTCCCAGCCCTGGCCGCCTTCTCCCATTCCCATTCCGTCGGCAGACGCTTCCCCATCTTCTTGCAATACGCGTCCGCCTCATGCCACGTCACTTGTTCCACCGGGCAGTCCGGGCAGTTTTTGAAAAAGCTCGGATTGCTCCCCATGACTTTCTCGTAATCCGCTTGCGTTACCTCGTACTCGTCCATCTTAAATGCTCCGATATCCAGTTGGCGCGCTGGATTATCTTTCTCGCCTTGCAAGCCCGCATAAAACGTGCCGCCCGGTATCGTTACCATTCCTGGCGGCGCCGGGGCTTGCGGCTTCTCCGCCGGTTTCGGCGGTTCCAACCTCGCCAGCCGCTCGCGCTCCTCCGCCAAACCGCTTTTTTCGCCTGTGTCCTGGGCGCAACGGAACCCGTAAGAGAAGCTACGTTTGCCGGGTTCGTCGTTGTTGCGGGTGGCGGGGCGCATGGAGAGCGGCACATGGAGCCACGACCCGCCGCGCAAAACTTTCTCGCCGCCATCGCTTTTGTGATCGCTCGTCGTCCATTCCCACACGTTGCCCGCCATGTCGTACAAACCATACCCGTTTGGCTTCTTCTCTCCCGCGGGATGGGTTTTTTCGCCGCTGTTTTCGCGCCACCATGCGTAAGCGCCGTCCGGTTTGCCGCCCCAGTAATACGCCGTCGCCGTCCCGGCCCGCGCCGCGTGCTCCCACTCCCACTCCGTTGGCAGGCGTTTGCCCACCGTCAGGCAATACTCGACCGCTTCATGCCACGTTACTTGTTCCACCGGACAGTCCGGGCAGTTTCTGAAATAGCTCGGGTTGCTCCCCATGACCTTCTCGTATTCCGTCTGGGTTGTCTCGTACTTGTCGATGCAGAATGGGGCCCCTTGACCCATGCTCTCCTTCGCGCTTGCCAGGCGGCCTGCCGGAATCAACGCCATCCGCTCCGGGCAACCGCCGCCCGCCGGAGGACGGACGCCTTTCTCCGGTTTCGGTTCCTCGCGCGGCTCCAGACGCGCCAGCTCTTGCGGCTCTTTTCCCGCTCCTGGCGCTATTTGCAACGGGAAGACGAAGTCTCCCTGGTCCAGGATGGGGTCCCGGATCTTGCCGTACCTCGGGGTCTGGCTACGCTTCGAGTAGTTCGTCACCGTGTCCTCCAGGTACTGCCCCAGTTCGGTCACCGTCACGTACCCGTCCCTGTTGAGGTCGCCGTCCCCTTGCAGGGCCCGCACGAACATGCGCCGGAACAGGCTCTCGTCGGGCACCTCCTGGTTTGCCGTGCCCGCCGTGATGAACTGCCGCGCGGGCAGGGCCGTCTTCTCCTGGATGACCTGCGGTATCGCCCGCGTCAGGGCGAACAGCGACCCGGAAAAACAGCTGTCGAACATAAACACCGCGTGCTTCGACTGGATTCGGCGGGCGAACACCTCGACCATCTGCATGTCCATCGCCTTCCGCAGAAATCCCGCCTTGTCGCGGTTCGGGTCCGGCGCGTCCGCGGGCACGATGTAGCCCATTTCCGCGCCGTATTCGAGTTTCGCCGTGTGGCCGTGGCCGGCGAAATAGAGCAGGAGGCGGTTGTCCCTGGCCTGTCCGTGTTCGTTGATGAAATCGGCGAACGCCTTGTCTAGCTTGTCCCGGTCCGGGTCCATGACGACCGTCACGCGGAAGCCCGCGGACTCCAGGGCCTTCTTGACTTCCCTGACGTCGTCGGCCACGCCCGGCAGGCGCGGCCAGCCGCCCGTGTACTCGCTCACGCCGATGACCAGCGCGTGGCTTTCCTTGTACAACAACACTTCCTTGCCGCCGGCGTCCTTGACCGGCACGGGCACGACGCCGCGCTCCGCCGATAGGGCTACGGCGGTAAAAGAAAGCCAAAACAGGCAGGAAACCATCGAGGTGAAACAAAATCGGTCCCTCTTCATGACGGGTCAGCCTCCGGGCGTTTGGCGGGGAACAGGATCGATACCCCCATGGTACATGAAAATGCGGAAAAAACAATTCGCCCGCGATGGCTTGATGACCGGTTTATTTTTCCTGGATTCCGGAGTTTTTCCAAAAAACATTGCCGGTTTGTTTTTATATTGCAAAATTATGTCCGAAGATGCAGATTTACTCTTGTCAGGCATCATTCGGAGATCAAAGCTCGGAAGACTTGGCAAAACCCGGCTTGTTGATGGAAGGGATGAAAAATTCTTTCGTGGTTATACAGTTAAACCTCTAAAAAAACCGAGGTTCCGCGATTTATTCAATGAACTCCCGGACAGGTCTTTTTCCAGAGGTTGCACGGTTATGCAAAAGCTTTACTGTTGCCAAATCTTTAATTGGGAGATGAAAAATGAAACCGGGATCTAGGTTTTTCGCGCTTTTGGGCCTCATTTCTTTAATTACCCTTTTTGCCGCTTGCGCTTCGGAGACGCCCGCCGTCGGGAAGAAACCCACTTTGGCCTCCCTCAAGCCGCCGGAATGGGTGATCAAGGGGGGCGGGGCCTTCAAGGACTCCAACGGACGGGCTTTTTATGGAGTCGGGTCCGCGGCGGGGATCGCGAACTATTCCCTGCAACGTACGGCGGCGGACAACCGCGCCAGAAACGACCTCGCCAAGGTCTTCGAGTTTTACACCAAATCGCTCATGAAAGATTACGCGGCTTCCACCACGGCGGGCGATTTCAAGGCTTCCGCGGAGGAACAGAACGTCGAACAGGCCATTAAAACCGTGACCGACGCCGTTCTCTCGGGCGTGCAGATCGTCGACCACTGGGAGCATGCCGACCGGGACGAACTGTTCTCCCTGGCCCGTCTCGACCTGGCCGCCTTCAAGGAAAATTTCGACCGGCACAAGGAACTCTCCGAGGAGGTGCGCAAGGCCGTGAAGGAACGGGCCGATAAATTGCACGAGGAACTGGAAGTGGAAGTCCAGAAAAAGAAGTGACTAAGAGCGTCTAACAAAATGAACCATCGCTTTATCGCCAAAATCGAGGGCCGGGGAAAACACCCCTCCCCGCCTCCCCTTGAAAAAAGGGGAGGAGCTACTCCCCTCCTTTCAAAGGAGGGGCTGGGGGCGGTTGGCGTTTCATTTTGGCGGTTTTTGCTAGGGTTCCTTGTTTTCTCCGTTAATTCCTCCGCGTCGGCGGCGGATTTCGATCCCCGGGCGATTTTCCAAAATACCGCGAAAAGCGTGGTCCTCATCACGGCTTTCGATTCGGGGGAGCAAGCGCGGAGCATGGGCACGGGCTCGATCATCGACGGTCAGGGCCTGGTCATAACCAACGCCCACGTGATTTTCAATACCGAGAGCCTGCGTCCGTTTCAGCGGATCAACGTCTATCTCAAGCCCGAGCGGGTCACCGGCAACCTTAAAAAGGACACGGCCCTGGGCTTTAACGCAACGTTGTTGCAATTGAGCGAGGCGTTGGACCTCGCGCTCGTGAGCATCGATTCGTCTCCCGGCTCGCCGCCGTTTCCCGTCCTGCGGTTCGCCAACCCGGAAAGGGTCGAGATCGGCGACCCGGTGGTCGCCATAGGTCATCCGGAACAGGGCGGCCTGTGGACCCTGACGACGGGGACCATCAGCAGTTCGATCGAGGATTTCGAGCAGGTCCCCGGTAAGAACGTCTTTCAGACCGAGGCCAGCATCAATCGCGGCAATTCCGGCGGGCCGCTGATCGACAAGAGCGGTCACATGGTGGCGATCAATTCCAACATCGCCCGCCAGAGCGCCGACGGCCTGGCCATCACCGCCATTAATTTTTCCATCAAATCCAGCGTCGCGGTCCAATGGTTGAAATCCGCGGGATATCCCTTCGCCTACGCGGACCTTGCGGTCCCGGCCCCCGGAGAAAAAATGGTCCGCCCCAAAACCGGCATTGTCCCGGTCCCCGATACCGGGGAAACCCCGAAAGCCGAAACCGCGCCCCCGCCAAAGACCGGCGAGGGACCGCGCATTTTGACCGAGCGCAGACCGTTCACCGCGGACGACCTCTTCAAGCAGGTGGAAACGGAAATGGAGGACATGATGCGGGACATGAGAGGCAAGCTCCGCAAAAAAAGATTTTAAAGCGCCTGACAAAATGAACCGGTTGGCTCGACGTAAAAATCACCCCCCCCTGGGAGGGAGGGGGCTGGGGGAGGGTGACCAGCGTGAACGCTGGACCCGATACCGCCTCAGGCTGACGCCGAGGCAGGGATCACATCCCGGCGATCGCGTCAGCGTCATCGCCGCGTCGCCTCCTGGCGGTTGCCAGGCGCCCCCACCCGACCTCCCCCGTCAAGGGGGAGGGAGTTATTATGAGGGCTTCATTTTTGTCAGGCGCTTTTAGCCGGGATCCTTTTTCAAAGGACGCAACCATGAAGTTTTTTTCCGTCGCATTTCCCGCTCTCCTCGCCTTGGCGCTATTGACGCGGACCCCCGCCGGAGCCGAACCATTCAAACTGTATTTGGACGAGACCTACACGCAGTTCATCATGGCGGAAAAACAGGATTGCGCGATCCATAAGACCGAGGACGGGCGCATCACGCTGGGGTTCAAGGCGGGGAACTTTCTGATCAACGTCGGGCCGGAAATAACTTTCGGCAAAAAGGCCGGGATCGACTGGGACAGCACGGTCCAGGGGTTCATCGCGCGTTACCAGGAATTATGCGCCCGATTCAACACGGGCGGTCTCACCAAGGCCGAGTACGACAAACGTCTGGAGCGGATCGAGGCCCTCGATAGAGAAGCCTATGAGTTGTACCGGAAATATCTCGAGGAGCGGGAAAAGCAGAGGCAAAACCTGTTTGACGAATTGGACCGGGAAGTCGCCGCCCGGCCCGGCATGTTGTCCGCCATAAAGAAAGATCAAAGCCAGATCGACCGCCAATTGAACGATATCAAACTCAAGGATTGACGGACGTTTTCGCCCGGACCGCCGGTTCCATGGCCCACCCAGCGGGGACGAGACGCGGCCTATACGCCGAGGACGCTTTTTATGGCGACCTCCCTCCCGAATCGCTCATTTCTTGACGAGGTAGAAGATCTTGTTGCGGGCCATGTAGTAGCCCGCCGCCGCGCCGGCGCGGTCGCCGGTCCCGAAATACAGGTCGGCGCGGGCCGGTCCCTGGATGGCCGCTCCGGTGTCCTGGTCCACCACGAAGCGCGAGAATTTTTTCCATCCGGCGATCTCGTCGGCGCCGTCGAGGACGGGTTTTTGTCCCACGACGAAGGCCAGCCCGCCCGCCGGGTACCAGCTCTTGTCCGTGGCGATGGAACGGTTGGGGACGAGGACCCCGCCTCCCGATCCGCGCGGCAGGTCGTCCGTCAGTTTGAAGAAGATATAGCGCTTGTTCCGGAAGAAATATTTGGGGATGTCCTCGGGATGGTTTTTTAAATACTTCTTGATCCCCTGCATGGAGGTTTCGCCTTTTTTCAACAGGCCGTCCTCGATCATCAACCGGCCGATCCCGGCGTAAGGGTAGCCGTTGGAGCCGACGTACTGGACGCTCTCGCGCGTCCCGTTGACGTACTCCAGGATGCCGGAGCCCTGGACGTGCAGGAAAAAGCCCTCGATCGCGTCGCGGACCCAGGCGATCTCGAGATTCTGGTTGGCCAGGGCTTGATGGGCGTCGATCTCCTCGCGCGTGAGGTTGCGGGCGCGGTAAACCGCGCGGTATTCTTTATCGGCATCGGATGGGTCCTTCCGCCCGACGCGCACGATCTTGAGCAGGTTTTCCGGCATGCTGTAAAGCGGGTAGGCATACTCCTCGGTCTGGAACCGGCTGGCTTTCAGGACGGGGGCGTAATATCCCGTAAACACCGTCGTGTTGCCGGTCCCGTCTCCCGCCTCGTAAAAGACGAACCGGTCGCGGATTTGGCGGCTCCATTCCTCGGCCGGCAGGTCCTTTTTCAGGAGGCCCAGGAACTCCGTCAAGGTTTCCTTCAGGCGGTCGCGCGTGATGACCAGCTTGCCCAGCCTGACCGGGTCCGGGCCGGCGTCCGCCATGGCGGCAAGCTGGTTTTCGACGGCTTGTATCAGCGACGCCTTGTCCAGATCGTCGGAGAAGATTTTGGGCAGGTCTTCCAGATCGTCCGCCTGGTAAGCGGCCTTCAGGGTCAGGGCGGTCAGTGGAGGCTTGGACGGACCGGTTTTTTCCGCGGGGAGTTTGGACTGTATGGCCGTGCCGGTGGAGACGGGAGCCGTCTCGAAGGGGACGCAGGACAATATGGCGGCAACGACGGCTCCGGCCCAAAAAATCCGGACGGGCAGGAACCGGAGAAGGTTTTTATTCCGCGTCAGATTGTCTTTGACCATGCGATTTTGACCAGTAATCTTTTATGGTCATTCCCGCGCAGGCGGGAATCCAGTATTTTCGAGGGATTTCTGGATGCCCGCTTGCGCGGGCATGACGATTTTTGGGCAAAAAGGGACCTGTTCAACGCTCCGCTATAGCCGGGCCATGGCCTCGTTCGCGAGTTGGTCGCAACGTTCGTTTTCCGGGTGCCCCGTGTGTCCGCGCACCCATTTCCAGGTGATTTTATGTTTTCCGTTCAATGAATACAGTTCCTGCCAAAGGTCCCGGTTTTTGACGGGCTTGCGGTCGGCGGTCAGCCAGCCTTTCTTTACCCAGCCCCGCAACCATTCCGTCATCCCCTTGACCAGATATTGCGAGTCGGAGGTCAACTCGACTTCGCAGGGTTCCTTCAACTGCTTGAGGGCCACGATGGCGGCTGTTAACTCCATGATATTATTGGTTGTCGCTTCTGTCGCGCCGTTGAGCTCCTGGGCTTTGCCGTCGAATTTGATGATCGCCCCGTAACCCCCGGGGCCGGGGTTTCCTTTGCAACAACCGTCAGTGAAGATTTGAATTTTTTTCATAGTTCCTTGCGAAATCCCGGAGGGATTGTGAAGCGGGGGAGGCCAAAACAAAGCCGCGAATTTTATTACGGGACAAATCCCGACGCCCAATAATACCATGGATTAAAAAAAAAGGCGGCGGTCTCGAATCTTTTTTCTTGAAAAAACGATCCAACTGCAAAGCTTTTATGGTACAGTGCCTCCCTTCCGCGAAAATAAAATGTGGCGATTTGAGAAGACTTTTCTGGAAATAGAGTCCAGAGTGGAGCCATGACGTCTCAAGAGAGCGATACTCCATTCAATTTTCAATGCATCGACGCGATCAAGGTGAGTTTGTGCATTGAGAAAGAAGGGCTCGGGTTTTACGAGAAAGCCTCCAAAAGAGCCAGGAGCCCTAAGGTGAAAAACGCGTTCGCGCGCCTTGCGGAGGAGGAAAAGGAGCATATCCGCTCCCTTCAGGAGAAGGCCCGGTTTCTGCAACCCGCGCTTTCCAGGAAATCCGAAGGGGCCCATGTCGAGCGGTATGTCTCGCTGAACCTCAAGGGCCGGGTGTTCCCCGACCTCAAGAAAGAATCGATCGATCTCATGGAGTTCGAAAACGACGCCCAGGCCCTGGAAATGGGGATCGAGGCGGAAAAGCGGTCCATCGAGGTCTTGAGCCGGTTTTTGACCGAGGAGAAGAAGATCGACGTCCGCGCGATTTTCATGCATCTGATCGTCGAGGAAAAGCGCCACCTGCAAACCCTGAAAGAGTTGCAGGGGAAACTCGCCGGGGACAGCCCCTGAGCGGCGGCGTATTGCCGCGGATACATCCGATCGTTGCATGGCCGCGTGCAGGAAATATGTTTGCCTCGGCATCCGCGCCGTTCCCGTTCCGCCGTCAAGGAGGGTCCCGCCGGGGGGAGCGGGAAAACCGCTCCGGCCGCTTGAATTGCCGCGGCCCGGCGCGTCAAGGCCGCGATGGACAAAACGAAAAAGGTCGAATCATTTTAATAAAAACTCGATCATAAAGAGGCGATCCGGCAAAAAAATTTCGAAAATCCCGGTCTTGTCGACAAGGGTTGGCAAGGTTAAGTTATACTGAAGGCATCTTCGTTTTTTAGAGTTTGACAACATAGGGGTTGTAGTTTATATTTCTCCATTTAACTCTTACATTAGAATAGGATCGGAAGGATGAGCGAATATAAGGTGTTGCCCGGACCCGAAGCGTATCTTCCTCCCTCTGCGGCAAGCATGGGGATCGCTTTGCCCGACCCGGGGGAAGCTCTTATCGAGGGTCGAATCGTCCCCGAGGACGAGGCGATCGAATACGCCGCCCGCAAGCTACTTTCTGCCAAGGTTCCGACCATTTTCCCGGGCCCGCAGGTGCTCTGGAAGTGGGACGAGATGGCCCCAAAAATCGCCAAGGCCCTGCGGGAATTGGCGGTGACCCTGCCCGCCCGGCTCATCCCGATGGCGGACTACCGGCCCAAATACCCGAAGATCGATCCGGCGGTGGAGATCAATCCCAATCATCCCAACCTGACGATCTGGCATAACAAGATCGACGTGTGCGTGTTTGTCGGCGTGCATTGCCACCTGTCCGGGATGGGGCTCAAAATGATCCGGGGCGGGACGGACTGCTATACGATAGCCATGTGTTTGATGGCCGGCCACGAGGACGCTTGCATTTCCGTCCGGGACACCACCGACGAAAAAATCCGGAAATTGATCGACGCGGTCAAAAAGCTCAAGTCCCAGGGAGTCAAAAGCCAGGCTTTGCCGTTCACCCAATTCAAGCACGATTACAAGAGCGTGAAGGAGTAATCCGCCGCTCTTGACGATAGTGGAAAACCAAATCCGTCATCCATGGATGGGGCGCTTACGACGCCCCGTCAGGGGAGAAAAAATATGAATAAAAAAGTGGCAGTTGGGAACAAGAGGATCATAGCCTCGACCCATGTCAAATTGGGCCAGAAAAACAAGAAGGGCCAGACGTATACCGACCCCCACCGGTTCTTTTTCGAGACGCCGGGCACGGCGAACTTCCTCACGGGTAGCGAAGTGATCCGCGAGGCCATCCGGCGGGCCAGCATCGACATGTCCGTGGCGTATCCCATCACCCCGCAATCCGAGGCCGCGGCCCTCATCGGCGAGTTGTACGCCGAGGGGTACATGGGCGACTACTTCCGCGGCGAGAGCGAG
>JACQQK010000083.1 GCA_016207065.1 Nitrospinota bacterium
CACAAGGGGGAGCCGGTCATCATCGTCCATTCCGACGTCGGGTTCGTGGCCTTCAGCCCGATCTGCACCCATCTGGGATGCCTCGTCAAGTGGGTCCACGACGAAAAGATTTTTTTATGCCCGTGCCATGCGGGGAAATTCGATCTGACGGGCAAGGTGATCGCCGGACCGCCGCCGGAGCCTCTCCATCCCGTCAAATTCGAAATTCAAAACGAAACGATCGTGCTGGTGTGAGGCGGGAAGATAGATGATCTGGGTATTCAGAAGACTGGGTTTGGTAATCGGCGCATTCGCCGTATTGTTGTTCGCATGGATTCTCGATCCCGGAGGCTCTCTCTCCTCCATTGACAGGAACCTTTTGATGAAAGGGCTTGTCTTTCTCGCGGCGTTGCTTGCCGCCGGTTACTTCATTTACACGCGTCTCATAACGGGCGGGAAAAAGTAAATTGAGAAATAGCATCGGTAGGGCGCAGAGAAAAGTTCTTTAATCCCTTCCCCCTCACAGGGGGAAGGGGGTTGAGGGGCACGGGTTTCTACAAGTTTTCTCCGGACACTGCTGAAAGCGCATATATGGAGCAATCCTCTTAAATGACACTCTGGCTCAAAAAAATCTACCTCGCCGTCCTCGAGTGGATCGACTACCGCACGGGGGTGAGCGACATGATCAAGGACCAGCTCACGGAATACCGGGTCCCGCCAAAGCTGAACTTCTGGTATTCGCTCGGCGGGTTGAGCCTCTTTATCTTCGGCATGCAACTGGTCACGGGGATATTCCTCCTGGTGTACTACGTCCCCTCGACGGACGAGGCTTTCGAGAGCGTCCAGCGGATCATGGTGGATATCCCCTACGGTTGGATGATACGAAGCGCCCACGCCGCCGGGTCGCACTCCATGATCTTCGTGGTCATCCTGCACATGTTGAGCGTCCTCTTCATGGGTTCCTACAAAAAACCGCGCGAGATCACCTGGCTCACCGGATGCGCCCTGCTGTTCCTGACCCTGGGCATCTGCTTCACCGGCTATCTTCTGCCGTGGAGCCAGTTGTCCTTCTGGGCCACCACCGTGGCCACCAACATCCCCCAGCCCATCCCGGTCGCCGGGCCGTATATCGTCCGCCTGATCCGCGGCGGCGAGACCATCAATCCCGACACCCTGAACCGGTTCTTCGCCCTGCATGTGGTGGTCATCCCGGCCGTCATGCTGGCGCTGGCGGCGGCCCATATGTACCTGATCCGGGTCCTGGGAATATCCGACCCGAAAAAACCGGACACTGACAGCGGGGAATGATCATGTACAAAAAAACCAAATATTTGAACGGCATGCTCTTCTATCCGACCTTCGTCGTGAGCGACCTGGTCGTGATCTTCGCGTTCCTGGCGATCTTCAGCGCCGGGGTGTTTTTCTTCCCCGACCTGCTGTTCACGGGCGATTCCGAAATACCCGCCGACCCGTTCAACACGCCCGAGCACATCAAGCCGGAATGGTACTTCCTCGCGCCTTATCAATTCCTGAAACTGATTCCCGAGTTGACCGCGCTGGTCGTACAGACGCTGGGAATGCTGGCGCTCGTGTTCCTGCCTTTTATCGACCGTTCGGAAAAGAAAGGCTTGTTAAGGCGGCCGGCATTTACCTTGATCGCGATGTCCGTATTGATTTTCTGGATCTGGCTGACGCTATGGGGCGCGACATCTTGAAAACCGCCGTTGACCGGATTGGGCCGGGAAGTCCCGCGTTGTTCCCGCGCGCGTTTTTTATGCTGGCCGTGGCCGCGCTCGTTTTCGCCGCGCCCGCGTCGGCGACCTTCAAGAAAGAGGCCCCCAACTCCTGCATCGATTGCCACAAGGGTCTTGAGGACGCGCGTCTGCGCGAGCCGGTCGCCCTGTGGTCCGCCAGCGTACACGCGGAAGTGGGCAACACCTGCGACGGCTGTCACGGCGGGAACCCCGCCGATACGGCCAAGTCGTCCATGGCGAAGGAGAACAACTTTTACGCCGCGCCGAAAAAAAACGAGATCGTCCAGTTTTGCGGCAAATGCCACAAGGAGCTGTCCGACAACTTCATGAAAAGCGAGCATGGGACCACCGGCGAGCAAACCTGCATCGGCTGTCACGGCTCCCACACCATCCGGCGTATCAGCATCGACATCATCAACGAGGACAAATGCTCCGAATGTCACGATTACGACGAGGCCGAAAAGCTGAAAAATATCCTGCAAGGACTGCACGGAAAATTCCAGGAGTCCAAGAGCAAGGCGAAGATGATCACCGGCCTGCCGACGGAACCATTGAACAAGGAACTGGACAAGGTATGGACCAAGCTCAGGCAGGTACGCATGATTTCGCATACGTTCGACATCCCCAAGGTGGAAACTTTCGCCCAAAAGACCGGCGAGTCCATCGACCAGGTGGACCTTGAGATAACCCGCCTGCTCGACGTCGTTCGCGAACGCAAAATCTGGGGATACGCCGCGGTCGCCCTGTTCGCGCTCCTGGCCGCAAGCTTTTATTTTTACAACAAGTCCGGCCCCAGCCGCGGATAAAATCCCTTGACTGTGGCGAAAATGGGCATATATTGGTTGTAAGTACATATAAGCGAACCTGTTGAATTCCCTCTATGAACGCGCTTTATAAAAGGCACAAGTTCCTTCTGGCCATTATCTTGACGGTATCGGTCGTCTTTTTTGCCATCGACCAAACCTCCGCCGTCGCCCAACCCATGCATTGGGGCGACTGCTCCATGAAGGCCAGTTGCGGGACTTGCGCCATCCCTCTGGAAACGTTTTCCAACTCCCGGGCCTCTTTAGCGCCCTCCCTGGACTTCGTCCCCGATTATGACGGCCTCGAATCTCCCGTGCATCGCGAGCCGCTCTACCATCCGCCCCAATAAAGTCCCGCTGTCCGCGCCGGTGAACCGGCAATTATTACGCCCAAACTGACATAAATTTCAACAGACCGATTCCGCCCGGCGGAGAGGGTCCGCGTTACGACTCCCCTTCCCCGCCCATGGCGTCGAGGTTTTTATGAAACCCAAAATCATCCTTGTGTTCATGTGTTGGATTGTCGCCCTGACCCCGCCCGCCTGGGGAGCCGGTCCGAATAAATTCCAGGAAAATCTAAACCGGTTCATTGCCGAGGCTTTGGAAAACAATCCCGAGATTCTGGAAGCTACGGTGGAAATCAAAGCGGTCCGGGAGGTCCCCAAACAGGCCGGTTCGCTGGACGACCCCGCGCTCATGTTCGAATTGATGAGCGTCCCGGTGGACACCTTTTCCTTTTCGCAGGAGGACATGACCCAGAAACAGGTCAGCCTGTCCCAACGGCTCCCCTTCCCGGGGAAACTGGGTCTCAAGACGGAGATCGCCCGCAAGGATGTCGAAATCGCGGAAAGCAACCTGGAGGAGTTGAAATTGCGGATCGCCCGGGAAGTCAAAACCTCCTACTACGAACTGTGCTTCATCATGGAAGCGACCGACATCGTCCGTCATAACCAGGGCCTGTTGAAGCAGTTCGTCGTCATCGCGGAATCCAAGTACGCCGTGGGCAAGGGAGTTCAGCAGGACGTGCTCAAGGCCCAGGTGGAACTTTCCAAGAACATGGACGAACTGATCCAGCTCGCCCAACGCAGAAAGACCGAGGAGGCCCGGCTCAACAGTCTGATGAACCGTCTGCCCCAGGCCCCGATTTCCATCTCGCACGGGATCGAAAAGAGCGAGTTCGGCTTCACGACGGAAGACCTGCAAAAACAGGCCGAGAACGACCGTCCTTTTCTCAAGGGCCTGAAGTCGTTGGTCCAGCGCGCGAAGTCCTCAAAGAGCCTTGCCAAGCGGGAATATTACCCGGACTTCGACATTGGTTTCCGATACGGCCAACGGGAAAGTTCCTCCATGGCGGAGCGTCCCGATTTCGTGTCGGGCTTTGTGAGCGTCAACATCCCCCTTTGGTACGAAAGCAAGCAAAGCCGGAAGCTGGCGCAGGAAACTTTCAAAATGGACATGGCGCAGGAGACTTACAAGAAGGCGAAAAACCAGGTCTTTCTCCAAATCAAGGAAGGCATGGACGAATTGCAAAAGGGAGAGAGCTTGCTGAAACTCATCGACAAGGGGATCATCCCGCAAGCCAGGCAGTCCCTGGAGTCGGCCCTGTCGGGCTACACGGTGGACAAAGTCGATTTCCTGACCCTTTTGGACAACCAGGTCACGCTTTTCAAGTGGGAGATCCAACACCATAGAGAGTTGACGGATTACCAAAAAAACCTCGCCAAAATGGAACACCTGGTGGGTAAAACTTCATATTGAAGGCTGAGAAGTCATGCAAAAGATCGAAGAGCTTGAGAAACCCCGCGACGAAAGCGAACATGAGACCCCGGATTCCGAAAAGACGGAGGAAGAAATCATTTTCCCCTTGCAGGAACCCGGCGCGTCTCCAGTCCCGCGGAAAAGCGGACATGTTTTTCTAAAAATATTCGGGGCGGTCGCGGCGCTGGCCCTGGCCTTTCTGCTGGGGTTTGCCACAAACCCGGAATCCCTGGATAAAACCGTCAAGATCGCCAGGGAATATGCGGCCATCGTTTGGGAAAAACTCCAGCCGATGGAGCAAAAAGTCGCGCGGGAGATCGATGCGGCGTTAAAGAATATGATGACGTCCGCCCCCGGCCCGCATCCCACAGCCCCCGTTCCCGAACAGGAAAAAAAACAGCGGAAAATCAAATACTGGTGGGACCCCATGGTGCCCGAGTATAAATCCAGCAAACCGGGTAAATCCCCCATGGGCATGGACATGGTCCCCGTTTATGAGGAGGAGCCGGAGGTCCGGGAACAGCCGGGCCGCGAGGGAATTCGCATCGATCCCGCCATGACGCAAAACATCGGCGTGAAAACGGCGAAGGCCGTCGAACGGACGCTCGCGCGCGAAATCCGCACCGTTGGACGCGTGACCTACGACGAGAGGACCGTGACCCTCGTCCACACCAAATACGAGGGATGGATCGAGAAATTGTATGTCAACTTCACCGGACAGGAAGTCAAGCCGGACGACATGCTGGTGGATATCTACAGCCCGGACCTCGTGTCGACCCAGGAAGAGTTTCTCCTGGCCCTGAAATACAGTCAAACCATGAAGGACGGTCCGTTTCTCGATATCGGCCAGGGAGCCGACAGTCTTCTCGAAGCCACGCGGCGGCGGCTGGAGTGGTTCGACGTGCCCGAACACCAGATCGAGGACCTGATGCACAACAAGAAAATCACCAAGACCCTGCATATTCACGCGCATTCGCGGGGCTTTGTCATCCAAAAGAACGCCCTTGAGGGCATGTTCGCCAAACCCGACATGACTCTTTATACCATCGTCGATCTCTCCAATATCTGGGTATTGGCCGACATTTACGAATATGAACTCCCCTGGATCAAAATGGGCCAGGAAACGGAAATGACCCTGCCTTACTTTCCCGGCAGGAAATTCAAGGGAAAAATCTCCTATATCGATCCATTTTTGGATCCCAAGTCGCGGACCGTCAAGGTGCGGATGGAATTCGACAATCCCAACTGGGAGCTTAAACCCGACATGTACGCGAACGTCGCCCTCAAATCGGTCGTCGCCCAAAAGGCGTTGGCCGTCCCGGAGGAGGCCGTCATCCACTCGGGCGAAAAAGACATCGTGGTCGTGCGGAGCAAGTCCGGAGGATTCGAGTCCCGCGAGGTCGAGCTGGGTCCGCAAGCGGAAGGTTACTTCCAGATCATCCGCGGTATCCGGCCCGGCGACGAGGTCGTCACCTCCGCGTCGTTCCTTATCGACTCCGAGAGCAGGCTCAGAGGGGCCCTCGGCATGCTCCAGGGGCAAAAACCCGCCGGCGGCGCCGGTAAAAAGACCGGATCCGATTGACGATCATGTTAAAAAAGATCATCGCATCGTCCCTGAAAAACAGGTTCCTGGTCGTTCTGACGACCGCGCTTGTCCTCGCCTGGGGGATATACTCCATGTCGCGCACGCCCGTGGACGCCATCCCGGACTTGAGCGACGTCCAGGTCATCGTGTACGCCGACTTTCCGGGACAGGCGCCGCAAATCGTGCAGGACCAGGTCACCTACCCCCTGACCACCGCCATGCGCTCCGTGCCCCGCGCCAAGGTCGTCCGCGGATTTTCGTCGTTCGGTTCCTCGTTCGTTTACATCATTTTCGACGACGGGACGGATTTGTATTGGGCGCGGAGCCGCGTCCTGGAACAGTTGAATTTCGTCTCCGGCAGACTGCCCAAGGGAGTCAACCCGTTTCTGGGTCCGGACGCCACGGGCGTCGGCTGGGTTTACGAGTACGCCCTGCTTGACAAAACGGGCAAGCACGACCTGGCGGAACTCCGGTCCATACAGGACTGGTACCTGCGTTACGAACTGCAAACCGTTCCCGGCGTGTCCGAGGTGGCGAGCATCGGCGGCTTCGTCAAGCAATACCAGATAGAAGTCGATCCGGTCAAACTGCTGGCCTTCAATATCCCCCTGAGCAAAATCGCCGAGGCCGTCCAGCGAAGCAACAACGACGTCGGAGGGAAACTTCTGGAAATGAGCGAAACGGAATACCTGATCCGCGGCCTGGGATACGTCAAGAATATCGGCGACATCGAGAATATCGCCGTGGACGTCACCGCCAAGGGTTCTCCGGTTTCGATCCGCGATATCGCCCGCGTGCATCTGGGACCCGAAATACGGCGGGGGCTGGTCGAGCTTGACGGGGAGGGGCAAGTCGTCGGAGGCATTGTCGTCCAACGCAAGGGCGTGAACGCCATCGACGTGATCGACGGCGTCAAGGCAAAACTGGCGTCGTTGAAGGCGGGCCTTCCGGAAGGGGTCGAGATCGAAACCGTATACGACCGGTCGAGCCTGATCGAACGGGCCATCAAAAACCTCAAGGAGAAGCTGATCGAGGAAGGCGTCGTCGTTTCGCTGGTGTGCGTCGTCTTTTTACTGCACCTGCGCTCCGCCCTGGTCGCCATCGTCACCATTCCCATAGGCATCCTGATGGCGTTCGGCGTCATGAACCAGCAGGGGTTGAACGCCAACATCATGTCCCTGGGCGGGATCGCCATCGCCATCGGCGCCATGATCGACGGGGCGATCGTGATGATCGAGAACGCCCACAAGCACCTGGAACGCGACACGGGGAACAAAAACCACTGGCAGATCATCTACGAGGCGGCGAGCGAGGTGGGCCCCGCCCTCTTCTTCAGCTTGCTCATCATCACCGCGTCCTTTTTGCCCGTGTTTACCCTGCAAGCGCAGGAAGGGCGGCTGTTCTCCCCGCTCGCCTTCACCAAGACCTATTCCATGGCGGCGTCGGCCCTGCTGGCCGTGACCCTCGTGCCCGTGTTGATGGGTTTTTTCGTGCGGGGGAAAATCTTTCCCGAGAAGGCGAACCCGCTCAACTGGATTTTAATAACCGCCTACCGGCCCATCATCTGGTTGGTGTTGAGAATGAAGTCCCTTACCATCCTCGCCGCCGTCTTGATCGTGGCTGTTACGGCGGTCCCGTTGCAAAAACTCGGTTCCGAATTCATGCCGCCGCTCAACGAAGGCGATTTGCTGTACATGCCCAGCGCCTTGCCCGGCATATCCATAACGAAAGCCAGGGAATTACTGCAACAAACAGACAAGATCATCAAGGAATTCCCCGAGATCCATCACGTTTTCGGAAAAATCGGGCGCGCCGAGACGGCGACCGATCCCGCTCCCCTGAACATGGTGGAAACCACCCTCATGCTCAAGCCCGAGGACCAGTGGCGCCCCGGCGTGACGATCGAGTCCCTGATCGACGAGATGAACTCGGCCACCAATCTTCCCGGCATAGCCAACGTCTGGACCATGCCCATCAAAAACCGCACCGACATGCTGGCGACAGGCATAAAAACTCCGGTGGGAATCAAGATCGCGGGAGAGAATTTGAGCGAACTGGAGCGGTTGGGATTGAAGGTCGAGTCCCTGGTCCGTCAAGTTCCGGGCACGCGGAGCGTCTACGCCGAGCGGGTGGGCGGAGCGAATTATCTCGACATCGAAATCGACCGGGAGGCGTCCGCCCGTTACGGGTTGACCGTGGGAGACGCGCAGGACGCGATCCAGACCGCCATCGGCGGCATGAACATCTCGACGACGGTGGAGGGATTGCAACGCTATCCCATCAACCTGCGCTACAGCCGGGACCTGCGGGACAATCCGTTCATGCTCCAGCGCGTTTTGGTCTCCACGCCGCGCGGAGAGCAGGTCCCCCTCGCCCAGGTCGCGAAATTTTCCATCAAGAAGGGACCGGAGGAAATCAAAAGCGAGAACGCCCGTTTGAACGCATGGATCTACATCGACATCAAGGACATCGACGTGGGGACCTACGTGGCGAACGCCCAAAAAGTCCTGGCGGAACGATTCAAACTGCCCGCGGGTTACAGCCTGGCGTGGAGCGGGCAGTACGAATACATGGAGCGCGCCAAGGCCCGGCTGAAGATCGTCGTTCCCCTCACCCTGTTCATCATATTCCTCCTGCTGTATTTGAATTTCAGGAACGTCGCCGAAACCCTGATCGTCATGCTGTCCCTGCCCTTCGCGCTCGTGGGCGGCGTCTGGTACCTGTACTATTTGAATTACCAATTGAGCGTGGCGGTGGCGGTGGGCTTCATCGCCCTGGCGGGCGTGGCCGCCGAGGTGGGCGTACTCGTCTTGATCTATATCGATCACGCCTTCGAACGACGGATGAAAAACGGCGGGATCGCCGACAAGAACGCGCTATGGGACGTCGTGATCGAGGGGACCTCCGAGCGCGTGCGTCCCAAGACGATGACCGTCGCCGCCATCATCGGCGGCCTGCTCCCCATCATGTGGGGACACGGCACGGGGTCGGAGGTCATGAAACGCATCGCCGCCCCGATGGTCGGCGGCATGATCTCCTCCAGCGTCCTGGCGCTGATCGTGATACCGGCCATCTACGCCTTCGTCCTCGAGCGCCGCCTGAAAAAGAGCGGCGCATTCACGAGACACTAGGCGGAAAATTGCATTGATCTTCCCCCTTTGCAAAGGGGAGTTGGGGGGCTTCGCGTTCCGGCGATCGCGTCAGCGTCATCGCCGCGTTGCCCCCGGGGGCATCCCCGGCCAGCGGGCCGCTGGCCGGACTACCTCATGAGTTCCCTCACGTCGCAATACTTTTTCTTGGCGACCTGTTTGTGTACCGGCTTCAAAAAATAGAGCGGAAAGCCTGGAATGGGGTCGGTTTCCTCGACAAGTTTATAGGTCGTTATCTCCACCTTTTGAACGTCCGCATAACCCTTGCCGAACTCACGCCGGTACTCGGTGACCACCAACCAACCTTTGTCGTCCTTGCGAAAAGAATAGTCTTCCACTATGCAGTCCGCCCCTTCCTCGTTTCTAAACTCGTATTTCGCGCTATCGCCAAGCGGCACTTCCAGGAATATGTTCCCATAACTCAAGGCCACCATGTATTTGTCGAATGAGTGGGCATTGCCGTTTTCCCACCGCACTTTCAGAATGACGTCCATCACGCCGTCGGCATTGATATCGATATGATTCACGCCGTAATGGAGATCCAAATTACCCGCAAACGCCGAAGAAGAATGGAGCCAAACAAGCAAAACACAACCCGCCGATAATTTGTTCAATCCACATATTGCGTACGTGATTAGCCCGTAAAGGCGCTTCGAGATGGGGAGCAATTCCATTCCTTTCATCGGCTCACGTCACTTGTCCCAAAATTTGTACGCCTGCGCCCAACACCGGCACCCTGGCGCCTCGCTGGGATGGCCGTCTTCAGGCGGGCTGGCCCATTCAAAAATCTTGCCCTCCCGCAAAAGATGAGAAGGCCGCACCTTGGCGTCTTTCAATGTCCGCCAAATATATCTGCGGCCGGGCTTGTCGAAAGTTTCGATTGCTCCGACTCTAAATATTTCATGAACTATCATGGCATCGACTACTGACCAAAGCTGTCCGTCAGTCAATTTGGACATGGGGAAATCTCTGTCGATTCCCGTTTTCGACACCACATAGTCGATATATTTTTCTGTATCGTTCTCGGTTTTTGGGGCATATTTGGCTATCGCTTGTCCCAAGGCAAGGTGTCGATATCCCGCTGTTTTTAACAATAAAAAAGCGCCTTTTCTACCGGTTTCAAAATCCGGAAAAATAGCAAAGCGCCAAACACTGCCGATTCCATCATGACCTTTTGGAAATTCCGTGCTTTCAATATTTCCTGGGTTATTATGCCTCCAGGATATAGTCCCGCCGTTTTTTATTATCCCGGTTTTATCGGCGTATTCATAAACCACGGTACGATCTTTATCTCCTTCATAGGCTTTTACAAATTTAGACATTTCCGGCTCCAAATTTTAATTTCATAAGAAGTACGGGTCAAGGAATAACTGGCGCCTTAGGGAAAAAGAACGGTGGTTCCCTATGTTCTCTTATGAGATAGCTTTTTTTATAAGCTGGGACGAGAGGCGTCGATCTTCCCCCTTATATATGGGGGAAAAATCAAGTGGTTTTTTGAGTAAACCGTTAGGCCATAAAGGGTTGCGGCGGGCAATATGTAGGTAAAGCAAACAACCTTAGATCAATCGCTGAATTCCCGGGTCGAGAAACCGTTATCCATGTATTCCAATTTTAATCCTCTCGTGAAATATTCCATGTCCTCGAATTCTCCCAAGGGGCCCAGTTCCTTTCCCGTAGGGGTAGTCAGCCAAAACAAATCGTAAGCGCCTCCCCCCATAAAGTATTTGTGTTTGTGCATGACGAGATGGCCGGTCAATTTTTCAATCCAGGATCGTTTGATCACTCTCAAGTCGTCGCCATCCGTGACGAAACGTTCGTTTTTCCCATCGGGATCCACTGCATGGATGGCGCCGGAAACCGCCCAGGCTTGAGTTTCGAAATAGAGGGTTTTACTGTCTGGGGAAAACGTCATATTTGAAATATTCGCGATCGCTTTTCTTGCGTCCGGGGTATCCTCCAACGGTTCGACGATCATTCGCTCGGCCCGGGTTGCAAGGTCAATGCTCCAAAGTTGATCGCTGGCGCATACCCATAGATCCTTATCCTCGGAGCATTCCTTGACCTTGCCCTCGATTTCCCTTATAAACGCCACCCATTTCCCGTCCGGGGACAGGAGAGGAGCGTGATCCCGTCCAGTTTTTGTCAATTGAACAATGTTATTTTCAACCTTGAGAAAAATATTTCCATTCTTTTCAAATACGGCTTGGAGCGATTTTGACCTGCCCTCCTCGGAACCCGCCAGGACCGCGGACGAAAGTAGTAAAACAAGCAAAATACAACCCGCCGGTAATTTGTTCAAGAAACCCAAACCCCTGATCGATTTCATCGCTAAAATCTCAATGGGAACCATGTTCCATATATTCGAATTTAAATGATTCCGTGAAATATTGCACATAATCCTCTGTGTCATCTCCCAAAGGGCCAATTTCCTTTCCCTCGGGGGCGACTAGCCAATACCAATCGTAAGCGCCGCCGCCCAAATAGTATTTGTGCTTTCGCACGACAAGATGGCCAACCCACTTTCCATCCTCGGATCGTTTAACTATTTTCAAGCCGTCGCCGTCCGTGACAAAACGCTCGTTTTTGCCGCCGGGTTCCACCGCGTGGATGGCGCCCGAGGTTATCCAAACCGGAGTTTCGAAGTAGAGGGTCTTACCGTCGGGAGAAAAAGTTGTATTTCTAAATCCCCCGATCACTTTTCTCATGTCGGGGTCGTCTTCCAACGGTTCGACGATCATTCGTTCGGTCCTGGTTGCAAGATCGATGCTCCAAAGTCGTTCGGTGGCGCAAATCCATTCGTCTTTCACCGAGCATTCCTTGACCTTGCTTTCGATTTCCCTGGTGAATGCCACCCATTTTCCATCCGGGGACATAAGGGGCGCATGGTCCCGTCCGGTTTTTGTCAATTGAATAACGTTATCTTCAACCTTGAGAAAAATGTTTCCGCCCTTTTCAAATACGGCTTGGAGCGATTTCGATCCGCTCTCATCGGGATTCGCCAGAGCCGCGGACGAAAGGAGCAAAACAAACAAAATGTAGCCCGCCAGTAATTTATTCGAGTCTCCGATTGCGCGCGGGATTAGCCCATGAAGGCGCTTCGAGATGGGGAGCAATTCCATTCTTTTGGTCATACCAATATCCAGTCAGCCCGTTTCCGCGCCTTCAAGGCCTTCCGTCGGGAAGCGCGACGGTGAACGTCGAGCCTTGTCCGGGAACGCTTTTGGCGGCGATCTTTCCATGGTGGCGGGCGATGATCTTTTCGCAAATCGCCAAGCCGATCCCCGTCCCCTCGTAGGCGCTCCGTCCGTGCAGGCGCTCGAACGGTTTGAATATCCGGTCCGCGTATTTCTCGTCGAAACCGATGCCGTTGTCCTCGACTGAAATCTCCCAATATCCCGCGTCCTTGTCGTAAACGCCGCTCACGTTCACCGCGGGCGGCGTCCCCGCGCGATGATATTTCAGCGCATTTGAAATCAGGTTTTGAAACACTTTCTGTATTTGAATCTTGTCCACCATCAAGGTCGGGAGGTGCCCCACGCGGACCTGTCCCTGGGTCTTTCTGATCTGGTTTTCCAAGTCCACCAGGACCTCCTTGACGATCAGACCGAGGTCCGCCGGCGCAAACGGCTTGGTTTTGACGGTCGCCCTGGAATATTCCAAAAGATCGTGGATAAAATCCTGCATCCGCCGGGTGGCGGCTTCGATCCGGCCCAGGCAATCCCACCCTTTCGCGTCCATCTCTTTAACGCTCCCTTTCATGAGGTCGGCGAACGAGACGATCTTCCTCAGCGGCTCCTGCAAGTCATGGGACGCGACATAGGCGAATTGCGCCAGGTCCTTGTTGCTCCGCTCCAACTCCTCGGTCCGTTCCCGGACTCGCCTTTCCAGTTCCGCATTGTGATCCTTCAGCTCGGTTTCCAGGCGTTTCCTCGCGTCTTGCGCATCCCGGTTTTCCGTGATGCTGGCGGACAAAATGAACGTCATCGCGGACGCCACTCCCAAAAAGGTTTGCAACAACAAGAGCGACACGTTGGGATTTTCATGGCCCACGAAGGGGCCCGCCCCGTGGACCGTCCTCCACAAGGCAAGCCCGGATACCAGGAGGATGCCCGCTACCGCGCCGATTTGCCCCAGACGGAACGCGACCAGCACCAGTAATGGGAAAATCAAGAATATGACCGGCTCCGGGATTTCGCCCCACCATTCTCCCAACATGAATTGACTGACAAGGCATACAAGGACGAGGAGGGCAACGGCCTCGGCGGATTTAAACCTCGAAAGCGATTCAGGATGCCCGTGGACAACGGCCAACAAGGTGGTAGCGACTATCAAAATCCCGATCGCGTCTCCCAACCACCAGGTGATCCAATTTTCAAAATAATCGCTCCAGCCGGCGAACTTCCACAAGCAAAGACTGGTGGCGCCCATGCTGGCGCTGATGGCGCTACTCAACCCCGCCGAGAAGAGGATAAGGACAACGATACTTTTGGTCCGGCTCAAGGGATTTTCGCTTTCGGCCAACCGTCGATACAGATACGCCCCGGCGACCGCTTCACCGGCCGCGCCAAGCCCGATACCGATACCCGCCGGAAGGAATCTTATCAAGGAAAACGACTGCGCCCCTTCGATGGAAATCCACAGGTTCATGAAAAAAGACCCGAAAAGGATTCCCGGCCAGACGCGGTATCCCAGGCACAGAACTCCGGCCAAGGCGATTCCCGAGGCGGGAAACACGGCGGTAGCGTAACCGGGAGGCAAGGCGAGCAAAGTCCCCAGCCGCCCAACCAGTATGTAAATACCGCCCAGGACGATCGCGGCCACCGCCTTGTTCTCGAGAAAGGACTTGTTTTCCATAAGACGAATGAACGTCATTGCGAGGCTCCGCCGAAGCAATCCAGCGGCTGGATCGCCGCGCTCACTCCGTTCGCTCGCGATGACGGTGGCGGCGTTGGATTCAATAACCATGTTGGCGGCAAGGAGCGACGCCAAATAAAAAAGGACCTGACCGAAATCGGCAGGTCCTTCAAGATCCGGCGGGACAAGCGGGCGCGGGCCTCCGCGCCCGCATCCCCATCTCCAAGCCATTCATAAGCGCATGTGCGGCAAGTCTGGCCGATTGGGTTTCAACGCGTCAAAACCAAATCCCAGAAGCTCGGCAAAGAGTAATATGGACGTTTTATTTTCCGCTACTACCTATTATACGGCGAAAGCGTCACTTCTCGTACTCCTCGTCCTCGATGTCTTCCTCCTCCTCGACTTCCTCGACTTCCTCGACCTCCTCGAATTCCTCCTCCTCTTCCTCCTCCTCCACCGCCTCTTCTTCCTTTTCGAAGGCAGGATATTCAAGCTTGGTCAGAAATTCCGAGTCGCGCAGGGCGTTCATGGCTTCCTCCCCCACCGTATTGCCTTCGATATACAGTTTGACCAGATTGGCCATGTGCGGCGAATGGGCGATGGCCATGACTCCCTCGTCCCCGACGCCGGAGTTCTCGATCATCAGATGCGTGAGGTTGGCGAATACCGGCGCCTGGGCGATCGCCAGGGCGCCCTCGTTTTGGACATGGTTCCTGTCCAGGCTCAACAGGGTCAGGTTCTTGAGATACTCGGACCCGGCCAGATGCCGGATACCGGCGGGGGTGATCTTGTTGAGTTCCAAGAACAACTGGACGAGGTCCTTGAGATCCTCGCAGACGGCGAGAACCTTCGCCTCCAGGTCGCCGATGCCGAGGTTGCTGAGGTCCAGAGTCTTCCCCTCGTCCCGCAGGCGGTGGCGGATCAAGTTGCGGATCAAAAACATCGAAATCGCTTCCTGCCCCTTTTCCGTGAGGGGGTTCTCGGACAAATCGACTGTCTGCAAGCGGGGAAACGATTTGGACTCCGCCAGGACCTTCGCCCCTTCGTCGGTGATGCCGTTGCGCCGCAGGTCGAGCAACTCGATATTGCCCAGGTTGGTCGAGCCGGCAAGGGCCTTCAGTCCTTCATTACCGATGTCGTTATCGCTGAGCGCCAGACGCTCCAACTCTTTCAGATTTTTGGATTCGGCGATGGCCCGGGCGCCGCCGGGGCCGATTTTGTTCCAAGCCAGCCGCAGGGATTTCAACGCCGGCAATTTATCGGATCCCGCAAGATAACGGACGCCTTCGTCCCCGAGGTTGTTTTTATACATCTTGAGGGACTCCAGGTTGGTCAGACTTTCGGATTCGGCCAGGGCCTTGGCCGCTTCCGGGCCGAGTTTATTCCCGCTGAGGATCAGGCGCTTGAGTTGTTTGATGGAGCGGGACTTGGCCAGGGCCACGACCCCTTCGTCGCCCAGTTTGGTGAAATTGAAATCCAGCGTCTCGTAATCCCGGCTCAACTTGAAGCCGTTTCGTATGACGCCCTCGATGTTGTAAAATTTTTTCTGCATCGCGCACCTGAAAAGATTTATCGCCGCGCGGCCTGGGCCTTAACGGCCGCCGCCGTTGGAAATCTTGTCGAAAAAGGTTCTAAGGCAATTAAAATAAGCGTTGCCTTCCGCCATTATAATATCGTTGTGCCCTACTCCGGGCAGAATTTCCAGAATTTTCATCCTGGACCCGGCTTGCCGGTAATTCAGTTCCGCCTCCCGGGGAGAAATCAGCCAGTCCTCCCCGCCGTGCATGACGAGCAGAGGACAGGTCACGCGCGCGATCTTTTTGGCGTTGTTGAACGCCGAATCCTCCTCCGGCGTCGTGGCTTGGATTTTCAACCCCCGCCGTTCGACCAGCGGGATGGGGTCGGCGTAACCGCTTTCGATAACGCAGGCGTCGATATCTTGAAAATTGGCGCACAACTCGATGGCCGAGGCGCTCCCCAACGACCGGCCCATGACGCAAACGCGGCCCAAAAGAGTCTTGCCGTCCCGCAAAGTCCGGTAAACGGTCCGGGCATCGCTTAACGCCGTCCGCAAAGAGGGCGACCCGCCGCTTTTTCCATAGCCGCGATAATCGCAAACGATCAATTCGGCCCCAAGCTCCGCGAACGGGCCTTCCATGTCGTCGTAATCGGCAACAATCTCGCCGTTGCCGTGAAAATAAAGCAGGCTGAACCTCGCTGTAGGCGACGGATACCGGCGCGCATGGATTTTGACCGACTCCTCGACTTCAATATAAACCTCCTGGGCGCCCGCCGGGGCCGGGGAACGGTCCGGGCGCGGGAAAAAGAGATTCGCATTGAATTCCGGGGAATCGAAAATCGACGTCATAACAAGAAGTTGCTAACGAGTCCATAATAGTATAAACAGCGTTCGTATCGTCTTTCCAGCTTCGTTACCGGATCCGGGGGTAAATCCCAAGGCCCGTCACGACGCCCCAGCCCCCCTTTTTCAAAGGGGGGGGCCGGACTCGCTCATAAGCCACGCATGTCCCGCTCTATTATGGACTCCCCTATATATCCTCCATATATAATTTAATTTTCATCGGACATATCCGGTTTAATTCGCGATTTCCGCAAATTCCCGCCCGTTTTCGAAATATCTTGAAATCCGGGTGGAATCATGCAAAAATCGTTTTCCAAATCGTTTGCTCAACAAAACCATCCTTTTATCAAACTATCAAATCCGATTTTCCAATTTAAATTGGCCGGAGAAGCATCATAACACCTTTTTAAATGAGAGGAAGAAATCAATGTTATTGGACGTAAAGCCCATCGAAAATTTGTTCAAGACCATGGAATCGACCCTGGACAACGCCAGGAAGGACCTCGGACGGGGTTTGACCGTGGTGGAAAAGATCCTGTTCGCCCACATGGACCCCGCGGATTATTCGAAATTGAAACGGGGTTCGTCCGATATATTCATCAAACCCGACCGGGTCGCCATGCAGGACGCCACCGCGCAGATGGCCATCCTGCAATTCATGTCGTCGCAGATCCCGGAGGTCGCCGTGCCCACGACGGTGCATTGCGACCACCTGATCAAGGCCCATAGCGGCGCGGACTCCGACCTGAAAACGGCGGAGGACGTCAACCGGGAGGTGTACCTGTTCCTGCGTTCCGCCGCCATGAAATACGGCATGGGATTCTGGAAACCGGGTTCCGGCATCATTCATCAGGTCGTGCTCGAGAACTACGCCGTGCCCGGGACCATGATCGTCGGCACGGACTCCCACACCCCCAACGGCGGCGGGCTGGGAACCATCGCCATCGGCGTGGGCGGCGCGGACGCGGTGGACGTGATGACCGGCCAGCCGTTCATGACCAAGATGCCCAAGCTGGTCGGCATCAAACTGACCGGCAAGCTCGGCGGCTGGACCGCGGCGAAGGACATCATCCTGAAAGTGGCCACCATGCTGACGGTCAAGGGCGGGACCGGCAAGATCGTCGAATACTTTGGCGAGGGCGCCCGCTCGCTCAGCGCCACCAGCAAGGGAACGGTCACCAACATGGGCGCGGAACTCGGGGCCACCACCTCCATTTTCGGATACGACGCCAGCATGGACGTCTATCTCCGGCACACCGACCGCGCGCCGGTCGCCGACCTTTGTAAAAAGTACGCGCAACACCTGGTCTCCGACCCCGAGGTGGAGAAAGACCCCAAGAAATATTACGACGAGGTTTACGAGATCGACCTGTCCGCCCTGGAACCTCATATCGTGGGGCCGCACAGCCCGGACCTCGGCCGCCCCATTTCCCAAATGAAGGCGGACGTGGAGAAAAACAACTACCCGGAAAAGCTGTCCGCCGCGCTGATTGGCTCGTGCACGAACTCCAGTTACGAGGACATGACCCGCGCGGTCAGCCTCGTGCGTCAGGCCAGGAAAGCCGGCGTCAAGGTGAAATCCACTTTCATGATCTCCCCCGGTTCGGAGAGAATCTTCGAGACGATTCAGCGGGACGGTATTTTGAGGGAATTTCAGGAAGCCGGAGGGGTCGTGCTGGCCAACGCCTGCGGTCCCTGTATAGGGCAATGGAAGCGCGACGGAGTGGCCAAAGGGGAGCAAAACAGTATCATCACCTCCTACAACCGCAATTTCCAGGCGCGTAACGACGGGAACCCCGACACGCTTTCGTTCATCAGCAGTCCCGAGGTGGTCGTCGCCCTGGCCTTCGCCGGGTCGATGAAGTTCAACCCCATGACGGACGCCATCAAGGACAAGGACGGCAAGGACTTCAAGTTCGCGCCGCCCGCCGGGGATGTCGTGCCCGCAAACGGCTTCGCCTCCAAGGACAACGGTTACGAAGGGCCGACCCTGTCCGGAGAGGTCGTGATCGACTCGAAGAGCGAGCGTCTTTCCTTTCTGGCCCCCTTCCCCAGGCAAGATCCGGCCAAGGACTATCAAGACCTTCTGGTGCTGTTCAAGGCCAAGGGGAAATGTACGACAGACCACATTTCTCCCGCCGGGAAATGGCTCGATTTTCGCGGCCACCTCGACAACATCAGCAAGAACATGTTCCTCGGCGCGACCAACGTTTTCGCGGAAGGCGCCGGAAAGGGCAATAACTTGTTGACCGGGGAGAAAGGCGTCGAACTCAACCAGGCCGCCCGGCATTATAAGAGCCAGGGCAAGGGC
Organism: Nitrospinota bacterium; assembly: GCA_016207065.1. Classification (GTDB taxonomy): domain Bacteria; phylum Nitrospinota; class Nitrospinia; order Nitrospinales; family JACRGP01; genus JACRGP01. The sequence goes on from JACQQK010000083.1 coordinate 18,556, forward strand.
TGGGTGGTCATAGCCGACGAAAACATCGGCGAAGGCTCCAGCCGCGAGCATGCGGCGATGGAGCCCCGTCATATGGCGGGACGGGCGTTTATCGCCAAATCCTACGCCCGCATCTTCGAGGCGAACCTCAAGAAGCAGGGGGTCCTTTCGTTGACCTTTGCCAACAAGGACGATTACGACAAGATCCAGGAAACCGACAAGATCTCGTTGGACGATCTGGACAAGCTGACGCCCGGCAAGCCGGTGAATATGACGGTGACGCATCAGGACGGCAGTAAGGAAACCGTTTCGTTGACGCACACGCTGAATCAGGATGAGATCCAGTGGTTCTACGCCGGATCGGCGCTCAACTTTGTCGGCGAACAGAGGAGAAAAGCAAAAACGGCTTCCGCGTGACAACAAGCGGGGATCGGAAGAGTTCAGGTTCGAAGAACCCGGGTTCCGGAAGGGGCCCGGGTTTTTTTGTTCAATCGTTTTCCCAGAGACTCCTGGCCTTCAACTCCTGCTCGATGCTTTCTATTTTCTGTTTGAGGATGGGGATCTTTTTATTGC
>JACQQK010000079.1 GCA_016207065.1 Nitrospinota bacterium
AGGATGATGAAGGAGTCGTTCAGGGTTCTGCCGCGCATGTAGGCCAGGGGGGCGATTTCGATGATGCCGTCCTGGATCATTTGTTGCACGCGGTTGAACTCCACCATGTCGTACAGGGCGTCGTACAGGGGCATGAGGTAGGGGTTGATCTTTTCCGCGATGTCGCCGGGGAGGAAACCCAGTTTTTCTCCGGCTTCCACGGCGGGCCGGACGAGGATGATGCGTTGGAACTTGTGCTTGAGCAGGCCTTCCACCGCCATGGCCACCGCCAGATAGGTTTTCCCGGTGCCGGCGGGACCGATCCCCAGGACGATGTCGTAGTCGTTGATGGCCTTGATGAATTCCCGCTGGGCGAGCCCTTTCGGGGTGATGTATCCTCTCTTGGGCGAAATGAATATGCGCTGGGCGAAGATCGATTTTAAATCGACCTGGGGGTCTTCCGCGACCAACCGTATGGCGAACTTGATGTCGCCGTTGACGAGGGCATTGCCCTGGGACATCAAGTCGTGCAATTGCTTGAGCAGGTTCTCCGCCATTTGGACGGATTTGAGGTCGCCGGTGATCCTGATCTGGTTTTCGCGGGTGGTGACGCGGACGTTGAACTTTTTCTCGATTTGTTTGAGATTGACGTCCTGGGCGCCGAAAATCTCCGGGAGGAGCTGGCTTTTTTCAAGGACCAGTTCCTTGGTGGTTGAAGAGACGCGCTCCGGGTTATCGTTCATCAAGATGGCTGGGTTGGTTTTATTATATGGGTCCCTCGGGCCGGGCCGAAGGACCTTTTTCGCGCAAACCGGGCACGCGCGGTCACACGCGCATGTTGCTTGGGTTTTGGATCAGGCTCAGAAACTCGCTCCGGGTGATGGCGTCCGTTTTGAAACTGCCGAGCATGGAACTGGTGGTGGCGTAGGAGTTCTGTTTCTCCACGCCCCGCATGGACATGCAGAGGTGAAGGGCCTCGATGACCACGGCCACCCCAGTGGGCTCCAGAATTTTGTTCAGGCATTCGGCGATTTGCGTGGTCAACCTCTCCTGCACTTGCAGTCTTCTGCTGAAGGCGTCGACGATCCTCGGGATTTTGCTCAACCCGATGATTTTCCCCTGGGGGAGGTACGCGACATGGCAACGGCCGAAAAACGGCAACAGATGGTGTTCGCAGAGGCTGAACATCTCGATGTCCTTGACGATCACCATTTCGTTGTACGATTCGGTGAAAACCGCGTCGTTCACCAACTCGTCGATGTTGACCCAGTAACCGCTGGTAAGGTATTTCATGGACCGCTCGACGCGTTCGGGGGTGTTGGCCAGCCCTTCCCGGGCCGGGTCTTCCCCCATTTCGATCAACATGTTTTTTACGAGTTCTTTCACTTCGATTTGCCTCTGTATGTGACGCAATTGCGGTCGGATTCGTATATTTTGATCTCGTGCAGACGCGCGTGATCGATTTTTTCTTCCAGTATTTCCCATATTTTTATGGCCATGTTTTCCACCGTGGGTATGGAGCCGGCCAGGAAGGGAACGTCCAGGTTCAGGTTTTTATGGTCGATCTTTTCGGCGATTTCGTTTTTGATCAAATCTTTTAAAAACCTAAAGTTCAACACCATCCCCGTTTCGGGATTGAGTTCTCCTTTTATTGTAACTTCAAGGGTATAGTTGTGTCCATGTCCATTTGGGTTGTTGCAGGGGCCGAATATGGCCTGGTTTTGCTCGTCGGTGAAGGCGGGGTTGAAAAGCCGGTGGCTGGCGCAAAAATCGATTTTTCGGGTAATATAAATCATAGATTGGATTTCTCTGTTATGTTAGGAAAGGCTTTAATGTTTGTCAATTGTTTTCAGGTCCGGATTTAAACGGCGCCGCTCTCCAATGCTTCAAACCTCCGGAAAAAAGGTCGCGGTTGTCCGTTGCGGGGCGCTGGGCGACGTCCTGCTTCTCCTGCCTTTTTTGAACGCTTTACAGCGGACCCGTCCTGCCTCCCTCGACCTGATTACGGACGCGCGTTTCGTCCGCCTGCTGTCCTGTTTTTCCTGCGTGGACCGGGTCTTTTCCCAGGACGATGTCAATCTCTGGCGGATTTATGGGGCCTGCTCCGAGGAAAACGCATTCTTCTCTCGATACGACGCGGTCCTGGCGTATTTGACGGACCCCGACGGGACAGTCGGTTCCAGTTTGCGGAGGACCGTCCCGGGGCCCGCGCGGGTTTGCCCGCCATTCCCGGACGGGCCGGAGCCGGTCCACATGAGCGAATTTTATTTGAAAGCCTCGGGCGTGAATCTGCCTTCGGCTTTTTTGTCCAATCCCGGATTCCAGCTGGATCCGGAGGCCCTGGACCATGCAAGAAAGCTCGTCGGACCCGCGCCTTCGCGGGTTTGGGCCATCCATCCGGGAAGCGGCGGGGAGCGGAAGAACTGGCCCTTGCCGCATTTCCTGGCCGTTGCCGGCTGGCTAAAAGACGCGGGTTTCAAAACGCTTTTAATCCTTGGCCCCGCCGAGGAGAAGACGGCGGGCGAAACACTCTCGGCGTTTCTCCCGGTGGAACCGCTGGTTGTCCGCAACGTCCCTTTGGAAACGCTGGCTGGCGTTCTCTCCTTGTGTCGGGGCTATATGGGCAACGATTCCGGGATAACTCACCTGGCGTCGATTATAGGCGTTCCCACCATGGGAATATTTCGCGCCACCGACCCGAAGCGGTGGGGACCGCTGGGCAACGAGGTCAGGATCCTGCAATCCGGGAATCCGGAGCCGCCGCCGGGGACGCAACGGCCATCGGAGGATAACCATTGGCCTACCGCGGATAAAGCGATACGGGTCTTGGAGGAACTTAGCGCAAATCGCGGCGGTTGACCGGGAAGGGGTCGGGAGAAGCTGGGAGCGGGTTTATTTCAGGTATTTTCTCTTGTTGTCGGTCGTATAGAACCCTGACCCGTATAAGTGGAAAGTCGAGTTGGCGATGACCTTATGCAGTTCGCCGCCGCACTTCTCGCATTTCTTCAGGGGCTCGTCGTTGGGGTTTTGCAATACCTCCAGGACTTCCTTGCACTTTTCGCATTCATACTCGTAGATTGGCATGGATACCGCCTCCCGTCGATCATCGCGCCATCGGCGATCAATCGGTTTTCAAAAATCAAAGCGTTCGCGCCGCGGACTTGCCTACCGGGGACCGCCCGTCAATTCAATTTCCAGTCAATGTTTTGGCCGCGCCCTTCTTTTTTCTCGCCGGGCTTTTTCTCGGGCATTTTGCCGCGGAAAACATCCAGCGATTTGGGGATGTTTTTTTTGACCTCGTCCAACTGGTAAATGGCCTGCGGGAGGGTGAGTCCCCATTCCGGATCGTAGATCCCCACCATCAGGCTTTTATCGCTGAGTATTTGCAGGATGATGAATTTCTCGATTTGATGCTTTTTTTGCACCGGCTCGGGCATCATGTACGTCTGGTTCTCGCGTTCCGTCCCGAACCTCATGACGGCGTCGCCCGAATCCGCCGACGCAAAACCCAGAGAAAGAACGTAGCTCTCCAGGTCGGGAAACAGACTTTCCGCCGGAAATACCAAAATACCAAATTTTTCCGGGTTTTTAAAGAGTTGGTAGCGGTAATCGGAGGCGAGGACGGAGGGCGCGCTGGACAGGCTCCATAGCCAGACACAAAGAAAGGCGGTCAATTTTACTGCGGCCCCCCACGAGCGTCTTGGAAGGGCTCGGCGATGAGAATTACGGCGGTCCGCGCGCCTGGGATCATCCATGGATGTTTGCCTGGCTGAAGAAGTAGGAGATTTCGAACGCCGCGTTGTCCGGGGAGTCGGAGCCATGGGTCGAATTTTTCTCGATATTGAGTCCCAACTCCTTGCGGAGGGTCCCAGGGGCGGCTTCCGCCGGGTTGGTGGCGCCCATGATCTCGCGCCACTTGGGCACGGCGTTTTCGCGGCGCAGGGCCAGGATGACCACGGGGCCGGAACTCATGTAGGTCGTCAAGTCGTCGAAAAAGGCCCTCTGCTTGTGGACATAATAAAATCCCTGGGCTTCCCTTTTGCTGAGATGGGCCATTTTCATGGCGGCGATCTTGAACCCCTCGGCCTCGACTCGCGCGAGTATTTTTCCGATCAAATTGCGCTCCACGGCATCCGGTTTAATAATAGCCAGCGTCTTTTCCATTAATCGTTTCCGCTTTCTCCGTAAGGTTTAAAGAATTCGAGCAAAAAAAAGGTACTTGGCGAAACGCGCCCAAATACCTTTTTGGATCGAAAGTTATCTCAACACAAGGCCCGACTTCTTGATCATGAACCCGTCCTCCAGGTCATTGATCCATTTCATCTGGATGGCGTTGTTCTTGGCGACTTCCCGGCAGATGTAAACGCAAATCTCGCAGGATTTGCAACGGTCGACGGAAATATACGCGGACTTATCTTGTTCGCTGTAGTTGATGCAGTTGGTTTCCGGACAGAACGTGGTACAGAGGTGACAGGAAGTTTGCGAACATATATTTTTGTCGACATGGGCAACGTAATACATGGTCTCTCCAGTAAAAAAGTTTAGACGGCTACCGCTTTCTCTCTAAGGTTTTTGGCCTCTTCGGCCCAACCCTGGTCGATGGCGAACTGATACGCGGCCTTGATGGTGTCCATGTTGGCTTCCAACAGCTTCTGTTTCTTGGCGAACTTCTTTTCGATGACGCTGTCGAGCGCCGCGGTGCCGCCGGAGACGACGATGCCCTTGCCGATGAACCGGTCGCGGACCGAGCCCTCGATGGACTGCATGTCGGGCATGCCGAAAATGGCGGCCATGGCGCCGACCATGGCCATGTTGGTGGCCAGCTCGGTCTTGGCGACCTCGTTCGCCAATTCCGTGGCGGGGAGATAGTAAATCCGCGCTCCGTTCTCGTCCAGTTCCCTTTGCTCGTCCAGGGAAAACCTCAAGGGGGTCTTGCTGTTGATGACGATGATCCCGTTCTTTTTCAGCCCGGTATAGAAAGGCATGGTGTAGGACTTGCCGAGGGTGATGACCTGGGCGCTGAAAATCATCAGGACGTTCGGGTAAACGATCTCGCCGATCTCGTAGATCCGGTCGTTGGAGATGCGCACGTAGCTTTCCACGGGCGCGTTCCGTTTCTCGGAGCCGAAGAACGGCACCAGGGAGCTTTCGCCCCCGGAGATGATGACCGCGTTGCTCAAGATGTGGGACGCGGTGACCACTCCCTGGCCGCCGATACCCGCCATGCGGATGTTGTAGCGTTTGACAGACGACATATCCTGGACTCCTCCTGGTTATTTTTACTTCTTCTCTTTGTCCTTCTTTTCGATCTCGTTCAGGTACTCCTTGGCCCGGTCGGAAAGGATCTCCTCGAACCCGTAGCGCTCTTTTTCCACGTTGAAGGCGTCCTTCATGACCTCGGGGGTCGGTATGGCGTATTCGATGTTGCAGGAGGTGTAGGCCTGGATGTAGCTGGAGCCGATTTCCCGCGCCACGAGGACCGCGCGCCGGACGGTGCGGGCCACGCGCGCCGGGTTGGTCGGGGCGATCCGGGCGATGTAGTCCACCTTGGCCACCTTGGCCAGGCCGATGGCGTCGATCTTGTCCACCTGTTTGCCGCGCGGCGCCATTTTCAGGACCCTGCCTTTCTGGGTCATGCCGCTTTCCTGGCCGCCGGTGTTCCCGTAAACCTCGTTGTCCAGCATGATGGTGGTGAATTTTTCCTGCCGGAACCAGGCGTGCATCAGGTGTTTGAAGCCGATGTCGATCAACCCGCCGTCGCCGGCCATGACGACCACGTCCTTTTTCTGGTTGGGGAAACGGATTTCCAGGCCGCGCTTCAACCCGGAGGCGACGGCGTTGGTGTCGCCGTAATTGCCGTAGATGAACGGGATCGATGCCTGGCTGATGGACAGCCGTCCGCAACCCGCCGTGCCGACGAGGACGGTGTGCTCCGGCGTCGGCAGGCCGATCATGGTCAGGCGGATGAACAGGCTCATGGCGCATCCCGCGCACATGGGATGTTCCTCGATGATCTCCTTGAATTTGCCCATTTCGGAAACTTTTACCTGGCGGCCATAGGGGCCGTGGTTGATCAGGTCCTGATACTCGATGGGCAAGATGTGCTCGTAGCCTGGAGAGACTCTCAAGGTTTCTAGGGACATGGGAATTGCCTTTCTATATGAATACAACTCGATCGTTAAATTATGGGAGCATGCCCGGCAAGCGGGACACGCTGGGCGCTGTCGAACAGGCGCAACGCCTCGCCTGAAAACACAGTATCACAAAACGCCCTCGCTCAATATAAGATCGTCGAGCGGGGACGTTTATTTCCGGCTTTCCTCCAGCCATTCCAGAATCATCTCGGTGGGCATGGTCATGCCGCCGAAAACCCGGGGGCCGGGATGGATCGTCGCGTTGGAATACCCGTATAGAGTGGCGCAAATCTCCTTGTGCAACCACCCGGCCTGGTTGAACTCCGGCACCAGAATCCGCTTGACGTTTTTACAGGCGTCGCGGATCTCTTGCGTCGGGAACGGGCGGAGAGACTTGATTTTGATCAGGCCGACCTTGCGGCCCATTTCCGCCGACTGGCGGATGGCTTCCCGCGACTGGGACACCGCCGAGCCGGAGGCGATGATCATCTCCTCGGCGTCCGGATTGACGATCTCGACCAAACCCTTCAGGTATTTTCTCAGATATCTGGCCGACCGCTGGACCGCCGCGAATACCTCCTGTTGCCAGCTGGCGTGCATGTGGTAGCTGATGAAGTTGCTCTTCTGAATGGGGGCGTCGCGCGAGATTCTCGCCGGCGGATTCTCGTTGTCCATCGCGGGCACGGCGCATTTCCAGCCGTCGCGCGGGGGCAGTTTGATGTCCGCGGAAGGGATGCTCACGTGTCCCCGGGCATGGGTCACAAAAAATCCATCGACGGAGACGACGACGGGCAAGGTGACGTCCACTTTCTCGGACACCGTGAACGCGATCAGGGGATAATCGAAGAAGTCCTGCTGGTTCTCGCCGTGCAGGACGATCAATCCGGTGTTCAGCAGAAAAGAGATTTCGATGTTGTCCGGCTGAATGGCCAGGGGGGTATTGATGACCCGGCACATGTCCAGCAGGACGATGGGTATGCGGGCTCCCGGCCAGGAAGAGATGGCCTCCATGCCGCGGATCAAGCCCGGGCCGGACGTCGCCGTGAGCGACCGGACTCCCGAACGGGAA
>JACQQK010000076.1 GCA_016207065.1 Nitrospinota bacterium
GTGTAATGGAGCTCGGTATACGCGATCTGGTAAAGGAGGAAATTGCTGATCCTCTTTTCCCCGCTCGTGCGGATCAACAGATCGACGTCCGGCAGGTCGCGGGTGTAGAGAAAACTTTCGAAGACGGGGAAATCGACGTCCTCGGGTTTCAGGGAACCTTCGCGGATTTTTCCGGCCATTCTTTTCACGGCGTCCAGGATCTCCTGCCGCCCGCCGTAACTCAAGGCCAGGGTCAGGATCATTCCGGTATTGCGCCGGGTGGACTCCTGGGAGCTCTTGACGAGCTTGACGATGTCGGGCGGCAGTTCGTCGATACGCCCGATGGCGTTGAAGCGGATATTCTCCCGGTTCATCCGTTCCAGTTCCTGGCGCAGGTATTGGTCGAGGATCTTCATGAGCGCGGAAACTTCCGCCCGGGGCCGGTTCCAGTTTTCGTCGGAAAAGGAATAGAGGGTCAGGGCCTCGATTTTGAGCTTGGCGCAGAGGGAGACGATCCGGTCGACGGCCTTGACGCCCTGCCGGTGGCCCTCGACGCGCGGCAGGAAATGCCCCTTGGCCCAGCGCCCGTTTCCGTCCATGATGATGGCGATGTGCCGGGGCAGTCTCGAGTAGTCGATTTGTTCTTGCAAGGTCATGTCGTCCAATGACGTTTCTCGCCGGCCAACCGGGGACGCCCCCGGGGGCAACTCCGCCCCCTCGCTTGCGCCGGGGCGGCAATGAAGCCAGCGTCACGCTGGAGGGCGTGGGGACTTCATTCTGTCAGACTCTCCTGGAAAAACAGGGATCGAAGGGAAACCGCGCGGGTCCTTGGCCGTTGTAAAACCCGTATATGAAGATATTACAGGACAAAAATCAAACTTCCAAGAGGTCTTTTTCCTTGGATTGGGCGATCTTGTCGACTTCCGCGATGCTTTGGTCGGTCGCTTTTTGAATTCTGTCTTGCAGACGTTTGTGGTCGTCCTGGGATATGGCATGGTTTTTTTCCTGGGACTTGACCTTGTCGTTGGCTTCGCGCCGGACGTTGCGGATCGCCACCCGGCATTCCTCCGCGAGCTTTTTGACGGTTTTGGCCATCTGCTGGCGGCGTTCGGTGGTGAGCGGCGGTATGTTCAACCGGACGACCTTGCCGTCGTTCGAGGGCGACAGGCCCAGGTCGGACGCCTGGATGGCTTTCTCGATGGCCTTGATGACGGAATGGTCCCAGGGCTGGATGGTGATGGTGTGGCTGTCGGGGGTCCCCAGGGTGGCCACCTGGTTCAAGGGCGTCGGGTTCCCGTAATAATCCAGTTTGACCCCCTCGAGGAGGGAAAGGGAGGCGCGCCCCGTGCGCACCTTGCCCAGTTCCAGGTGCAGGTGGTCGAGGGAATGCTTCATCTTTTTTTCGGATTCCTTGATGAGGTCGTCGATCATTTAACGGCTCCTACCGTGGTGCCGAGCTTTTCGCCCAGCAAGACCCGCTTGATGTTTCCTCTTTCCCGGACGTTGAAGATGACCATGGGGAGTTTGTTGTCCATGCACAGGGACACCGACGTGGAGTCCATCACCTTCAACCCTTTTTCCAGGACCTCCAGATACGAAAGGTTCGTGAATTTGACGGCGTTCCGGTCCTTCATGGGGTCGGAGGAATACACGCCGTCCACCTTGGTGGCCTTGAAAATGACCTGGGCCTCGATCTCGATGGCGCGCAACGAAGCGGCGGTGTCGGTGGTGAAGTAGGGGTTGCCGGTGCCGCCCGCGAAGATCACCACGCGTCCCTTTTCCAGGTGGCGGATGGCCCGCCGGCGGATATACGGCTCCGCCATTTGATGGATCTCGATGGCGCTCTGCACGCGGGTGGGGAGCCCGACCTTCTCCAGGGCGTGTTGCAGGGCCAAGGCGTTGATGACGGTGGCCAGCATCCCCATGTAGTCGGCCGTGACGCGCTCCATACCCAGGACGCTCGCGGTGGCCCCCCGGAAGATGTTGCCGCCGCCGATCACGATGCCCGTCTGCACCCCCAGCGCCCTGGCGTCCAGGATTTCGCCGGCGATGTTGGACAAGGCCGCCTGGTCGATCCCGAAACCGCCGTCCTGCGCGGCCAGGCTTTCGCCGCCCAGTTTCAAAAGAATTCTCCGATACACGGATCCGCTCATTCGGGCGCTCTTTCTTATTTCGAGATTTCGAACCGGGCGAACTTGCCCACCGTGATGTTCTCGCCCAGTTTCGCGATCTTCTGCTTGATCAATTCCTGGATGGTGACGGTGTTCTCCTTGATGAAATACTGGTCCAGGAGACAATTTTCCTCGTAGAACTTTTCCATCTTGCCCTCGACGATTTTCTCGACGACCTTGTCGGGTTTCCCGGACTCCCGGGCCTGATGGGCGAAGATCTCGCGTTCCTGTTTCAGGATCTCCGGGGTGACTTCGTCCCGCGACGCGAACCGGGGTTTGGCCGCGGCGATATGCATGGCGATGTCCTTCAGCAGTTCCTTGAAGTCGGGGGTATTGGCCACGAAGTCGGTCTCGCAGTTGAGTTCCACCATCGTCCCGATTTTACTTCCCGCATGGATGTACGAGCCGATGGCGCCTTCGGAGGTCGCGCGGCCCTCTTTTTTGCTGGCCTTGGCCAGTCCCCGTTTCCTGAGGTAGACGACGGCTTCCTCCAAGTCCCCATTGGTTTCCTTGAGGGCCTGTTTACATTCCATGATCCCCGCGCCGGACTTCTCGCGCAGGGTCTTTACCATTTCCGCGGTAATTTCCATTCTACATTAACTCCTTTTCGTTCCAAGGGGTTGAAAAATTTCTCTTTTGTCCCGGGCGGCGCCGGCGTGACGCGGGTCTCAACGCCGCCTCGGCGCAAGCGCGAGGCGGAGCCTTCCCGCGGCGATACGCCGCCGGCCCGTTCACGTCTCCGCCAAAATGGAGTTTATGCCATTTTGGCGGCAACGTCCATTCCAATTGATTTTTGCCTGTTGCGAAAAAAACGGCTGGGATTGAACTGCAAGCTGACTAGGCGTGGATTGCTTCCTCGGCGCTCGCGCTTTGGTCAATATCGGCTTCCGAACCCTTTGTCTTCGCTTTTTCCCTGCCCCGCGAGGAGGACCCGCTTTCCTCCGACTGCCCCCTGCGTCCGGCGTTGTATATTTCCTGTCCTTCCAGGCATATTTCGGCGACCCGCCGCGTGAACAGCCTGATGGACCGTATCGCGTCGTCGTTGCCGGGGATGGGGTAGTCGATCCCGTCGGGGTCGCAGTTGGTATCGACGACGGCGATGATCTTGATCCCCAGTTTCCGGGCTTCCGCCAGGGCGATTTTCTCTTTCTTGGTGTCGATAATGAAGACGGCGTCCGGGAGCCGTTCCATTTTTTTCAGGCCGGAAAGAAACTTGTTCAACTTGACGATTTCCTTGCGCTTTTTCACGGCTTCCTTCTTGTGGAACAACTCGAACTGGTTTTCCTGCTCCATGGCTTCCAGTCCCTTGAGCCGGTCGATGCTCTGCCGGATGGTGGAGAAATTGGTCAACGTGCCGCCGAGCCAGCGCTGGTTCACATAGTACATGCCGCACCGTTCGGCTTCCTCGGCGACCAGGTCCTGGGCTTGTTTTTTGGTCGCGACGAAGAGTATTCTCTTGCCCGTCTGGCTCATGTCCCGCACATATTGCTCCGCCTCGCGGAATTTCTTGAGGGTCTTCTGGAGGTCGATGATATAAATCCCGTTGCGCGCGCCGTAGATGTACTTTTTCATTTTGGGGTTCCAACGCGTGGTCTGATGGCCAAAGTGGACTCCCGCTTCCAGCAAATCTTTCATCGTAACTTCCGTCATAATTTTCCTTTATTTAATGGTTTTCCCTCCGCATCCTTCATTTCGGACCGAGAACCCAGGGGGCCACCCTCGGTCCGATCGGGAAGCGTGCGTGATGTTCTCCCGGTAATCTTTTTGGGGAGGTTGTGTGCATCAGATTAGCATAATGTTGTATGCGTGACAAGTTTTTATGCCCGTTTATTCAAACATTGCTTTGATTTGGCGGGTTTTCGGGCTTTCGGAATAGAATCGCCGGGCCGTCGGACCGGTGGGATGCAAAAACGGCGATTTTTATCGAATATTGTCCTGGTAGACCACGAAGCAATCGATGGGATAAACCAGGTGCGTCTCCCCCCATTGGCCGGGCGAGGTCACGTCCCAGGACGATTCGTCTTCCAGGGGTTTCATGCGAATGCCTCCGGAACCGCCGTAAATCAAAAGGGCGATGCCGTCGCCCGACTCTTCGATGCGACAAGCGTAGGCCGGGCAGGGAGATTGCGTCCGGCTGTCCCATCCGGTAACCTGGACGGGTTTTTCCTCTTCCCCCGCCCCATATTTTATGCAGAAGACCTCGCGCGGCGGGGACGTCTCGCGGTAGGCCATGCTGAAACTTTTTTCGACGTTGGGATTGGGTTCCACTTCCAAAAACACGGTCGGCCTCGAAAAATTGAAACGGCTTGGAATAGCGTCGTTCTTAGAGCGTCTAACAAAATGAGACTCTCATTAATATCCTCCCCCTTCCTTGTGGGGGAGGTCGGGTGGGGGTGAAAAGCCGGGCAAGCGCCCGGAGGCAACGCGGCGATAACGCTGACGCGATCGCCGGAACGCGATTTCCGCCTCGGCGTCAGCCTGAGGCGGCGTTGAGTCCAGCGTTCACGCTGGTCACCCTCCCCCAACCCCCTCCCTCAAGGGAGGGGAGCGATTTGAGCGTCAAGTCATCGTCTCATTTTGTTAGACGCTCTTATCCATGATAACGCCATCCCCCATCCCCGGTCTCCAGGAAATATTTTTGAACTATGGGGGATTTCCCGCCACAAAAACCATGAAATCCCTTGTTGCGGGAACTATATTAGAGGAAGGTTTGTCGCGGCAACGGGAGGAACAACGGCGGGAGCATCGAGGTCGAAAGCGGACCGGGCCAGGGCACGGCCTTCACCATCATCCTGCCGGTGAAAAACGCCTCCCTCGCGAGGAACTCCGTTTCCTCCCTCCCAGCGCCCGCGGATTAAAGAGTCGAGCGTCATTGCGAGGCCCTGCCGAAGCAATCCAGAAGGATTGGATCGCCGCGCTCACTGCGTTCGCTCGCGATGACGGGGGAAGGTTAGCAAACGTTTTCTCCACGCTACCGCCGTTTCCCCTTGAATAGCGCGTCGAGGAGTTGCGCCGATTTCTTCACGGCATTGGCGATATGCAGGGCGTAGGTCTGGGCGAGGGGAGAGAATTCCGGCGTTTTGAACTTTTTGTCCAGGACCAGCTTCATGTCCTTGTCCTTGCCGGCGAACGTCCGCATGTAGCCGGCGCGCAACAGCGGCAAAAGCCGGTCCACGGTCTTGTTCCCCGCTTCCATGAGAAGGGCCTCGGTCACCCGCCCCTCGTTGGACAAGGCGACGGCGAGCACGAGGGGACCCTGGACGGTCTGTTCGGGAAAGATCACCAGGGCGCCCGCGATGCGGCCTTTTTCGTCCCGGGCGTGGTACAGAGTAAACTGCGTCTCGTCGGTATCCCAATTCTTCAGTTTCCTGAGCCGGTCCAATCTTTCGCCGCCAAGGACGATGTCCCTCTGCGTCAACTTCTTCGCGCCGGGGAGCAGTTTGGCCACCGCTTCCTTGAGCGAGACGAACGGCACCATGGGTTCGACCGTCTCGGCGGAGGCGGGAACTCCCGGCTGAAACGCCGAAATCAACGCAACGAGCGCCAGGGTTCGCGGGATTTTATTCATGAGAGACCGGTTGGCCCGGATCGAAAGATGGAAAATCCCCCCCAGCCCCCCTTTATCAAAGGGGGGCTGGGGGGATTTACAACGCTTGAGCCAGGCAAAAGCTTATAGGGCAAACGCGCTCATTTCGCGCTTCCGTTGATAAAAACCATGTCGAACAACTGGGCCGAGCGCTTCACGGCGTTGGCGATGAGCATGGCATAGCCGCGGGTCATTTCGCCGTAGCCGTTTTCCCATTTCGGGCCCAGGGCCAACTCCATGGAGGCGGTCTTCCCCTTGAACTCCCGCAAGTAATCGTTCCGCAACAGGGGGCTCACCCATTCCATGGGTTCCATCTGGACGTCCGTCACCCGCGCGTCGGCGATTTTTCCGTTGGCGTCCATGGCGACCGCCACCACGACCGGGCCGTGATAGGTGAACTCGCTCATGAAAACCAGGGCGCCGAGCAGGCGGTCGCCGCCGTCCCGGCTGACAAAAAACTTGAACTCGCCGTCTCCCAACTGCCCCTTCCAGTTGCTCAGGGCGTCCAGCTTGCGCTTCTGCTCTTCGTTCAGTTGGATGTCCTTGACGTACAATTGTCCGGACGGGAGCAGTTTGGCGACGGTCTCGCGAATCCCGGCCAACTGCACGTTGGGGGTCACATGGGCCCAGGCGGCGCCGCTGAAGAGCAGGGCCAGGGCCAAGGTCAAGGTAATGGCCTGAAAACCTAGTCTGTTTTCTTTCATGATATTTTCTCCTTAAATATAAAAATCATTGCGGTCGCGAAAACCACAATTCGTAATTGACGACAAGGAAAACCACGACGAAACTGGTCCCCGTCAACGTCCCGGAAGCTATGATCAGGTACGCGAACGCGTCGGCGGCGAATTTGACAAGGAACATGCCGGCGAAATCCAGCGTCCCGCCCAGAAACGGCAGGGGGATGAGCGCGATTTTCCATTTCTCCGGGAGCCGCGTCCAAAAGACCAGGATGCCCAGGAACATGCTCAGGACTCCATGGCTGAACAGATGCACGTGCGCGTCCTGCAGGAGAAGCTTCAAGTCCACGTGATGCTTCATCTCCCGGACCTGGTCGAGGGTGATCGGCGTCTCGCCGAACCGGTTCGCGGGACTCCCGTCGTGGGTATGGGGCGCCCCGCCATGCTCGCGGTCCCTTTCGGAATACGTTTCCACGAGGGACTCGATGGATATCCCCACATACTTCTGGGTATAGATTCCCGCCGCGACGTTACCGAACGACAACGTGACCAGGAAGCACGTCACGAGAAGTTTCGCGCTCAGCGGCAACCCGGACAATGGGGGCAGTTTCATGATTTTCCAACCTCCTTAGAACGTCTACAAAATAAACCGACGACTTAACGCTCAAATCGCTCCCCTCCCTTGAGGGAGGAGGTCTGTTCCGGGATGGGTGGGAAATCGCTAACCTGAATATTATATGAGAAAACGTCAGGTTGTCGAGAGGTTAGTTGATTTTTGGAGCGCTACGCGTCCCGGCTTTTCCTCTTCGCATTCTTACAATATCCGGGCTAAAACGGTTTGAAGCGGAAAGCGCCCAGGGAGGGGGGATGCATTTAAACGCGGCGCGAAACGCTCAAGAGCATCCCGACGTGGCGCCGCAGGACTGGCACTTCAGGCACGTCCCGTTCCGCACGAGCGTGAGTTGTCCGCATTCGGGGCAGGGATCGCCTTCGTAGCCCTTGAGCTTGGCGATGGTCACGGCCGATTTTGCCGCTGTCAACTGGGGTTTCAGCATCAGGATGGGCGCATGTCCGTTTCCGTAAGCCAGGACGGGTTGTGTTCCATTGCCGTTTCCATGGCCGTTCCCGTTTCCGTGACCGTTGCCGGACGCAATCGCGACCGCTGGCTGGGTCGAATCGTTTTCCGGGCCGGGGGCAATGGTTTCGCTTTTCGGGCCGGGGACCGTAGCTTTCGGGGTTTCGTCTCCCTTGCTTTCATCCGACGGTAATTCGTCCTTCTTTTGGATGGCGTCCGCTCTCAGGTCTTCCGGGGTGACTTGCGCCAGGTCGTTCCGGCCCATGTAGTTGATGGCCAGGTCCCTGAAGATGTAGTCGATGATGGAAGTGGACATGCTGATCCGGTCGTTGCCGGTGACGATGCCGTTGGGCTCAAACCGGGTGAACACGAAGGCGTCCACGAACTCATCCAGCGGGACGCCGTGTTGCAGGCCGAGCGAGATGGCGATGGCGAAGCAGTTCATGAGGCTCCGGAAGGCGGCCCCTTCCTTGTGCATGTCGATAAAGATCTCGCCCAGGCGGCCGTCTTTGTATTCCCCGGTCCGCAGATAGACCTTGTGGCCGCCGATCATGGCCTTTTGGGTATAGCCTTTCCGGCGGAACGGGAGCCTCTCTCGCCGGTCTTTCTCTCTTTCCATATGCACGCGCGCGAGCTTTTCGGCGATTTTCGCCGGTGGGGTCTTGGCGTCCTCGTCCTCCAGCTCGGCCAGTTTCAAGACCTCGTCCGCGACGCTGTTGAGCGGCTGGCTCAGCTTGGAACCGTCGCGGTAGATGGCGGTGCCCTTCAACATCAGTCTCCAGGAAAGCATGTGCGCCTTTTCCACCTGCTCGACCGCGGAGTGGTTGGGCATGTTGATGGTCTTGGAGATGGCCCCGGACAGGAACGGTTGCGCGGCGGCCATCATGCGGATGTGGGCCTCGGGAGCGATGAACCGCTTGCCGTATTTCCCGCACCGGTTGGCGCAATCGAACACCGGGTAATGTCTTTCCTTCAGGTGCGGGGCGTTTTCGACGGTCATGGCCCCGCAGACGACGTCGTTGGCCCTGGCGATCTCGTCGGAGGAAAACCCCAGGCGCTGGAGCAGGTTGAAGTCGAACGATTGGAGGTCCTCGTCCGTAAATCCAAGGACGTTTTTGCAGAAGTCGTCGCCCAGGACGTGTTTGTTGAACGCGAAGGTGATGTCGAAGACCCTGGGCAACTCGGCCTGGACCTTGTCCAGGACCTCGTCGGTGAACCCCTTGGCCTTGAGCGATTCACGGTTGATATGGGGCGCGCCGTCGAGCTTGCCCGTGCCCACGCAGTAACCGACGATGTCCTGTATTTCGGCGGGCTTGTAGCCCAGCCGCCGTAGAGCGTCGGGGACCGATTGGTTGATGATCTTGAAGGAGCCTCCGCCCGCGTGTTTCTGGTACTTGACCAGGGATTAGTCCGGTTCTATGCCGGTGGTGTCGCAATCCATCAGGAGGCCGATGGTCCCCGTCGGCGCGATGCACGTCGTCTGGGCGTTGCGGTAGCCATAGTGTTCTCCCAGGATCAGCGCGTCGGCCCATTCCCTTTTGGCGGCGTTCAGCAGGTAGGACGGGCAGAACACCACTTTGATCCCTTGCGGGGTAATGGACAAGCCTTCGTAACCGCCGGGGTCGGCGTCGTTGACCGCGCGTTGATGGTTGCGCAGGACGCGGAGCATGGGCTCGCGGTTCTTGGGGAATTGCGGGAAAGGCCCCAGGTCCCTGGCGATCTCCGCCGACATGGCGTAGCAGGCGCCGGTCATCAGGGCGGTAATGGCCCCGCAAATGGCCCGCGCGTTCTCGGAGTCGTAGGCGATCCCGGAAACCATCAGCAACGCTCCAAGGTTGGCGTAGCCAAGGCCCAACGTCCGGTATTCGTGGCTCTTCCGCGCTATGACCTCGTTCGGGAACTGGGCCATCATCACGGAAATTTCCAAGGTGAGGGTCCACAGCCGGCAGGCGTGACGGAACCGGTCGACATCGAAAACGCCGGTTTCGGGCTCGTGAAACTTGATCAGGTTGATGGAGGCCAGGTTGCAGGCGGTGTCGTCCAGGAACATGTATTCGGAGCAGGGGTTGGAGGCGCGAATCCGCCCGCCTTCCGGACACGTATGCCACTCGTTGACGGTGGTGTCGAACTGCAAGCCGGGGTCGGCGCTCGCCCAGGCGGCCTCGTTGACTTTCTCCCACAGATGACCGGCCTTCATGGTCTTGGCGATTTTGCCGTTGGTGCGGTTGATCAGGTTCCAGTCCCCGCCGTTTTCCACCGCCCGCAGGAACTCGTTCGACAGGCGCACGGAGTTGTTGGAGTTCTGGCCGGAAACGGTGGCATACGCCTCGGAGTTCCAGTTGGTGTCGTACCCTTCGAACTCGATGTCCTTGACGCCCTGGCTTCCCAGTTGGACCACGCGGTGGATATAGTTCTCCGGGATGCCGGCCAGCAGGGACTCCCGCACCGCCTTGCGCAGGCTTTTATTCTGCCGGAGATCGAAGCGGATTTTTTCGTCCTGGCAATCCCAGCACGCCTTCAATACTTCTTTAAGATGACGGCGGCAGATCTTGCTTCCGGCGGTCAGGGCGGCGACCTTGCGCTCTTCCTTCACCTTCCAGTCGATGAACTCCTCGATGTCCGGGTGGTCGATATCCAGCGTGACCATCTTGGCGGCCCGCCGGGTGGTGCCGCCGGACTTGATGGCCCCGGCGGCCCGGTCGCCGATCTTCAGGAAACTCATCAGGCCGGAGGACCGGCCGCCGCCGGAAAGAGGCTCGCCTTCCCCGCGCAGGTTGGAGAAGTTGGTCCCGCTCCCGGAACCGTATTTGAATAACCGCGCCTCCTGCCGCCACAGGTCCATGATTCCGCCCTCGTTCACCAGGTCGTCCTTGACGGACAGGATAAAACAGGCGTGCGGTTGCGGCCGTTCATAGGCGCTCCTGGATTTTTCAACATGGTCCGTCTCGGTGTTGAAGAAATAATGCCCCTGGGGCGGGCCTTCGATACCGTAGGCCCAATTTAACCCGGTGTTGAACCATTGCGGAGAATTGGGAGCGGCATATTGCCCGGCCAGCATGAAACACATCTCGTTGTAATAGGCCCGTGCCGCCTGCTCGGTGGCGAAGCACTTGTTTTTCCAGCCCCAGTAGGTCCAGCACCCGGCGAGACGACGGAATACCTGCCGCGAATCCGTCTCTCCCTTGAACCGTTCCTCCATGGGAAGCTGGACCAGCGTCTCCGCGTCTCCCTCGGAAGGGCATAACCATTCCGGAACCCCGTCCTCAACCTTCTTCCGGAGACGGGCGGGGATGCCCGCCTTGCGGAAGTATTTTTGCGCCATGATGTCGACCGCCACCTGCGACCAGAAATCTGGAACGATAACCCCTTTTATTTCAGAAACTAATGATCCGTCCGTATTCGTGATCCGAGAGGCGCGTTCCACGAATGTAAAGCCTTTGAAGGGGTCTTCCAGGTCACTGGTGAAGGCGAGGTTGATTTCCATGGTGCATCTCCAAAATGAAGGAAAGTATTCTCGATAAGGAGAAAAATAAAGCTCAAAAATGGGTTGGGGCTGAAACAACCCAAAGCCACCTGAAATTACTATATTTAGTAGCCAATTATAAAATATACACTACATGTGGGGTTGTCAATACATTTTATGCCCGTTTCGGGCGGATAAATATATTGACAAAATGGAAATTTTTTTAGGCATTTTAACCGCTAAAATTTCAAGGGATTTTCGCTTCCCCAAAAAAAGGATCGGGAGCGGAACAGTCCAAAATGATCGCCAAACGGGGGGCGGATGAATTTTGAAAGCGATCAAACGCCGGGAAGCTATGTTTAAAATACTTTATTATTCAATAGGTTCTACGCTCAGTTGGCCGATGAATTCCATCAGCTTGAATTGCGCGGCGGCATCGCCCACGGAAAGTTTGATGTGCGTGGCATCCACGATTTCCTGGCCAAAAGTGGGGTCGAGGGCCCGCCATTCGCCCACGTACACCTCGGGCCAGGCATGGTACAGGAACCCTTTATACTCGGGAGAATACACCAGACCGTTGACCACGCGCGTGGGAATCCCGGCGGCCCGCGCCAGGGCGGTGAACAGGTTGGTATGGCTCTGGCATTCCCCGCGCCGCTCCCGCAGGGCGTCCAGGGCGGTGAAGGTATCGACCAGCGCCTTGTCCAGGTTCTGGTAGACCCAGCGGTTGATGCGCAAGGCGGCCTGCCAGGAGTTGGGGTTGCCCCTGACCAACTGTTGCGACAGGGCCCGTATCAAGGGGTTCTTGGATTGGATTTCCGCGGAGTCCTCCAGCAATTGCGGGTCCTCGACCTTTTCCACGGGTAAAGGGGCCGGACGAAGGGACATGGGCGGTTCCGATTCGACCATCAAAACGGCGCTGTAAGATTGGTCGTCATGCCGTTCCGTCTTGAGAGGCGTTTGCCGCCGGTCCCTGGGGATCATTTCCGGGTTCTTCAACTGGGAAAACTTCAGTTTCATCTTGCGCCGCGACTGGGGGTTGTCGATCTCCCGTTGCGCTTTCACCATGCTGAGGGTGATGAAGCTACTGACCGAGATCGTGCCCTCCTTGAAGGATTGGGCGGACTCCTTGGATTCCTTTCTGGATTCGAACCCCTGGTTGGTCAATTCCCGGGCCACGCTTCCGTCCTCCAGGACCCAGAGGGTGGATTCGATCCCGCTCGCTTTTTGCGAGATAACAAAAGCCTCCGCCGGACGGCCGTCGAAGGAGATCTTTTCCCGCCGCAATACCCGGTATTCGAGAGCGGTCAACATTTGAAAAGGTTCCACGAAAAGAGGGATCGTCCCCTTGGCGCCCACCCTCAACCCGTTCTTGAAGATATTCAACAAATAGGTGGACGACGGAGCCAGTCCGGGAGACAGGGGCATGGTTTTTTCCTTGTCGTATCCCAGGGTGGATACTCCGTAAACCAATTGGCCGTCTTTCGCGCGCGCCTCTACCTTCTGCCGGTGCCCGGTGATTTCCTGGAGGAGAGAGAAACCTTGAAGGCGCAGGTCCGGCGACAGTTGTGTCTCCTGGGCGAATGAGGTGATCTGGTCGCCTTCGGGGCTCTGCAGGCGCATGTAGGTTTTGGAGTTCACCGTGACGCTATTGCCGGAAATGTGCACGCGCCAATGGGAAAACCCCAGCTTCTTTCCCTTGAAGTATGTTCCCGCCCATTCCTCCCGGCTGACCAAAGGCGGGTAGACCGTCCCCGGTTCCTTGCTTTCGACGGCGGAACCGGAAATATGGTTCTTGGCGCCGCCCGAAACATGGCCGGGCTTACTGTCCCCCGAGCCCGAGACATGGGCCTGTTTGCCGCCGGCGGCGCCGGAAATATGGTCTTTGGCTTGTCCCTCCGGCGGGCCGGCGGCAAGGAGGACAACCATCGCTATTAATGAAATAAGATTGAGCGGATTTTTCCCGAGCATGTGTCGATTATAGTCGATTGTTGCGCTTTTGACGTCTCCAAATTCGAGAAAATTAAAATTTACCTACAAATACTTTCCCAAGCCGTGCTAGAATTATCTTTTTTATTTTCTCCTTGAACAATTAACCCTTTGTTTTTCTGGGGTTATAAAAATAACTCGCAATAAATCCATGTTGGATCCGGAAAAAATCGATACCTATTTGACGTTCGACGACGTTTTGTTATTGCCGGCGCGTTCCAAGGTGTTGCCCACGGAGGTGAACATCGAGACCCAGTTGACGCGCAAGATACGGTTGAACTGCCCGCTGGTCAGCGCGCCCATGGATACGGTCACCGAAAGCGCGCTGGCCATTGCCTTGGCGCAGGAAGGCGGCATCGGCATCATCCACAGGAACCTTCCTCCCCCGCTCCAGCGCAAGATGGTGGACAAGGTGAAGCGTTCGGTCAGCGCCATGATACCCGACCCCATAACGCTGGAGCCGGACCAAAAGATCCGCCAGGCGCTGGAGGTGATGGACAAATATAAAATCACCGGCATCCCCATCGCCAAAAAGGGGAAGCTGGTGGGCATCCTCACCAACCGCGACCTGCGGTTCGAGACCGACCTGGAAAAAGACATCTCGGAGTTGATGACCAAGGAGAACCTGGTCACCATCCCCGAAGGGACGACCTTGGAGAAGTCCAAGCGCCTCCTGCACGACAACCGGATCGAGAAGCTCCCGGTGGTGGACGGCAAGGGTAATTTGAAGGGGCTGATCACGATCAAGGACATCGAGAAGGCCGGACAGTATCCGCGCGCGGCCAAGGACGGTAAGGGACGCCTGCGGGTGGGCGCGGCCCTGGGCGTGGCCCAGGATTACATGGAGCACATCCAGTCGCTGGTCAACGTGGGCCTCGACGCGCTCGTGGTGGACAGCGCGCACGGGCATTCGGAGCGCGTCCTGCGCGCGGTCCTGGAGATTAAAAAAACGTTCCCCAAGCTACAAGTCATCGGCGGCAACGTGGCCACGGCCGAGGGGACCGTCGATTTGATCAAGGCCGGGGCCGACGCGGTGAAGGTGGGCATCGGTCCGGGGTCGATTTGCACGACCCGCATCGTGACCGGCGTCGGCGTGCCGCAGATGTCGGCGGTCGCCAACTGCGCCAAGGCGGCCCAGAAATTCGGGGTCCCCGTCATTTCCGACGGTGGCATCAAGCACTCGGGCGACGTCGCCAAGGCCATTGCCGCCGGGGCCCATACCGTCATGATCGGCTCGCTGTTCGCGGGGACCGACGAGAGCCCCGGCGAAAAAATCCTCTATCAAGGCAGGAGCTACAAGGAATACCGCGGGATGGGTTCCATCGGCGCCATGTCCAAGGGCGGTAGCGACCGCTATTTCCAGGAACTCGAACTTTCGGAAAGCAAGCTGGTCCCCGAGGGCGTGGAGGCCCGCATCCCTTACCGGGGGTATCTCTCCTTCACCGTCCATCAACTGCTGGGCGGCCTGCGCGCCGGCATGGGTTACTGCGGTTGCTCCAACATAGAGGAATTGAGGAAGAAAACCCGGTTCATCAAGATAACCGCGTCCGGCCTGCGGGAAAGCCATGTCCACGACGTGATCGTCACCAAGGAAGCGCCCAATTACCAGGTCGAATAAAAACCGCGACGAACCTCTGGCTACCGTCGGCCGCCCATCCCATTTCATGACCGCCGAAGACTTACACAAGCAAAAAATCCTGGTCCTGGATTACGGTTCGCAGTACACGCAGAACATCGCGCGGAAAGTGCGGGAGTGCAAGGTCTACTGCGAAATCCACCCCTGCACGGTCGATATCGACCAGATCATCAAGTACCATCCCAAGGGCATCATCCTTTCGGGAGGCCCGGCCAGCGTCCACGAACCGGGCGCGCCCCTGTGCCCGCCGGGGCTTTTCGACCTGCGGATCCCCATCCTCGGCATCTGTTATGGCATGCAATTGATCGCCCACCAACTCGGCGGGGCCGTGGACCCGTCCCCCCACAGGGAATACGGCAGGGCCCAGTTGATGATCCGCGAGTACTCCCGGCTGTTCCAAAACGTGAAGAACAACTCCGCGGTGTGGATGAGCCACGGCGACCGGATCAACAAGGTCCCGGCGGGGTTCAAGGCCACCGCCTTTACGGAGAACTCGCCCATCGCCGCGATCGAGGACCCCCTCGCCAAAATCTACGCCATCCAGTTCCATCCCGAGGTGGCGCATACGGCGGAGGGCAAACTCATCCTGCAGAACTTCCTCTACGACATCTGCGGATGCGGCCAGTTCTGGGAGGGGGGTTGGTTCGCCGATTACGCCATCGGCGATATCCGCGACCGGCTCGGCGAGGAGGGCCGGGCGATCTGCGCCTTGAGCGGCGGGGTCGATTCCTCCGTGGTGGCGGTGTTGATGCAAC